>JBPPMG010000062.1:0-26979 GCA_051305935.1 Thermoanaerobaculia bacterium
GGGAACCTATATCGTGCTCCGAGTCTCCGGCCTAACCCAATTGGCGTTGACCGTGGTGGGGGGCACCGGTCTCGTGGGTCTGGCCGGGGGTATCGCTTTCCGGGACATCACCGAGAATTTCCTGGCCAGCATTTTTCTGAGCATGCAGCGGCCGTTCGAGACGGGCGACCTGGTCGAGGTTTCCGGTGTGACCGGATACGTGCAGCAGTTGAACGTGCGCACCACCATCCTGATGGCCCTGGATGGCAACCTCGTGCAGAGTCCCAATGCCAGCGTTTACTAGAGCAATCTTCGCAACTTCACGACCAACTCCAACCGTCGCGACCATTTCGAAATTGGCATCGGGTACGACGATGCGATCAGCGAAGCGCAGGAAATCGCGCTCCTGGTGCTGACGAACCATCCGGCGGTGCTGAGCGAACCCGAGCCATTGGTGCTTGTCGATAGCCTGGGAAAGGCGACCGTCAACCTTCGGATTTATTTTTGGATCAATGGCCGAAAACACAGTTGGGCGAAGGTGCGTTCTTCGGTCATCCGGCTGGTGAAACGCGCCTTTCAAGAGCACGGCATCTCGATGCCCGACGAGGCTCGCGAGGTGGTCTTCCCGCAGGGCATTCCCATCACCATGCTCGACGGCAAGCTGGCTGCGACGCCCGACGCTCAGGCAGAAGCACAACTTTCAGCCGGTGGGGCATCCGAAGAACTCGATGTCGTGTCCACCAAAGCGGAAGGCGGGTTGCAGAGCGAGGCTGCCGTCCTGGATGAGCAGGCACGCCAGGCTCAACCGCTGCGAGAGGGGGAGAATCTCCTGCCAAGTGCTCCCGACCATTCTTCCTCTGAAAAACCGGTGCGAGATTCACCGCCGAAATCTGATTCGCCCAAGGGCGCCTCATGAACGACCCCGAATCATCGAAAGCGTCTGGCCCGCCGCGCACCCGCGGGATGCGCCAGATTCGCGCCGAAGGCTCGCCCCTGAATCGGCAAGTGCTGCTCCCGGCCGAGAGGTTCATCTACAGTGAAACGATCAGCGGCGCGTTGCTGATCGTCTGTGCGATTGTCGCTCTGGCGTGGGCCAACTCACCGTGGAGTCAGTCGTATTTCGCCCTCCGCGACACGCCAGGCTCATTGCAAATCGGTGCCTTCTCGCTCGCCATGGACCTGGAGCACTGGATCAACGACGGGTTGATGGCCATTTTCTTTCTCGTTGTGGCGCTGGAGATCAAACGCGAACTGGTCTTTGGCGACCTTTCCGACACACGCAAGGCAGCACTGCCAGTGGCGGCGGCGGTGGGCGGCATGATTCTACCGGCCGGACTGTATCTCGCCTTGAACTTCGGAGGCAAAGGCGTTGCGGGCTGGGGCATTCCGATGGCGACGGACATCGCTTTCGCTGTCGCCATTCTCGCCCTGCTCGGCAAGCGCGTGCCTTCGCAACTGCGGATTTTCCTGCTCACCTTCGCGATCGCCGACGACGTCGGCTCGATCCTGGTGATTGCGATCTACTACACCGTGCACTTTTCCCTGCCGGCAATGGGGCTGGCGATCGCGATCCTGGGACTGATGCTCGCGATGCGCTGGCTGGGGTTTCGCTCGAGCCTGGCGTATGTGCTTCCGGCCGTTATTTTTTGGGCAGCGATGCTTAAATCGGGCGTTCACGCCACCATCGCCGGTGTGATTCTCGGCGCGATCACTCCGGCGAGATCGGCGGGGCGCAAGAGCACGTTCGTCGAGGCGGTCCGGGACACCTTGCCGGACGTACGCGACTCGCTTGACCGGGAGGACTCGGAGCGGAGCGAGGTCATGCTCGGGCGCATTCAGGAACTGGCCCGCCAAACGGAATCTCCGCTGGAGCGGCTGGAGCGCATGGTTCATCCGTGGACGAGTTACCTGGTTCTGCCGTTTTTCGCCCTGGTCAATGCCGGCGTGGCGCTCTCCGCTGAGTTCATCCGGCAGGCATTCACCAGTGCGGTGACGTTGGGAGTGATGCTGGGCCTGGTAGTCGGCAAAGTAGTGGGCGTGACCGGGTTTGCATGGCTGGCGGTTCGACTGGGTTGGGCGACGCTGCCGGACGGCGTGGCCTGGCGGCACATCACCGGTGCGGGACTGATCGGCGGCGTGGGTTTCACGGTGAGCTTGTTCATCACCGGGTTGGCCTTTTCCGAGACCCTGCTGATTGAGGAAGCGAAGGTCGGGGTGCTTGCCGCATCGCTCATTGCCGCGTTGGGCGGGTATCTCTTCCTCTTGCTGGTGAGCCGTGGCTCAAAACCGAGCGAGGAAGAGGGGAGCGAAGCATGAACTTCGCCGGCTCGCTTGCCAGTAAACATGTAAGGCTGAATCATGACTAAACTCAACCGCCTCTGGGGCAATCTGCGCGCAAGCTTTTGGTTTCTGCCGTCGTTGATCGTCACGTTCAGCGCGGTCCTTGCGGTGGGTTTGATTGACGTGGATTCCTTCGGGAGCCGGGACTGGATGGCCGACTGGCCACGCCTGTTCGGGGCCGGCGCGGCGGGCGCTCGCGGGATGCTGGCCACCATTGCCGGCTCGATGATGACCGTGGTGGGAGTCACGTTCTCAATGACCCTGGTGACCCTGGCTCTCGCTTCGAGCCAATACACGTCACGCATTCTGCGCAACTTCATGAGTGACCGCGTCACGCAGGTCGTGCTCGGAATCTTCGCGGGCATTTTTGCTTACTGCCTCATCGTGTTGCGCACCATTCGCGGGGGCGACGAGGGCGGATTTGTTCCGAGCCTGTCGGTGGCGTTCAGCGTCGTGCTGGCAATCGGCGGCGTCGGGACCCTCATTTTCTTCATTCATCACATCGCGTCTTCGATCCAGGCCTCGAGCATCATTGCCTCGGTGGCGAAGGAAACCCTGGTAGCCGTGGACCGGCTTTTCCCGGAGAAACTGGGACAAGAGCCGATGGCTGACGAAGCCGATCCGTCCCTGCTCCCGTTGCCGCCACGGAACTGGCAGGCCGTCATGGCCAGGCGCAGTGGCTACCTGCAGAGCGTGGATGACGCGGCGCTCTTGCGGTTGGCGCGGGAGCACAAGACCATCGTGCGCATGGACCGCGGCATCGGCGAGTTTGTGGTCGAGAACACCACGCTCGCCTCGCTCGCTCTGGAGAACCCGCCGGACCAGGAGATGATTGCTGCACTGCGGGCGGCCTACAGCATCGACCGGTTCCGCACGGTGCATCAGGATTGCGCGTTCGGCATCCGCCAGCTCGTGGATATGGCGTTGCGCGCGCTCTCACCCGGCATCAACGACACCACGACGGCCGTGATGTGCGTGGATTATTTGACGGCGATTCTGGCGCGACTGGCCTCCCGGGAAGTCCCTTCATCGCGCCGCTATGAGCACGGGGAACTGCGGGTGATCTCCATCGGGCAGACCTTTGCCAGCCTGGTGGCCGAATCGTTCGATGAAATTCGAGGCAGCGCCGAAAGCAACGTTGCCATCCTGTTGCGAATGTTGTGCGCGCTTCAAACGATCGCCAGTCTCGCGGGCAGCCCGACTCGGCGACAGGCGCTCTGGGAACACGTGGAAGGCATCGCCGAAGTGGCGGCCCGGACGATCAAGTCTCCGCACGACCGGACCCGGTTTGAGAGCCGCCTGGCGAAGGTGCGCAAAGAGCTCGAAACAAAGTCCTTTGATCTATAGCCAACGAACCCATCAAAGCATGAAGTCCACTGCATACCTTCCGCCGGGTGCCGCGATCCGCGCGACGAAGTACCCGGTGATCAAGCCGAAGCCTAACTCGTTCGTCTTCGAGGTCGATTTCGATCCGGCCATCTTCACGTATCTCGACGCCACGGTTGTAGCTTTGGCGCGGCCAGGTACAGTTTCTAGACCTGACTCCTCCCCTGCGGGATGGATCGTGAGCGCGAGCCGCGACGCGGCGAACGACGGTTAGCTCGGCGCGTGAGCGCCGAGACGAGCGCCGACACGCACGGTTCGAGCGCCGGAGGCGCAGCTGGCGCGTCTCAGGTCGACGCCTTCCCGCTGCCCGCGATGCCTGGCCTGGGCAACCCCGTACTTATTACCCGGCTCGCCTGCCTGCCTCGGGTAGTAAGTGCTCTGTTCGGCGGGCAATCCGGAGTCTAGGTTTGAGACACGTCTGAAGGAGACGAGGCGCCATGAAACAGTCGGCGAATAGCTCAGAATACGATCCAACTCTGGTCGTTCCGGGGACCATTGCGCCGCTGTTGGAACCGGAGCGCCGGGAGGCTCAGGAGCAGTTCCGACAGCTCATGGACCACCTCGAGCAGGTCTACTGGATCTTCGACCTCGACACCCGATCGGTGGTCTATGTCAGCCCGGCCTGGGAGACGATCTGGGGGCGCACCTGCCAGAGCCTCTACGACGATCCCCACTCGCTCGTCGATTCCATCCACGCGGAGGATCGCGAACGGATGGCCGGAATCGCTTTCGGCGAGAACCGGTCGGGGGGATACGACGAAGAATTCCGCATCCTGCGTCCGGACGGAGAGATCCGTTGGATCTGGGGGCGCAGTTATCCCGTGAAGGATGCGGAGGGCCATGTTGGCCGCTTCACCGGAATTGCCGAGGACGTGACGGATAAGAACGCGTCGGAGAAGGAGAACAAACGGCTCGAGGCGCAGTTCATCGAGGCGCAGAAGCTCGATGGCGTCGGCAGGCTCGCGTGCGGGATCGCCCACGACTTCAACAATTTTCTCGCCGTCATCATGAGCTATTCCGAGCTGATGACACAGAGGCTCGACGTCCACGATCCGGGTCGGAAATACATCGACGAGATTCACCACGCCGCGGAGCGTGCCGGGGATCTTACGAAGCAGCTGCTGGTCTTCAGTCGCGGGCAGCTGGTGGAACCCGTCGTGCTCGATCTCAACGAGCTCGTCAGCGCGACGGCAACGATGATGCGGCGCCTTATCGGTGAGGCGATCGAACTGGCTGTCGTGACCAAGACGCTCAACGGGCGGATCCTGGCCGATTCCGGTTACGTCGGGCAGCTGATCATGAATCTCGCGATCAATGCCCGCGACGCCATGCCTGACGGCGGTAAGCTCACCATCGCGACCGGCGAGCTGTCGATCGGAAGCGGCGACGCCGAGGCGCATCCGAAACTCACTGACGGCGACTACCTGGTCCTCGCCGTGACCGACACGGGTATCGGAATGAGCGACCAGGTCAAACAGCATCTGTTCGAGCCTTTCTTCACGACGAAGTCGCACGGGACGGGCCTCGGGCTCGCAACGTGTTGGACGATCGCGCAGCAGTCGAACGCACACATCGAGGTGGCAAGCGAGCCTGGCCGCGGTACGGCTTTCAGCGTCTACTTCCCCCGCGTCGCGGGAGAACCCGCGGAGCCTCCGCGTCCAACCCGATCGGAATCGCTGCCGCGCGGAACGGAAACGCTGCTGGTGGTCGAGGACGAGCCCGCCGTTCTGGAGATGGTCGGCACCGTGATGGAGTCTCTCGGTTACGAGGTGCTCCTGGCGGTCAACGGGCAGGACGGCCTTCGAGTGGCTCGAGAGCACACGGGGCAGTCGATCAGCCTCGTTCTGACGGACGCCACGATGCCCGTCATGAACGGCAAGGTCATGGCTGACTGGCTTAGGGCCACCTACCCCGGCATCAGGATTCTGTTCACCTCCGGCTATACGGACGAGATCATCGCGCAGAACAACGAGTTCGAGCCGGGCACGGCGTTTCTGGCCAAACCCTACACCCTCGCGGCGCTCGCCGGACGGGTGCGCGAGCTGCTGGACGGGGCGTCTTGAATGGAGGTCGCGTGCGAAAGCCTCGGGCCATTCCCGGTGGCGCGGGCACGCGTGTCCCGCTCGGGCTGCTCACGCTGGCGCTCGCGCTGACGGTACTGTCGATCTCGTGGTTCGGCTGGCTGACGTTCTCTCTGAGTCGCGACGCGAAAGCTGCCACCGACGAGTCGATTCGAATCGAGCAACTTCGAGGGGACGTGCTCCGTCTGGGTGATGCGTTAGGCAGCGCCGTCCGGCTTGCCGCGACCACGGGCGATGCGACGTGGGAAGAGCGCTACCGCCGATTCGAGCCGCAAATCCAGGTCGCTCTGCTGGAGTTGAAGTCGCTGGCAAGCGACCCCGCCATGGCCCCGGACTTCGCGCGGCTCGACGAGTCGGGCGCCCGATTCGTGGAGATGGAGAATCGCGCGTTCGCCATGGTTCGAGCAGGCGACGCGAGCGCGGCTCGCGCACTGGTCTTCAGCGCCGAATATGCGCGCCTTGAGCCGGTATTCGACGAAAGCATCGAGGCGATCACCGAAGCGGCGAGGCGGAACCTCGCCGACGAGGCGGCCGCTCGACGCCGCGTCGCTTTTGTATCGCTCGGAGGCGATCTGCTCGCGGTCGCGTGCTCGTTCGCTGCCTGGCTCTTCGCAGTGCGCAGCCTTCGCCGCTGGAACGCCGAGCGGGAAACGGCCATCCGCGAACGGCTCGAGGCGGCAAAGTCTCTGCGCGAGCTGAATGAAGAGCTCGAGACGAGGGTCGGGCAGCGCACCGTCGAGCTGGAAGCCCTGAATCGCGCGTTGCGCGAGGAAGCTGACGAGCGCGAGCGTGTCGAGGAAGCACTGCGCCGTCAGCAGGAGCTGTTCGACCAGATGGCGGGCAACATCGACGACGCTTTCTGGGTCCGCTCGCCCGACCTGCGCGAGCTGCGCTACATCAGTCCCGGCTTCGAGCGGATCTGGGGGAGATCCATGGCGAGCCTCCACGCGAATCCCCTGGCATGGACGACATTCGTCCTGGAAGAGGATCGGGAACGCGTTGGGGGCGAGTTCGCCAGGCTCTCGTCGGACGTGCCGAGCGTCGACATCGAGTACCGTATCGTCCGGCCGGACGGCGAGATCCGATGGATTCGTGCCCGCGCCTTCCAGGTTCGCGGAGCCTCGGGGGAACTGATCAACCTCACCGGGATCGCCACCGACATCACCGAGCAGCAGCGCGTGACCAGCCAGCTGCGGGAGAGCGAGGAGCGATTTCGCAGCTACTTCGAGCTCGGCCTGGTCGGCATGGCCATCAGTTCGCCTAACAAGGGCATGCTCGAGGTGAACGACGAGCTCTGCCAGATCCTGGGCTACGAACGCGATGAGCTGCTGCGGCGGAGCTGGGCGGAGCTGACCCATCCGGACGACCTCGCCGCCGATCTCGCGCAGTTCGAGCGCGTCATTGCCGGAGAGATCGACGACTATTCGCTGGACAAACGGTTCATCCGCGGTGACGGCGAAGTCGTCGACACCAGGATCTCGGCGAAATGCCTCCGTCGGTCCGATGGCTCGGTGAACTATCTGGTGTCGATGGCGGAGGACATCACCGCGCGCAAGCGGGCCGAGGCGACGCGGGACCGTCTGGCCGCCATCGTCGAAGCGTCGACCGATCTTGTCGGCATCGCCGATCCCTCCGGTCGCCTACTTTACCTCAACCAGGCGGGCCGAAAATTGGTCGGGGTAGATCCCGGCGAGGACCTCAGCCGAAGGACGATCGCCGATTTTGTTCCCGATCCCGCGACGCACCCTTCGTTGACCGAAGGGCTCCCCTCGGCGACACGTGAAGGCACGTGGAGTGGCGAGACGGACTTGTTGCAGCGCAGCGGGCAGAAGATTGCCACCTCCCAGGTCATCCTCGCCCACAGAGGCGCCGACGGGGGACTCGAATACTTTTCCACCATCATTCGCGATCTGACCGAACGCAAGAGGCTCGAGGCTCGGCTGTTCCAAAGCCAGAAGCTGGAGGCGATCGGCAAGCTCGCGGGCGGCGTCGCGCACGAATTCAACAGCCTCCTGATGGCCATCGCCGGACAGAGTGAGCTGGTGCAGGCGGGGCTTCCCGCGGGAAGCCCGCTCGTCAGGAACGCGACGAGAATCAGGGAAGCGGCGACACGTGCCGCCGTGCTGACCCGAAAGTTGCTCGCATATGGCCGTAAGCAGACGATGAACCTCCAGCGACACGATCTGAACGAGATCGTCGGGCGGATGGAACCCGCCTTACAGATCCTCATGGGAAACGGTGTGAGCACCCGGCTCGTTCTCGATCCCCTCCTGCACGCCGCGAGATTCGATGCGGACCAGCTGGAAGAGGTGCTCGTCAACCTCGCCGCGAACGCTGCCGACGCGATGGCAGGAGGCGGAACGTTTACCGTCGAAACATCAAACGTCACCTCCGACGACGATGCATCGGGTCCCGATCCTCAATTGCCTCCGGGAGACTTCGTAATGATCGCGATCACGGACACCGGAGTCGGAATGAGCCCTGCGGTCAGGGTGCGCATGTTCGAGCCGTTCTTCACGACGAAAGATGTGGGGCACGGGACGGGCCTGGGACTCTCGAGCTGCTACGGCATCATCAAGCAGTTTGGCGGACACATCATCGTGGATAGCGAGCCGGGTAAGGGAACGACTCTCCGGATCTATCTGCCACGGGACGACGAGGCGGTCGCTGCCCCGCCGAGACCGTCGGGGCTTCCGTCGGGGACGGAGACGGTATTGTTCGTCGAAGCCGATCGCGGCCTGCGCGAGATGGCTGCCGGACTGCTGCGCCGACTCGGCTACACCGTCCTGGCAGCCGCCACGGTGTCCGAGGCCATGGAACTGATCGCACGACGGGGCAGGGAGCAGATCGACCTGCTGTTGATTGAAGGTGCGACTCCGGACCCGAGCGGGAATGACGTTGCCGGTCGCGTGCGTGCAGTGCACCCCGGGGTCACGATTCTCTACATGTGTGCCGCCCCGGAGGAAGACGGTCATCTCCGCGAGGCGATCGAAGGCGCAGCGTTGCTCCGGAAACCGTTCACGCCGAGCGCACTGGCGCACAGGGTGAGAGAACGACTCGATCGCGCGCAGCCTGGTGCGGCTGCACCCGAGACCCCTGCCAAAGTGTAGGCGTTAGGCCTCATGGCCGGCGGCTCGATGGAGTCCCGTAGTTACTACGCGTCTCCGTCGGTTCGCCGGGTAGTAAGTGCGCTTACCTGTAAACCGAGGGCGACATAGATTCGGCGGTCAGGAGGGAGCCTTATGAAACTGAAGATTGCAGTAACCGTACTCGCACTGCTCAGCTGGCCGGCTTCTGCCGCCGAGCCGACGATGTCCCACATCGAAATCCCGGCGGCGGAGGCGGTGGCGGAAGCGTCAGCCGACTGCGCGCTGGGCCTGGTGTACGACGACGGCGCCTTCGTCGACTTCTACGGGTCGAGCCCTGCCTATATGGTGATGCGCTTCGACCTGCCCGCGGGCTCGAACGCGATCGATCAGGTGTGCTCCTGCTTCGCCAGGCTGGACGCGAACAGCTCGTCCAGTCTGCCATTCGACGTCGTGGTCTTCGACAACAATGGCGCGGGTGGCAGCCCAGGCACGTTCCTCGGTTCGGTCGCCGCTACCGCGAACTCCATCCCGGTGGTGGGGAACTCCGATTTCTACAACGTCAGTCTCGCGGGCTCCGGCATCGTACTGCCCGACAGCAGCGTGTACGTCGGTGTTCATTACAATTCGACGAACCACTTCGTCTGTGGAGACCGTTCGGCTGAAACGCCGGTGCGCGCCGTCTATAACAGCGGAGACGGATTTTCGTGGGTGAATTCGACGACCTCCTTCTCCGGCTCCGGCCCGAACGCCTGGGGTATCCGGGTCGATCCGATCATCGCGGACATCGGCTGCACTCCTACATCGGAAGCGCTTTGCCTCAACGGCGGACGCTTCAAGGTAACCGCGTCATTCGAGACCACATCAGCGTCATCGGGAAATGCGCGGGCCGTCAAGCTCACCGACGATACCGGCTACTTCTGGTTCTTCGACAGCTCGAACGTCGAGATCGTGGTCAAGGTTCTCGACGGCTGCGGCTATAACGACAGTTACTGGTTCTTTGCCGGTGGCCTCACCAACGTGCGTACGGTGCTTACCGTAACCGACACCACCAACGGGATGGTGAAGACGTACGTGAATCCGCAGGGCACTGCCTTCCAGCCCATCCAGGACACGAGCGCCTTCTCGACCTGCCCGTAGTCCGTTCGAGCAATCATCCGGGGCTCCGTGCGCGAAGGCACGCGAGCCCCGGGAATGCATCGCGGGCAACAGGGCCGACAACTCCCGTCGTCGGCCGGTGCCTTGATACGCAAGGCCCTTCTGCCGGAGCGTTGCTGCTATCGTTGACCGATTGCCGGAAGGACATAGTCCTGACCGGCACGCGCTCATGCCAGATACAGTCTGCTGGTACGTCCAGAGCCATCGAGATCCCGAGCAGATCGCGCGACTGCTTCGCGTTCTGCGCGAAGGGAGCGACCGCTCGATCCTCCTCAGGCACGACGAGGCGGTCACACCGCTCGATCCTGCGTCCCTTCTCGCTCTCGGCAACGTGCATCTGCTTCCCGCGGCGGGTCACGACGCCGGTTGCCTGCGAGTTTCCGGAATGCAGCTCCGGCAGATGGAAGCGTCAACGCAGAGTCGGATACCATCAGCCCGTTGACATCGAAAGGATCAAAGATGAAGAGAACTCTGCCGTTCCTCGCGCTCGCCATTCTCGCCGCTCTTCCCGCACTGGCTGCGGAGTTTCCGAAGGTCGGTGCTCCCGCTCCCGCGTTCGAGCTCACTTCGGATCAGGGAAAGGTCCTGAAGCTGACCGATCTGGGCGGCAAGTGGGTGGTGCTCTATTTCTACCCGAAGGATTTCACCGGCGGGTGCACGATCCAGGCGCGCGGCTTCCAGCGCGACCTCGAGAAGTACCAGGGCCGGAACGCCGAGATCGTCGGCGTGAGCGTCGATTCCGCGGAGTCCCACAAGAGCTTCTGCGAGAAGGAAGGGCTCAACTTCCGGCTGCTCTCCGACCCGGACGCGACAGTCTCCACTGCGTACAACTCGGTCATGGTGTACGAAGGGACGAAGCTCTCGTCGCGCAACACGTTCCTGATCGACCCGAGCGGAAAGATCGCGCGTGTCTTCCCTTCGGTCAAGCCGACGGGGCACAGCGAGGAAGTTCTCACGGCGCTCGATGAGCTCGGAGCGAAGAAGTAAGGCGAAGGATCGACGCGCGAGTCCTGAATAGTTGAGCTGCAGCCCGTTGCTCACGATATCCTCGCCGGAATTCTCCGCGTGACGGGAGGCAGCGTGAACGAATCTCTGCTCAGAATCCTCGGCCAGGTCTCCGATTTCGTCTGGGGACCGTACCTTCTGATCCCGCTGCTGCTCTTCACGGGCCTCTATCTCACGATCCTCGTGCGCGGGCTGCAGTTCACCCGGCTCGGGCGGTCGCTCTGGATCGCGCTCGTCGTTCGGCGGGAAGCGTCGGCCGACGGGGACATCTCGCACTTCCAGGCGCTGATGACGGCGCTCGCCGCGACGGTCGGCACGGGCAATATCGTCGGAGTCGCGACCGCGATGGCGTTAGGCGGGCCCGGCGCGCTCTTCTGGATGTGGATGACCGCGCTGGTCGGGATGGCGACGAAGTACTCCGAGGCGCTGCTCTCGGTGAAGTACCGCGTCACGGACGAGTTCGGCGAGCAGGCGGGTGGCCCGATGTATTACCTCGCGCGCGGGCTGAAGAACAAGGCGCTCGGACGCTTCCTCGGCGGGCTCTTCGCGTTCCTCGCCGCGTTCGCGGCATTCGGGATCGGCAACATGGTGCAGGCCAACTCCGTCGCCGACGCGATCCACACCTCGTTCGGCGTGCCCGACTGGATCAGCGGCGCGGTGATGGCAATCCTCGCCGCGGCAGTCATTCTCGGTGGGATCAAGTCGATCGGGAAGTTCACCGGCTTCTTCGTCCCGATCATGATCGCGACCTACATGATCGGAACGGGCGTGATCCTCGCCCTGAACATCGAGCTCCTTCCCGAGGCCTTCGCGCTCGTCCTCACGAACGCGTTTGCGCCGACGGCCGCTGTGGGCGGATTCGCGGGCGCCACGCTTGCGCAGGGGATTCGCTTCGGCGTCGCGCGCGGGATCTTCTCGAACGAGTCGGGCCTCGGATCCGCGGGCATCGCCGCCGCGGCGGCGCAGACACGCGAGCCGGTGCGCCAGGCGATGGTCTCGATGACGCAGACGTTCATCGACACGATCGTCGTCTGCACGTTCACCGGGATCACGATCATCGTCACCGGCGCCTGGATGTCGGGAAAGAGCGGAGCGGCGATGACGCAGCTCGCGTTTCACGAGGGGCTGCCGGGAGAGTGGGGAGGCTGGCTCGTCGCCATCTGTCTCGCGATGTTCGCCTTCTCGACGATTCTCGGGTGGAGCTACTACGGCGAGACGAGCGCCGAATACCTCTTCGGAGGCCGGGTCGTGATGCCGTATCGCATCCTCTTCGTGATCGCGACGTTTCTCGGCGCGATCGCGCACCTCGACCTCGTCTGGACGTTGTCCGACGTGATGAACGGCCTGATGGCGATCCCGAACCTGATCGGGCTCCTGCTCCTCGGAGGAGTCGTCGCCGCGGAAACGAAGAGCTATTTCGAGAGGAACGAGCACGAGCAGTCGTTGAGTCGCAGTCGAGGACGCGCGGCCGAAGAGTAAGGCCGGTGGATCGCGCGCCTGCCGCGCGTCGTGCCGGCGAGCGTTAGGCGCTCATTCGCCGAGGTGACTCTGTTCCGCCCACATGGCGGCGTAGGTACCGCCATTCGCCAGCAGCTCGGCGTGCGTTCCCGTTTCGGTGATCGCCCCATCCTCGAGCACGACGATGCGGGATGCGTTCGCGACCGTCGCGAGTCGATGGGCGATGAGAATCGTCGTGCGCGAGGAGTCACTGAGGTTCCGGATCGTCTCCGCGATCGTCCGTTCGGTGAGGGAATCGAGATTGCTGGTCGCCTCGTCGAAGATGATGACTTCCGGGTTGCGCATCAGCGCCCTCGCGATGGCGATCCGTTGACGCTCGCCGCCGGACAGACGGAGCCCTGATTCGCCGATCCGCGTATCGAGGCCGCGGCCGCCTCGGACGAGTATTTCCGTCGCGGCGGCGAGCTCGATCGCCGCGAGGCACTGCGCGTCGCCGGCATCGGGATCGACCAGGAGAAGGTTCTCGCGCACTGTTCCCGCGAACAGGAACGGATCCTGCGTCACGAGCGCGATGCGGCGGCGAATCACGTCGACATTGATGCTGCGGCTGTCGATGCCGTTCAGCTCGAGTGTTCCGCTGGTCGGCGGGTAGAGGCCGACGAGCAGCTTCACGATCGACGACTTGCCGGCGCCGGAGGGACCGACGAACGCGACGGTCTCGCCGGCACGAAGCTCGAGGTCGATGCCGCGCAGCGCGTCGCGGTCGGCAGCCTGATAGCGCAGGGTCACGTCGCGCATGCGAATGCTCTGGATGCGCCCGAGGCGTCCGTCGTCTGCCGCCTTCGTCTCGGCGGGCTCGCGGAGCACCGTGTCGAGGGCGTCGAACGTTGCTCGGCTCTCCTGGATGCGTGCCGCAACCGGACCGATGACCATCAGCGGGCGGAAGATCGACATCGCGTAGAAGAAGATGCTGACGAGCTCGCCGGGGGTGACGACTTGTCGATACGCGAGCCACACCGTGGTCACGAGGAGCGCGGAACGCGCCACCGTCACGGCGCTCCCTTCCGCGAAGGAAAGCATGCGCACGAGGCGCAGCTTTCGCTCTTCGAGCTTGAGGATCCGGTCATTCGTCTCGGTGAGTCGCAGGATCTCCTGTTCTTCGATCCCGAGGCTCTTCACGATCTCGAGATTCCGGAGCATCTCCGTCGCCGAGCCGGAGCGGCCGGCGGTCGCCAGCGTGATCTGCCGCTGCTGCACGCGAATCGGACGACTGACGAGAAGGATGAAGGTCACGAGCAAGACGATCAGCCCGACGATCGTCGCGCTCAGGACCCAATGCACGGTGTACGCGTAGATCGTCACTACGGCGATGGCCAGTGCGGCGAGGTAGGCCTTGACCGCTTCGGAGATGCCGATCTCGGCGTCGGATCGCGCCTTGTCGACCTTCTGAAGGATCTCACCCGAACGCTGGTGCTCGTGCTCGCGAAACGGCAGAAGGAGGGAGTGCGCCACGCTCTGGGCGTAGAGGGCGGCGCCGATGCGGCGGGCGATGACCGCTACCGAATACTCCTGGATCGTGCGCGCCAGGCGCCACAGAAGTCCGACCGCGACGGAGAGCGCGATGAGGAGGAGCACGCCGCGGATGAAATCAGCGCGAGGAACCTCCGCCGCGCGCAGCACGTACCGGTCGATGATGAGCCTGAGGATCTGGGGCTCGACCAGTTGCAGAAGCTGGTGGGCGGTGGCCAGGGCAAACGTCGCCGCAAACGCCCGGGTGTGACGACGAAGGTATGGGAGGAGCAGTCGCATCGGAGCTGATTTCCGGCCTAACGGGCTGGCTCTCGAACTATCGCACGTCTCAAGGCGGGAACGAGTCCTCGCCTGTCGAGCGGACGGACGTCGAAGACTGTTGCAGGAGCACGGCGTCGCCGGCGCATCGTAGCACCCATTCATGGTGGCGCGGGACGTGCGGAAGGGCGTCGTCGAGGGCGCGGCGGCGGCCGGCGACGCCGTAGCGTCATGTGAGAATCCGACCAAAGGTCGATTGCGGGTCGGATGGGACTCCTGCGCTACAATCCGTCGACCGCTCCGAATCGTGAAAAGGGACCAACTGAACGATGCATATCGTCGCAATCCTGCTCGCACTTTTGTTCGCCGATGTCCCCGCGGCGCCGCTTCCCGCTTCTCCAGCCTCGTCGGAAGCGACTTCCGGTGAAGCCGCGGAACCGGCCATCGCGGAGACCATCGTGGTGACCGCAACCCGGAGCGAAAGAGCCGTGAGCGAGCTTCCGGTGACCACCGCGGTCGTCACCGAGCAGCAGATCGGGTCGGCGCCGGTGCGCAGCGTCGACGACCTGCTGCGATCGGTGCCGGGGGTCACGCCGTCGGTGATCAGCTCGAGCGGCTCGACGCCGAACAACCAGCGCTTCTCGATGCATGGCCTTGGTGGAAACCGCGCGCTCGTTCTCGTCGACGGCGTTCCACTGCACGATCCATACAGCGGCATCGTGCAATGGCAGTACGTACCGCTGCAGCGCCTGCGACAGATCGAGGTCGTTCGCGGCGCGAACGCCAGCCTGTTCGGCAACTACGCACTCGGCGGCACGGTCAACCTCATCACCAGGCCGGTCGAGGACAACGATCTTGCGCTCGACCTCTCCTACGGCTCCTGGGACACGTACCGCGGCGCGTTCACGTTCGACGCGCTCGTCAATCGCGCGCTGTCGCTGCGGGTGACCCACGATCAGTCCGATACCGGCGGCTATCCGCGCGTGCCCGACCCAGGGCCCATCGACATCGATGCCTGGGTGGAGAACACGATCACCTCGGTGCGCGCCGAGCTCCGCCCCTCGGAGCGAACCAACGGTTTCGTGAACGCCAGTTCTGCGCAGCTCGACGCGTCGCAGGGTACACCGCTCTCCTTTTCGAAGCGCGACATCACGGCGTTTTCGGGAGGCTACAACCAGGCTGTCGGAACGGCGGGGCTGGTCAGCCTGAATGCCTACACGCAGGACCAGGAGGAGCATCTCGTCAACTCGTCGATCGCCAGCGACCGCTCTTCGGAGACCCTGACACAGGACGGCACGATCGCATCGACCGGCTCGGGCGGCTCGCTCGTGTGGACGACGCAGCGGCCCGGCGCCTTCCCGCTCCTTTCCGTGGGCGCCGACGTGCAGCAGCTGGAGACCACTGAAGACCGTGACGTCTTCGACCGGACCGGCGCCGTGACGCAGCAGGTAGTGGTTGGTGGCCGTCAGCAGTTCGCGGGCGTTTTCGCGCAGGCGAGCTGGCAGCCGGTCGATCGACTCGAGCTGCTCGGCAGCGCGCGCTTCGACTGGTTCAACAACGAAGATGGTTTCGAGCAGATCGTCGGCGGAGAGTCGACGGTGTATCCGGACAAGTCGTCGAGCGAGTTCGATCCGCGAATCTCGGCCCGGTACGCACTCGGGGCGCGGTCGGCGATTCGCGCCGCGGTTTATCGCGGTTTCAGCGCCCCTACGCTCCGCGATCTCTACCGGAGCAACCAGAGCGGCCGGAGCATCATCCTCGGCAATCCGGAGCTCGAATCCGAGACGCTGGAAGGTGGCGACATGAGCTTGGAGTGGGCGAACGGCACCGCTCGCTTCGAGGTGAACCTCTACCGGAGCACGATCGACGATCTGAAGTCGCTGGTGCTGATCCCGGGTACCGGCAACGTGTATCAGTACCGGAATCTCGGCACGAGCCGTAGCCAGGGCGTGGAAGTGACTGCCGATCTCCGTCTGAGCCGTCGGTGGGAGCTGTACGGTTCGTACACCTTCGCGGACGCCGTCATCACGAGTGATCCCGCGGGAGGGCTCGAGGGCAACCGCGTCGCCGAGGTTCCCCGCCACGCGGGCGCGCTGGCGCTCCGTTTCACCGGTGAGAAAGGAGCCAGCGGGGAGATCCGAGGGCGTGCCGTGGGCGACTCGTACGGGGACGCCAGCAACCTTGCCCTCTCGCCGGCGCATCAGGTTCTGGATCTGGCCTACGCGCGCCCGGTCCGGCCGGGGCTCGAGCTCTACGTGCTTGCGGAGAACGTGTTCGACGAGGAGTACTACCTGGCGCTCACTGCAACCTCGTTCCGCAGCGGGCTTCCTCGCACGATCACCGCGGGCGTGAGGCTCGACCGCTTCCGCTGGAGGTCGAACTGAGCGCCCTCCCGTTCCTCCGCGCCTCGCTGAGCTGCGCGATTGCGCTGGCCTGTACGACGATGGCGTGCTCCCGCGAGGAGAGCCTGCCCGCACCCGCGGCACCCGCGCCAATGGCTCGTGTCACCGTCAATTTCAATCCGTCGTTCACCTACGCGCCATTGATGATCGCGATCGACGCCGGCTACTTCGCGCAGGAAGGCATCGAGGTAGAGACAGTGTCGCTCGACTCCAATTCGGCGCTCGCCGCGCTCTCCGTCGGCAAGCTCGACGTCCTGTCGAGCGGCGTTCGATCGAGCGTGTTCAACCTCATCCAGCGCGGGGAGCCGATCCAGGTCGTCGTCGGGAAGGGGCAGGCGCGCTCGTCGTGCGGTGCGGAGGCGTTCGTCGCGCCTAACGCCATGGCGAAGCGCATTGCCGCCGCGGGAGGGAGCCCGAAAGGGGAGCGCATCGCGATGGTGAGGGGCGGCGTGGGGGAGTTCCTCATCGCGCAACTTCTGGCGAAGCATGACCTTTCGGAGTCGGACGTCGTGATGATCTCGATGCCCCACGGCTCCCCCGCGTGGTCGCGCGAGGAGATCGACGCGTTGCGCCTCGTCGGTGAGCCCAACCTCAGCATTCTTCTCAGCGAGGGGAAGACCAGCGTCGTGTCGACTGTCGACGAAGTAGCGCCGCGACATCAAAGCGCGTTCGTCGTCTACGGGAAACGGCTGCTTCACGACGATCCCGACCTCGGCCGGCGCTTCATGCGCGCCTACCTCCGTGGCACGCGCCAGTTCAACGAGGGAAAGAACGATCGCAACGTGGAGATCGTGAGCAGGGGCATGAGGCTGCCGGCGGAGATCGTCAGGCAGTCGTGCTGGTTCACGACGGCGGACGACGGCAGGATCGATCCCGACGACGTCCATCCGTTTCTCGACTGGGCGCTCGAACGGAAGTACCTCGACGGTCCGATCACCGCGACCTGGTGGAACCCCGCATTCCTCGACGACGCGATCCGCTCCCTGTCCGTGCCCTCGCGATGAACTTCCTGCTCGACGGAATCACGAAGGAGTACGGCCGTGGCGCGAACCGGACCGTCGCGCTGGACGGAGTCAGCCTCGAGGCGCGCGGCGCGGAGTTCATCTCCGTAGTGGGTCCGAGCGGCTGCGGGAAGACCACGCTTCTGAAGATCATCGCCGGCCTCGTCGAGGCCAGCTCCGGGCGGATCAGCTTCGACGGTGGGGATTCCTCCGGGAAGCTGCGGACCGCGCTCGTCTTTCAGGATCACGGTCTCCTGCCCTGGTACGACGTGCTCGAGAATGTCGCGCTCGGGCTCCGGTTCCAAAAGGCCTTCCGCGGCGCGGGCCGCTCAGCGGCGCTCGAGCAGGCGAGGGGCTTCATCGTTCACGTCGGGCTCGAGAAGTTCATGCATCATCGGCCGCACGAGCTGTCGATCGGAATGAGACAGCGGGCCGGGATCGCGCGAGCGTTCGTGTCTGACCCCGAGATCCTCCTGCTCGACGAGCCGTTCGGATCGCTCGACGCCCAGACCCGCATGGTGCTGCAGCAGGAGCTGCTGCGCATCTGGCAGGAGCACCGGAAACTCGTCGTCCACGTGACTCATGACATCGAGGAGGCGATCCTCCTGAGCGACCGGATCGTCGTCATGAGCGGGCGGCCTTCGCGGATCCGTGAGGAGATCGCGGTTCCCTTCGCCAGGCCTCGCCACCGCGGAGTCCTCGATTCACCCGAGGCTCGGGCGATCAGTCACCGCGTCTGGAGCATCCTCGAGGAAGAGGTCAGGGAGGGACTGTGCGTTCCGAGTCGTTGAAGGCGCGAATCAGCGGGACGGGGGACCGCATGGTCACCGCCGTGATCGCGGTGGCGATCGCCGCGACGTGGGAAGCGGCGGCACGCGCCGGCTGGATCGACGCGACCTTCTTTCCTCCCCCGACCCGCATCGCCTCGGCCCTGCTGGTACTCGCGCAGACCGAGCTCGCCGGAAACGTGGCCGAGTCTCTCGTGCGCCTGCTGTCGGGGCTCTTCTTCGGACTGATTCCCGGTGTCGTCTTCGGTCTGGCCATTGGCTCCGCGCCCCGGCTGCTTCGGATCGTCGACCCGTTCATCGCGGCGATTCACCCCTTGCCGAAGATCGTCCTCTTCCCGCTCTTCATCGTGATCTTCGGGATTGGTGAGTCGTCGAAGATTGCGTCGATCGCACTCACCGTATTCTTCCCGTCGCTGATCAACGCGGCCGGGGGAGCGCGACAGATCTCGCCGCTCTATCTCGAAGTCATTCGCGGGTACGGCGGTGGAAGGCTGGCGGCCTTCCGCCACGTCATCTTTCCCGGGAGCCTTCCGCAGATCCTCCACGGCACGCGTGTTGCCGTGAACCTGGGGCTGCTCGTGACGGTCGCAATCGAGTTCACGGTCGTTAGCCCCGGCATCGGCTCGATCATCTGGCTTTCGCTGCAGACCATGCGCATCGAGCAGCTATACGCGGGCATCGTCGTGATATCACTGATCGGCGTGACGCTGAATCTGCCCATCCTTTGGCTGCTCCGGCGGACGGCGCAGTGGCGATGAACCAGCCGGTCACGAGGGAGGCCTCGATCGCTGCGCGCTTTCGCGCCGTCGCTGCGTCGATGCCCGATGCGCCGGCGCTCGTGTCGTCCCGCGCGCACTACACCTACGTCGAGCTCGATCGGTGGTCCGACGCGATCGCCTCGGAGATCGCGACCCATCGCGCCCCGGCCGACGTTCCAGTGGCACTCGTGATGGTCGATCCCGTCGCCGTCGTGCCTGCCGTCCTCGCCGTGGTGAAGGCCGGCCACTTTTCCATGAGCGTCGACGGACTCGATCCCGATGCGCGGATCGCAGAACTGCTCTCGGCCTCGGGCGCGACGCTCTGCGTGGTCGATATCGACGCTCCGGGCCCCGCGCGCAACCTCGACGTGGTGCGCGTCGGGCCGGTGCCGGACGCGCCCGTCGTTCCGCCTGAGACGTCGCCGCACGAGTTGCTGCAACTCGTATTCACGTCTGGAACGACCGGAGCGCCGAAGGCGGTGGCGGGGAGGCAACGGCCGTTCGTCGAACGAGCGGTGCGGGCCTCGACGCGCACCGGGAGAAGTCTCGGCGAGCGGGTCAGCTACACGGCTGTACCGGGGAATGCGCGCGCGATCAGCGAGATCCTGGGCTCTCTGCTCAATGGCGCGACGCTCTGCTCATTCGACGCTCGCACGCAGAGCTTCGACGAGCTCGCAGCGATGATCGAACGCGAGCGGATCTCGACGCTCACGCTCACACCCGCGTTCTTCCGCCGTTTCCTGCGCGCGCTCCCCGCGACCGTCGACCTCTCGAGCGTGCGAAAGCTCCGCATCGGGGCCGACGTGCTCACCGTCGCCGACGTCGACGCCTGGCGCGCGCGGTTTCCGGCCACGACGACGCTCGAGCGCGCGTACAACGCGACGGAAACCGGCCCCGTGCTGCACATGAGCATCACGCACGACACGCCGGTTCCGGGTCCGCTCGTACCGATGGGGAAGCCGGTTCCCGGCGTCGAGGCGTGGGTAGTCGACGACGAAGGGAACGAGGTTCCCGACGGGGAGACTGGCGAGCTCGTTGTCCGCGGCGCCGAGGTCGCGCAGGGATACTGGAAGGCGCCGGAGCTCACCGCGGAGAGATTCGCATTCGATCCGGAGCGCCCCACGACGCCGACTTTTCGCACGGGCGATCTTGTCAGGCGGGACGAAGATGGCTTGTATTACTTCGTCGGCCGCCGCGATTCCCGCATCAAGACTCACGGGCGGCGCATCGATCCGCTCGAGGTGGAGAGCGCCCTGGTCATTCATGCCGGCGCGCGCGAAGCGGTCGTCCTTGCCGAGCCCTCCGCGGACGGAGAGCTGGAGCTCGCAGCGTACATCGTTGCCGGAGGCGCCGCGGCCGACGCGCGCGAAGTCCGCCAGGCGCTGCGCGGGAGAGTTCCTGCCTGGATGGTTCCCTCCCGCGTTCATTTCGTCGACGCGCTCCCGATGACCAGAAATGGGAAGGTCGATCGTGATGCGGTATCGCAGCGTGCAGCAGCCACTCCTCGCGAGAGCTCTCCCGACAGCGTCGTCGGAGAGGGATTGGAAGGCACGATTCTCGCGATCTGGTCCCGCGTGCTCCGCCGGCCCGTGGAGCCCGACGACGACTACTTCGAGGATCTCGGCGGAACGTCCCTCGACGCACTCGAGATCGTCGCCGAGATCAGCCGCGTCACCGGGCGCACGCTGCCACTCTCCGTGCTGCTCGAGCTGAACACTGTGAGGAAGATGTCGGGCTATCTCGAAGCGCAGCCCGACATGGAGCGGACGGTCATCGCGCTGCAGCGAAGCGGATCGATGCCGCCTCTTTTCTGCGTCTCGGGAAAAGGTGGGAGCGTGATCGTCTTTCGCGCCCTGGCAGAGAAGCTCGGAAGCGAGCAGCCGTTCTACGGCCTCACGTACCACGGCATCGATCCGTCGGCGCTCCCCTCGACGCTGGCGGCGCTCGCGGCGTGCTTCGTCGACGCAATCCGCGAGCAGCAGCCGGCCGGGCCCTACTACATCGCCGGGTATTCTGCGGGTGGCTTCGTCGCGTTCGAGATCGCGAGGCAACTCGCGCGCGCCGGGGACGAGGTCGCCTTCACAGGGTTGCTCGACACGATGGCGAGCGAGGAGCGCGCGTCCATTCTGCGGCGTGTGAAGAATTACCTGTCGATCGTTCGTCGCAGACCGGCGCTCTCCGTCGTGCGTGCTCTCGTCAGGCGATTCGAGTGGGCTGCGCGTTGGATCCGGACCGGTGGGAGAGAGAACCTCTTCGACCCGAATCTCCCCACGAACCAGTATTTCGACTCGCTGAACATGCGCAGGTCGCTGCAGCCGTACCCCGGTCGCGTCACGCTCTTTCTGGCCCGCCACGGGAGTGGAGCGCAGAGTGTCCGGGCCGATGCTGGCTGGAGCGCATTCTGTGCCGGAGGGGTGGAGATCGTCGAGATCGATGGTGAGCACGACACGATCCTGAGCAGCGACGTCGTCGGGCTCGCGCGGGAGCTAGCGCAGGCCCTCGCCGAGGCACGGGCGCGTGTCGTCGTGGACGACGCCGGAATCGGTGGTTCAAGCGCGCATGCCGCTGGCGCTATGATGGGCAGCGATGACTGATGCGATCCATACCGAAGTTCCGGAAGTTGCCTCCCGGAGAGACTTCGACGACGAGTTCTACCTCGAGACCTACCCGGATGTGGCGGCAGCGATCGAGGGCGGTCTGTTCGCTTCGGCGAAGCAGCACTACCTCGAGCGCGGTGCCGCCGAGGGGCGGGCGGCGGTTCGGACGTGGAAGGAGCCGGTCACGGATCTGCTGGCGCCCGTGACGACGGAGACTGTCTACCTGGAGCTGACCTCACGCTGCAACCTCCGCTGCACCTACTGTGCGGTCAGCCAGCCGACGTATGTCGGCTCCGACCTGCCGCTCGAGCGCTTCGAGGGCTTTCTCGAGGAGATGCGCGCGAGGCGCGTGCGGATCATCGTCATGAACGGCCACGGGGAGAGTTCCATCGTTTCGGGATGGGACGCGCTCTCGGACCGTCTGGCTGACGCCGGGTTCCAGCTTCACATTACGACGAATCTGGCCAAGCGGCTCAAGCCGGAAGAGATCTCTGCTCTGTCGCGGTTCGAGAAGATCTACGTCAGTCTCGATACGATCGATCCGGAGCTCTGCGCGCAGCTTCGGCGTGGCGCACGCCTGGAGACGATCTACGAGAACCTGGCAGCCATCCGGGCGCACGCGGCCGCGCGGCGCAGAACGCCCGAGATCGGCGTCAGCGTCGTGGTCAGCGACCAGTCCGCTCCCGGTCTTGCGGCGCTGATCGAAGGCATGTGGGAACGCGGCGCGACGGTCTTCCGGTTCGGCGACCTCGCGGAGTATCCACCGATCGAAGGGACCCTCACGGCGCGCCATCTCTCGGCGCTTCCTCCCGATGTGCTCGCGGAGACTGCGCGGGATTTCAGAACCGCGATCACCATCCTGGAGTCGAAAGGCGGGACGCACTTCATCGACCCTCCGATCGCGTCGATCCTTCTCGACTCCAATGGTCCGGCCGTCGAACGGGCCGTTCGAAAGCCTGTCTCGATCCAGGAGAAGACGGTTCACCACGATCACGTGTCTCCCGGCGAGACCCGCGACTGTCTCGATCCCTGGAAGATCGCCTTCGTGCACGCGACCGGCGAAGTGCGGCCCTGCTGCTTCTTCGAGGAGATGCTCGGAGGGCTCGCGGAGGACTCACTCACCGCGATCTACGAGGGCGAGGAGTTTCGCAAGCTCCGGCAGGAGTTGCTGAGCGGGAACCTGCGCCCGAACTGCGCGAACTGCGCTGGCCGTCCTCTCATCGCAACCGAAGTTCTCGAGGAGAAGGTGCGAGCATTCCGAGAGGCCGAGCAGGAGTAAGGCGGGTTCGCGTCGCAGTTCGTTTCGAACGCGTCCGTTCGCGCGGGTCCTCTCTTCTCTCGATCCAGACATCGTTGAAGACACGCGAACGGAATTCCGGTCCGGGCCGAAAGTCGAGCGTGTGATAATCGCCGGCGTGGACGCAGCAACGGTCTCATCCGAATCGGAGGGCGTCAGTGTCATCAGTACTCCGGTCTGGGTGGCAGCGCTCGCGCTGGGGCTCGCCCTCCGCATCGCGCTCATCGCGACGTCGATAGGAAGCAACGACGTCGTCTTCAAGACGATGTGGCGCAACATCATCGACAAGCACGGTGTCGCCGGCGCCTACGCCTGGAACAAGACGCTGAACGACCGGGAGCTCGGCATCGCGCTCTTCCCGCCGCTGTCGCTCCTGATCATGAAAGGGGAGAGCGCCGCCGCGCGGCTGACCGGGCTCGAGTACACCGACATCTTCCGCGGTGTGCAGGTCGTTGCCGACATCGTCGGCGCGTTCGCGCTCTTCGTCATCGCGCGCCGCATGAAGTTGGATGCGCGTGCAGTGACTCTGTTCTTCTTCCTTTCACCCGCGGTGATCTTCGTCTCCGCCTTCCACTGCAACACCGACTCGACGATGGTCGCCCTGACGCTCGTTGCGGCGATGCTGTTGACGCTCGATCGAAAGCAGGAGTTCTGGAGCGGCGTCGCGCTCGCGTGCGCGGTGGGCATCAAAGTCGTGCCCCTGTTCCTCGTGCCGTTCTTCGTCGTCGCCGTCTGGCCTCGCGTCTGGCGCTGGGTCGCCGGCTTCGCGCTTGGCTTCGTCGCGGTTTTTCTTCCGGCCGCGGTGACAGGGGGATACCTCGCGCTCAACAACCTGCTCGGCTACGCCGGTTACGCCGGCAAGTGGGGAGTGGCAGGGCTGCTGCTGACGCTCGAGTCGTTCATTGCGAGGCGGGCGACGACGGTGTTGTACAACGCTGCTTACATTTACGCGACGATCGGCAAGTACCTCGTGATCGCCGCCGTGGGCGCGTTCGCTTTCTGGCTCTGGACGCGGGTCAGGCGCGAGCCGCTCGATTCGCGCGGCGTGCTCCTCGCATCGATCCCGGTGGCGTATCTCATCGTGCTTTTCCTGGCGCCGGGATTCGGCGTCCAATATCTGCTCTGGCCGATTCCGTTGCTTCCCTTCGTGTTCCGCTGGCGGTTCGCGCTCGTCGTGTCGCTGGCGATCTCGGCGTATCTCTTCGTCGCGTACACGATCTGGTCCGAGGGATTCCCCTGGTGGTACGCAGACTCGATCAAGGACACACCCTTCAAGATCTGGGTGACGTACCTCGGATTTCCGGTCTGGCTGCTCGTCGGCGTGGCGGCGCTGGTCGGAATTCGCCGCCTTCGAGACGAGCTGATCCCTCGGCCTCAGCTGTAACCGCCGAAGCCTGGCGATGCATGTGAATCGCCAATTCTTTCGCCTCGCCGCGGCGCGTTGGACGTAGAGTGGAGTCCGCGGCGCGTCAGATTCACTGATCGCGCCGCGATCGAGGAGGTAATCGAAATGCACCGACACTTCGTGGTACCGGCGATCCTGCTGCTTCTGGCGTCCGTTGGCTGCAGCAAGACCGAACCTGCCGCTCCGCAGGTTGAAGCCGCTCAACCGCCCAGCAGCGTCGAACAGCAAGTGGCTGAAACGGCATCCGCGGCGGCGCCCGATGTCGTGACGCAGACGTCGCTCACGACGATGAGTGAGCAGGTAACGCCAACCGCCACGACTGCGCCCGCGGCAACGGCTTCGAGCACGGTCAAACCGGCGGCGGCCGCTCCAGCGACTGCAACGAAACCACCAGCGGCCGCTGCGCCAGCTGTCGCGACGCCGGCGGCGACTGCAACGATGCCTGCAGCTGTCGCACCGGCAGCGACAGCGCCTCCGCCTCCCGCAGCCTCGGCTCCGGCAACAGCGCCCGCAGCGGCGCCGAAACCGCAAGCGAGCAGCGGAAAGGTGCCGAAGACCCACACGGTCGATCGTGAAGGAGTCAAGCACGCGCCCGGCGACGACAACGCGGCGCAGAAGTGCGCCACCTGTCACGGCAAGGACCTCAAGGGTGGAAAGGTCGCGAAGGTCTCGTGCTTCGATTGCCACGACAAGAACTGGAAATAGCGCGGCGCGAAGCAGGCCCCCTGCCTATGGCCGTTGGCCTGCTTCTCGCCCTTCGCCTCTCGCCTCTCGCCCGTTGCAGGGATACAGCCAGCGGAGCACGTCGCCGAATCGCGAGGCCCACGCGTCTTCGGTGTGCTGGCCTCCCTCGATCTCGACGTAGCGAAGATCGGAGCCCTCGACCCATCCGCGCGTGACGAGCGCAGAGCGGAGCGAGCGGACTGCTTCGAGGCTGGCGAGACCCTCGTGGGTGCCGAGATCGAGCCAGATCGTCACCGGCGGCTTTCTGGTCAGGCCGCTCACGCGCGTGACGATGTTCTGCCGCCCCCACCACGCCGAGGGGGAGAGGATCGCGAGGCGGCTGAACACGTCGGAGTAGTTGAGACCGGTGAAGAGCGAGACGAGCCCGCCTAGCGACGAGCCTCCGATGCCGGTGTCGAGCCGTCCGGGTCTCGTCCGGTAGATCGTGTCGATGAACGGCTTCAGTTCCTCGGTCATGAAGCGGCCGTATAGCCGGCCCTTGCCGCCTCGCGGGCTTCTCAGTTCCTTGTTCGGCGTGTACTCGTCGACACGCGCCTCTCCCGCGTTGTAGATGCCGACGATGATGACCGGCGCAATCTCTCCCGCGCGGATGAGCGTCTCGGCTGTCTCATCGATCTTCCAGTCATGCCCCTGGATATACGCGGTCGCGGCGTCGAAGAGGTTCTGTCCGTCCTGCATGTAGAGAACCGGGTAACGCGTTTCGCCCTCCTCCTCGTAGTCGGGTGGAAGGTAGACGATGATGTCGCGTTCCTTCGCAAGGAAGCGAGAGGGGTAGGCGCGGTGGAACCGGATGTGACCGGTAAGAGTGCTCTCGTAGGGCGGCTGGTGGGCAGACTTCGCCTCCTCGAGAGCTTTCGCTTCCACGGTGACGAGTGCCGCGTCCGCCGCAACCGCGTCGACCGGGAGCCATCCCATGTCGGGAAATTCGAGTCTGTCCGGTTTCTTATCCAATGAGTTTCCGAAAATACCGCGAGCCATTATCGTCAACGCGCCGGGGAAATCCAGCGTCGAGTCCGGTTGGGGCAAGTTGTCGGGACGATCGATGTGTCTCGCGTCCTTGACCCCTGCATGGGGATTGATAAACTTGCGCCCGCACGGCGATCTCGTGCATCTCTGAAGTCTCTCACCTGACTCGATTTGCGCGGCTTTTCAGGAGAACCGAACCAATGTCCCATCAGCTCTTCGGCAGTCTCAAGACCTTCGACCTCGGCAACGGGAAGACGGGTCAGTACTACTCGATCCCCCAACTCGAGGCGACGGGTATCGCGAAGGTCTCGCGGCTCCCGGTATCGATTCGCGTCGTACTCGAATCGGTCCTTCGGAACTTCGACGGGAAGAAGATCTCGGAAGCGGATGTCGTGGCGCTCGCGACGTGGGGCCCGAAGCAGGAGCGCACGGCCGAGATTCCGTTCATGGTTGCGCGCATCGTGCTCCAGGACTTCACCGGCGTTCCGCTGCTCGTCGATCTCGCCGCGATGCGCGCGACGGTGGCGAGGGCAGGGAAGAACCCGCAGATGATCGAGCCGCTCGTGCCGGTCGACCTGGTGATCGACCACTCGGTGCAGGTCGACGTCTCGAGTACCGCCGACTCCTTCGAGCAGAATATGGTGCTCGAGTTCAAGCGCAACGCGCAGCGCTACCAGTTCCTCAAGTGGGGGATGCAGGCATTCGACACGTTCAAAGTCGTGCCCCCGGGCATCGGCATC
>JBPPMG010000158.1:0-36264 GCA_051305935.1 Thermoanaerobaculia bacterium
AATGGCGTCAACAAATCGGAAAACTCTCCCCTGCGTACCGCCAAGCCTCGGGCCAATCACTCGAAGACGAGCGTGCCAAACGCGCGCGGGACGTGGAAATCGGCGGGGGTGCGCCCTGTCGGCCGCCACGCGGAAAACTCGTCGCCGTCGGGCGAGCGGTCGATGCGGAAGAAGTTCGCCCGCCAGCGAGCGCCGCTCGCGAAGTCCGCGCCGAATGCGCGAAGGGGAATCGAGATGAGTGTCTCCACCCTCACCGAGCCGTCGATCGTAGTTCTGCGAATCGCCGTCCGGAGCCCCTCGCACGTCCAGCCGCGGTCGACCGTCATCGTGTCGCGCTCGAGTCGCGGCGAGTCGATCGCGGCGTCGAAGGTCGTCCCGAGCGGGTTGACCTCGATCTCGAAGTAGCGCTCAAGCCGCTCGGGCGCGAGGAAGATTTCGACGACGTCTTCCTCCCATAGCGGCTCGTCGTGCTCGAGGTAGGTGGCGGCAAGGTGATCGTCGTCGGCCGAAAAGACGACGTAGAGGCGCCTGCCGTCGTGATACGCGGCAAACTCCGAGTCGAGACGCGGCTTCGTCCCGTCACTCGAGCGGACGAGCGGAACGCGCGGCGCGTTCGAGGGCACCAACCAGGGATCCTCGAGATCCAAAGTCGCGCGGCACACGAAGTACGTCGAGTCAGCCGACATCAGAAAGATGATACGGGAAACGGAAGAGAGAGTTCGCGAACTGCAGGCCAGAGGCCAGAGGCCAAAGGCCAAAGCAATCAGGATTCGGGTTGTCGATCGCGTGCCGACACGTCGCTCGCCTGCTCTGGCCTCTGGCCTGCCTTCTCGATCCGCATCGATATATCCAGCGCATCCACGGTGTGCGTAAGCGCGCCGATGGAGATGCGGTCGACGCCGGTTTCGGCGATCGCGCGGACGCTCTCGAGCGTCACGCCGCCGGACGCTTCGAGGGGCACGCGGCCGGCGGCGCGCCTGACCGCCTCACGCATCATCTCGAGCTCCATGTTGTCGAGCAGGATGAAGTCCGGCGCCTCGGCGAGGGCCTCGTCGAGCTCGCGAAGGTCGCGAACCTCCACCATCAGCTTCTGGGGTCGCTTCGTCCCGCGAATCTTCCGCACGACCGCCGCGATCGAGCCGGCGCGATCGATGTGGTTGTTCTTGACGAGGAACATGTCGTGCAGGCCATGCCGGTGATTCGTTCCGCCGCCGGCCACGACGGCGTACTTGTCGAGGGCGCGCAGCCCCGGCGCGGTCTTGCGCGTGTCGAGAATGACAGCGCGGGTCCCGGCCACGGCGTCGACGTAGCGGCGTGTAGCGCTGGCGATCCCCGAGGCGCGCTGAACCAGGTTCAGTGCGGTGCGCTCGCCCGAGAGGAGCGCGCGAACCGAGGCCTCGACCTCGGCGACGCGATCGCCCTTCTTCACGGCAGCGCCGTCTTCGACGAGAGCGCGAAAGCGCGAGCCTTCATCGAGCATCTCGAACACCGCATGCGCGAACGGCAACCCGGCGAGGATGCCGTCCTCCTTCACGAGAAAAAACGCGCTCCCGCGCTCTTCGGGGCCGAAGATGGCGTCGGCCGTGATGTCCGGCAGATCCTCGCCGAGCGCGCGGTCGACGATGTCGCGGATGAGAGAAGCGGGAGGGAGGCTCATCGGACGAGTGTAGAACTGGGAACGCGAAACGCGAAACGCGGAACAGGGGAACTCAGATTAGGGAACGCGCGGCGCGGAGAGATGACGCCCGGAAAGCGCGACTCGACCTGCCAGTCTCGAGTGAGCGCAGTTTTCTCCCGCGGTCGAACCGCGACCGTTTCCCTCGCCAGGTATCGCTCGCTTTCGATCGGCATTCGAGAGCAAGCGGTCGACCCAGGCGGGCTCCGTTCCGCGCTCTCCGTTCCCCGCTCCTCGTTTCGCGTTCCGCATTCCGCGTTCCGCATTGCCGTTCCGCATTCCCATTACATCTTCGTCATCCACACCCTTCGGGCCCTCCATCGCGGAACCTTCCCGAAATAGCATCGTCCCAGCATCAGTTACTTGGGATGCTGTTCTTTGACAAGTGGGGGCGCACCGGTTTCGACGGGGTTGGTCGAAGCCGTGGTCGCATGCCGAGTTGAGTACCTCGTAAACGGCTCACCAAAAGCAAAAGCGAACAACGAACTCGCACTGGCAGCTTAATTGACTGTCACGCTCGCCGGGGGATTGCTCACGTCTTCCGGATGAGCGTCATGCTGTGAGCTCAAGGCCATCTGCTCCGTCCTGGCGGGTGGCACGAAAACCACAGGGGCTGGTCCTGATGTGTTCCGCGCTTTTCCGGGAACTTCGGGACGAGATTAATGAAAAGCTAAGCATGTAGAAGCCCGGTTATCACCTTCTTCGGACGCGGGTTCAATTCCCGCCGCCTCCACCAACCCACCTTGACCGATCGCCGCCCACCATGATCCGCGGAGCGGCCTAACTAGAGATGACGAGCAACGAACAAATCGATTCCGCACAAGGGGTCCTGGCAGTGCTCTGCCGGCTTCGCGAGGTGAGCCTGCCCGCCGCGATCGCCATCGCCTCGGCCTGGTTCCTCCTGCTCTGCAACGCCCCCTTCTGGGGAGACGCGTTCAAGACACGAGGCGGGCTGAGCATCGACAATGCCCTCTTCTTCGCGTCGTTGTTTTTCTTCGCGTTTCTTCTCGTCAATCTCATCCTCACACTCCTGACGTTCCGCCCTTTGACCAAGGTCGTGCTCGGCTTCTTCTTCGTCGCCACCCCGATCCTCACCTACTTCATGGCGACGCACGGCGTGCTCATCGACGGCGCGATGATCCGCAACGCGATCGAAACCGACACGCGGGAAGTTTCGGAGCTCATCACGCCGCGGATGATCGCGTACATCCTCGCGCTGGGCGCGCCGCCGCTCGCCTGGCTCGCGTGGATCCGAATCGAGCGCCCGCCACTGCGCCGCGAGCTTGCGCGGAAGCTCCTCGTGATCGCGGCGACCTTTGCCGGAGTCGGTGGGATCGCGCTCTTCTACTACCAGGACTATGCGTCGTTCCTTCGCAATCATCGCGAGTTGCGCTACCGCCTCGCCCCGATGAACCTCGTCGCCTCGGTCTACATGTACGGGAAAGAGACGCTGCAGACCGATCGCGAGCTCCGCCCGCTCGGCCTCGATGCGCACCAGTCCGTCGAGCCGTCCGCTTCGAGGAAGAAGTCGCTCGTCGTCCTGGTCGTGGGTGAAACCGCGCGTGAGGCCGCGTTCTCGCTCGGCGGCTACCCGCGGCTGACGAACCCGGAGCTCTCGAAGAAGGACCTTCTGTTCTACTCCGACGTCCACGCCTGCGGCACGTCGACGGCGACAGCGCTTCCCTGCATGTTCTCCAACCTCGGGGTGTCCGCCTTCGACCAGTCGACGGCGGCGAGCCAGGAGAACCTGCTCGACGTCCTCCAGCGCGGCGGAGTCAAGGTGCTCTGGCGGGAGAACAACTCCGGCTGCAAAGGGATCTGCGAGCGCGTCGAGACGGAGATTCTCTCCAACAGCGACGTCCCTGAGCTCTGTCGCTCCGGCGAATGCTACGACGAGATCCTCCTGCACGGCCTGCAGGAGAGGATCGATCGCGCCGAAGACGACCTGGTGGTGGTACTTCACCAGAAGGGAAGCCACGGTCCCGGGTACCACCTTCGCTACCCCGCGCGATTCAACGTCTTCCTCCCCACTTGCCAGACCACCTCGCTCGAGCAGTGCAGCAAAGAAGAGATCGCGAATGCCTACGACAACACGATTCTCTATACCGACTTCGTGCTCGCGCAGACGATCGAGTTGCTCGAGCGGAACGCCGAGCGATTCGACACCGCGTTGCTCTACGTCTCGGACCACGGTGAATCGCTCGGCGAGAACGGCATGTACCTGCACGGAGTCCCGTCGTTCGTCGCCCCCGACGTACAGACTCACGTTCCGATGATCGTGTGGCTTTCCGGCGAATACGAGCGGCGCCTCGGCATCGATCGCGAGCTCCTCTCGCGGAATCGAGGTCGCGAGTTCTCCCACGACAACCTCTTCCACTCCGTCCTGGGCCTGCTCGACATCGAGTCGAGCGTCTACAACGCCAGACTGGACATCTTCCGCGACGCGCGACGCGGCGTGGAGGCCACGGTGAGCACAGCGCCCCCTCTCGAGCCCGAGGCTCCCTCGGACACGGCATGGCATCCGCGAACCGCGCCGGGCTCCTGAGCCCCGGCGAGGAAACCATCGGCGCCAACTTAAGGATGTAAGTCTGCTAAAGGTTGGGCGCTGAGATCGCTTTCTTGAAGTTTGAACGTAGAACGATGAACTCTGAAGCCGGAAATGCGCCGGATTCCAGGCCTCTTTCTGGGTTCGAAATTCATCGTTCGACGTTCTAACTTCAAGACCAACTGCCCGATCCCGGATCCGCGCATGCCCTGGCGCTCAAGTCAGTGCGCATGCGCGACGAACTCGCACCTCCAAGAATGCGAACGGCTCCGCCGTCGTTTCACTCTGCGCGATGGCGTCCTATTCGTTCCTTCCCTATCGGAAGCTCCTCGAGCGTGGCGGCGCGGGCGGCGTGCTGCGCGACCGCGTCGAGCATATCGGCGGGGCCAACGCGGGCGACGGAGAGTACGTTCTTTACTGGGCACAGTCCGCGCGCCGGCTCCGGTCGAACCTCGCGCTCGACTACGCGATTCATCGCGCGAACGAAGAAGAGCTGCCCGTCGTCGTCTACGAGTCGATCCGCACCGACTATCCGGGCGCGAACGACCGCATTCACTCGTTCGTCCTCGAGGGCGTCGCCGCGAACCACCGCGACGCGCTCAAGCGTGGGCTTCGTTACCTGTTCTTCCTGCCGCGCACCCGCGATGAAGCGCGCGGCGCCCTCAAGCGGCTCGCCGGGCGCGCGCGGCTCGTCGTCACCGACGAGTTCCCGACCTCGACGCTTCGCGAGCAGACACGGTCGTTCGCGGCGAGCTCACCCTGCCCGGTCGTCACGGTCGACGGCAACGGCATCCTCCCCATGCGCGTCTTCGGCAAAGAGCAGTACATGGCGAAGCAGCTGCGTGATCGCGCCTTCCGGCTGTTCGAGGAGCGGTGGGGCGACGTACCGGAGCTGGAAACGAAGTACCGGCCGTTCGCGGGCGACCTCGACCTGCCCAACTACAACGGCGCGCATCCCCGCGCCAACACCGCTTCCTGCTCGATCGACCACTCTGTGGCGCCCGTCCCCGTGCGCGGCGGACGCGACGAGGGGCTGAAGCGCCTCGACATCTTCATTCGTCAGAGGCTCGAAGGCTACGCCGACCTGCGCAATCGCGAGTCCGATCGCACGAGCGAGCTTTCGCCCTTCCTGCACTTCGGCTACCTCTCCGCGCACGAAGTCGCGCGGCGTGCGCTCCTCGCCCCTGCCCCCGCCGAGGACGTCAACGCGTTCCTCGAGCAGCTCGTCATCCGTCGCGAGCTCTCGTTCAATCTCTGCTTCTATCGTGACGACTACGCGTCGCTCGCCTGCCTTCCCGACTGGGCGAAGAAGACGCTCGCCGCGCATGCGGACGACCGCAGGCATCCGATCTACCCCGCGGATCAGCTGGAGCTCGGAGAAACGGACGACGAGGTCTGGAATCTCGCGCAGCGCGGACTCCTCCGGCTCGGAACGATTCACGGCTACCTCAGGATGCTCTGGGGCAAGAAAATCCTCGAGTGGGCGCGGACGCCCGACGAGGCGCACGCGTTCATGATCGCGATGCACGACAAGTACGCGATCGACGGGCGCGACCCGAACACGCACGCAGGCATCCTCTGGTGCTTCGGCAAGCACGACCGGCCCTGGTTCGAGCGCCCGATCTTCGGCACGGTCCGCTACCTCGCGTCGGAGTCGACGAGGAAGAAGGTCGACCTCGCCGCGTACGCGAGGAAGATCGACGAGTTGACCTCCTGAGGCTCCTCGCGGCACGATAGCGCCGTGCCCGAACAGCTCGATCTCTTCGGCTCGCCCACCCCTCCCAGGAAGGGGAGGAACGCGGTCGGTCCCGCCGAGATCGCCCCCGCCATCCACGGAACAGCCGCGGCGCTGCCGCCTAACGTCAGGCTCGGGACCTCGTCCTGGTCGTTCCCCGGCTGGAAGGATCTCGTCTACGACAAACGCTCGACGGCGACCGAGCTGTCCAACCAGGGTCTCGTGCCGTACGCGAAGCATCCGCTCCTGCGTGCGGTCGGCATCGACCGCTCGTTCTACGGCCCGGTGAGCGCCCAGGAGTTCCGGGAGTACGCCGACGCCGTGCCCGGCAGCTTCCGCTTTCTCGTGAAAGCTGCGGGAGCGCTGACGACGCCGTGGAAGCGCGTGGCCGGCGGCACGAAGAAGTTCGAGAAGAACGCGCGCTTTCTCGGCGCGGAGTTCGCGACCCGCGCCGTCATCGCGCCTTTCGTCGAGGGACTCGGCGACAAGGCCGGTCCGCTCGTCTTCCAGTTCACGCCGCTCGGCCGCGAGTTCACCAAGGACCCGCTGCGCTTCACCTCGCGCCTCCACGCCTTTCTCGACGCGCTCCCGCGCGGCCCCTGGTATGCGGTGGAGATCCGCGACCCGGAGCTCCTGGACGACGACTACGTCGCGGCACTCGCGGCCGCCGGGGCAACGCACTGCCTCAACGTGCACGGCAGGATGCCTCCCGTCGGCGAGCAGGCCGAGCGCGCAGCTTCGGTGCTCGGCGACCGCGTCGCGTTTCGCTGGATGCTCCATTCCGGTTTCGAGTACGAGGAGGCGAAGGACCGCTACGCGCCCTTCGACCGCCTCGTCGACGAGGACCCGGCGAGCCGCGAGGCGATCGCCGCCATCGCGCTGAAGAAGGCGCGCTCCGGCGCCGAGATCATCGTGATCGCGAACAACAAAGCCGAGGGCTGCGCCCCCGAGTCGCTGCGGAAGCTCGCCGAGGAGATCGTGCGGCAGGCCGGCTAGTGGCAACGGCGTCCCGCCGTCGCGGTCGCGGCGGAACGCCACGACCGTTCCAGGTGTTTGCACCGGTAGATGAGTCAGATCGCGATCATCCTCGCCGTGGCGGTTGCCCTCTTCGCGCTGGATCGCCTGCTCCTCGCCGCAGAGGCGCGCGGATGGATCTACTATCGGAAAAAGCAGTCGTCTCCCGGCACGAGCGCGTCGGCGTTTCTCGAGCTACAGTCGATGCTCGAGCCCGGCAGGAAGTACGAGATCCAGGCGCTTAGGAACGACGAAGAAGAGCGCGACGACGAAGGAGAGCCGCCATCTCCGGACGCGACGACTGGAACCGGAAGCAGCACTGCTCACTGATCGCATAGGCCGCAAAGAAACCGAAATGAAGAATGTCGAATGAGGAATGAAGAACGAAAACCTCGCGACACCCAGGTTCACCATTCTTCATTCGACATTTCGGTTTTCCTTCGCCTTTCGCCTCTCGCCTTTCGCCTTGACTTCGCGATCCGGCGTGCCGATCCTTGCTACCCTCAGGTGACCATATGACCGACACCCGCATCCCCGTCGCCGTTCTCGGAGCCACCGGCTCCGTCGGCCAGCGATTCGTCCAGCTCCTCGAGGGCCATCCCTGGTTCCGTCTCCATGAGGTCGTCGCCTCGGAGAAGAGCACGGGCAAGCCCTACTCGGAGGCCGCGTCGTGGCGGCTCGACACTCCCCTGCCGGAAGAGGCCGCGACGCTGCGCCTCAAGCCGCTTCACGCCGAGCTCGAGTCGGCGATCATGTTCTCGGGCCTCGACTCCTCGGTCGCGGGTGAGGCAGAAGACTTCTACGCGAATCGCGGCGGCGTCGTCGTCACGAACTCGAAGAACCACCGGATGGACGCCGACGTGCCGCTGCTGATCCCCGAGATCAACGCCGACCACCTCGGCGCGATCGAGCATCAGCGTCGCAGGCGCGGCGGCAAGGGATACATCGTCACGAACCCAAACTGCTCGGTCGTCGGCATCGCAATGGCGCTCGCACCGATCGTGCGCCAGCACGGCGTGGACGCGGTGCAGGTGACGACGATGCAGGCGATTTCCGGCGCCGGCTACTCCGGCGTCGCGTCGTACGCGATCCTCGACAACGTGATCCCGTTCATCAAGGACGAAGAAGGAAAGGTCGAGAGCGAGCCGCAGAAGATCCTCGGCCGCTGGGACGGCGAGACGTTCCTTCCGCTCGAGATGACGATCTCCGCGCAGTGCAACCGCGTCCCGGTCATCGACGGCCACTTCTTCACCATCTCGCTGCGCTTCCGCAACAGCGACGATCTCCGCCGCCACTTCCCGATCGAGTCGCTCATCGACGACACGCACCGCGCGATCGAGAATTTCGAAGGGGAGCCGCAGCGCCTCGGCCTGCCGAGCGCGCCGAAGCAGGCAGTCGCGTTCATTGACGGCAACGACCGCCCACAGCCGCGCCTCGACCGCGGCCTCGGCAACGGCATGACCGTCAGCGTCGGCCGCATCCGTCCCTGCCCCGTGCTCGACATCCGCATGGTCGGCCTCGTGCACAACACCATCCGCGGCGCCGCCGGCGCGGCGCTGCTCAACGCCGAACTGCTGAAGGCCAAGGGGCTGGTGTAGCCGCACTGCCCGTGGAAGGGCTGGAGGTAGCGCGATCGCTAACTCGCCCCGGGAGCCCGTAGCTCAGAAACTCGTAGTCTTTGCTTGAAGCTTCGTACCGTCAGGATGTACACGGAACTCGATTCGACGAAGAAGACGACCCGATGTGACTTGTACGTGAGTTGGCGGTACTTGGTATTCGGAAGCTCGGGAACCGCATGGCCGGAATCGGGGAAGACCTCAAGGCGATCCACAGTGGCGAATAGCCCTTCAAGCCAACGATCTGCAGCGCCAGGCTTGTCCTCGGCAATGAAGCGGGCCTCCGCGACCGCCCGATTGATCGCGGTCCTGGACCAAACCAATCTCACCGGGAGACTCTTGCGCGAATCTGTGCTTTTGCCTCACGGTTTGAGACACCCTTGCCGGACTTGACCTCCTTTTCCGCCAACCGGATATCCCGAAGGAGATCGAGCTCTTCGAGCAGGCTCTCGTACTCCTCGACATCCAGAACGACGGCAGCCGAATGTCCCCGTTGCGTAAGCACGAGAGGGCGTCGAGTGTTTCGGACCTGCTCGATGAGCTCCGCCGCGTTCGCCCGGAACTCGGAGACAGGCTTAATGTCCCTGGTGAGGTTTAGACGTCGCATGGTACCTCCGCTTGTACGTCGAAGTGTACCATACCCCTTCCTGCGCGATCTTGCCCTGGCGGGCTAACGGCTGCCGCTAACCCGCCAGGCCGGGCCCGGATGCATCGAGGAGTTTCGCTTCATCGTTTGCTTCGGGGTCTTTTTTGTTGCGCTTGCCATGGTCTTTCTCCTTGGCAGTGCGTTGAATGAATGACGCGAGGGCGCTATCGCGCGAGCCCGATCGTGAACGATGCGGCGCCCGCCAGCGCGTTACTACGTGGCACGTTGAACAGCATCGTCACCAGGAAGGTCCCGAGGAAACAAAGCAGGCCCCCGGCAACGACATACGCGGCACCGGGTTCGTGCCAGCGAAAGACCGCTGCGATGCTCAAGAGCACGCTCAGCACGGCCATCCCGAAATACGGGGTGAGAAACCAGAGGTTGATGACGGCGACATTGATCGATTGCAGGGCGGCGATGCCTTGTGCCGGCGGGAGGGCCCGCAAGGCTTTCATCACGCAGATGGAAAAGGCAAAGAAGAACCCCGCCATGAGACCGCAACCGACGGCGGACACGAGCACCGCGAGATCCATGACGCTGCTCGCCTTCATGATTGCACTCCTGCGTGCCACACGCCGGTCGCGGCGGTTTCGCGCACGTAGTCGGCGAAATCGCGGGGAGGCCGGCCGAGCGCGCGAGTGACCCCGTCCGCCGTTGAGGCGTTCCGGCCATCGAGGACTTCCGTGAAGAGATAGGTGATGAAGCTGATGAATTCCGGGGGAACCTGCATCGCCTTCATCGCGGCGGCGTACTCCTCCACCGAGATCTGGACGCAGCGGATATCCCGGTTGGTCACGCGCGCGATCTCTGCGATCGCCTGCGCAAACGTCCACAGACGGGGTCCCGTCAGCTCGTAGAGCTGCCCCACATGCCGGTCGTCCGTGAGCGCCGCGACCGCCACGTCTGCAATGTCATCGGCATCGATGAACGGCTCGCCGACATTCCCTGCGGGCAGCGCGACTTCGCCGGCGAGGATGGGGTCCAGGAAAAAACCCTCGCTGAAGTTCTGAGCAAACCAGCTTGCGTGCAGGAGCGTGTACTCAACGCCGGACTCGCGGACGATTTGCTCGCAGAGCTGCGCCTCGGGCTCCCCTCGACCGGAAAGCAAGACCAGGCGCAGGACCCCGCTCTTAACGGCCAGCCCGGTGAACGAGCGGATCGCGTCCGACGCGCCAGGAGCTGCGAGATCGGGTAGTAGGTGACGTAGACCGCGGCAACGTCGCGGACTGCAGCGGGCCAGGTGGCGGGGTCGGCCCAATCAAAGGGTGGCTGGCCGGATCGAGAACCGATCCGCACGGGCAGGTTCCGAGCTTTGAGCCGTTCGGCCACGCGGCGCCCGGTCTTGCCGGTTGCCCCAATTACTATCGTCGTTTTCTGAATCATCTCGTCCAACTCTGGTTTTGTGCGGCGGCACCGGCGACACTTTCGTTCAATTGGCCTGCTCCCTCAAAGAAGCCATCGAGGGACATCCGATTCCTCGTATCGAGTCTGCCCATGGCAACCTCCGGTCGGTAGAGATTTCGTCGCCTAACGTACAGAGCTCAGCGGTTGCCACGCGTTTGCGCTACCGTAACACGATTTCGACACTTTGAGTTGCGCGTGGCGATCCGCTGCAGCGCCGTTGTTAGGCCGCTCCTCGCGCGAAGCATGCTGCCCTGTTGTTTTTGACATCTCTTCTCCGAGCCCTACAGAATGCGCTACCATGGATGGCATGGAACATCTCACGTTGGAACTCGAGCAAGAGGTGGACGGCCGCTGGCTGGCGGAAGTCACTGAACTGCCTGGGGTTATGGCGTACGGAGCAACAGACCGCGAGGCCTTGGACAGGACCAAGGCGCTTGCGCTTCGCGTACTCGCGGACCGCCTGGAGCACGGCGAGATCGTGCCGGAACTTCGTGAAGTCTTCGCTCTTGCCCGATGACCAATTGGCCATCTGCCCGCGCCAACCGTGTTCTCGCAGCGCTTCTCCGGATCGGCTGGAGCGTGAAGCGGCAATCGGGTTCTCACCGAGTTCTCGCCAGAGCTGGGTTTGAGGACTTCGTCTTCGCGTTTCATGAGAACGAGGAGATTGGACCGCGAATGCTCGCGCGTATCGCCAAGCGTACGGGCCTCACTCCCGAAGATCTCTGATCTCTGCCGTCCGAGCCACCTAACGCTAGAGCTCAGCCGCAAGAACGCGGCCGCGCTGCCCGAACAGTTTACGACACTTTGAGTGCCGCGTTTTTGTCGGCTGCGACGAGTTAGACCGCCACGAACTCGGTTCTCGGACCGCAAGCAGAAATGACCCTGTGCCCACCGACGCTTGGTACGCCATGCGAGGACTAGAGCTCGGTACGTTCGGTGATGACTTTGGACCTACTCGCTTGGCCATCACTGAACGGGCGTGCCAGGTTGCGTTTGGGATGTCGGCAATCTCGAACGAAGGACGTGCCAACAAACTGCCAGGCAGCGGCGTGTTCATCGCTCCGTATCTCGGGCTCACCGCAAAGCACGTGATTGCCGAGGTGAAACTGCTGCACGAACGATCGGTAGAGAGTGGTACCAGGATGGACGTGGATCTGAAGCTCCACCAAACACTCACGCTCGATCCCAAGAAGTTCGTAGACGAGGAGCAACCGAGTTGGCATGTGACGGAGGTCATTGAGTGCCCGTATTCAGACCTTGCGCTGCTTCAAGTTGTACCAGCGAACCTTGCTGCGGAACGGTTGACCGCCACAGCTTGGTCGAATGCCTTCTTTCGCCTACGCCTCCTTCCGCCCCCGGTAGACGGGAGGATCCGCGCCCTCGGATTCTCAGCCGTCGAGAGGAGTTTCAACGAGAATTCGAACATGCTCGAAGCGACGTCTACGATTTCGCTGTCCGAGGGTCGTGTGTGTGAGGTCTTTCCAAACTGGATTACTGAGCCCCGGCCACCTGCTCCTGACATTTTGGGCGGGCGCCAACCGGTGGCTGAAAGGCTGACCGACTTCCCCTGCTTTCAGACAACCGCGCCTATTGACGGCGGGATGAGCGGCGGGCCTGTGTTCTCTGGGAACGACCTTGTCGGCATCGTCAGCACAGGTCTCGACATCGGTGGAGGTGAAGCAGGCGATGACCTAGCTCAGAGTCGGGCTGCAACTCTTTGGCCGTTGTTGTTCACGAAGAACATTTCGACGGGATTGGATCGCGTCTCGTTCGGCGCGCTACTTCGATCAGCTTTCCTCAATTGCGTGGACTGGCGCGAAGCCGAGGAGACTTGCCGCCTCGAGGAGCATCACGGCATTTCTCGGGCCGTGATCTCGTAACCGCTCCCCAGCGCCTGGCGGTCTAACGTTCGCGGTTCACCGGCGTGAACGCGCACGGGATACTTTAACACGTTGCGATACGTGGAGTTGCGCGTTCACATCGGGTGCAGCGCCCCTGTTAGACCGCTGCCTGGCGTGTACCTGAGCCTCCTTCTTGCTGATATGCGAGCGGATTTATTTGGCGCCACCACCAAAAACCCTGAGCTCTTCCTTGGGCGTTAGGTACATTCCGCTCCTCAGCTGGTGGACTTCCCACTTTCCGTTCGCCGCGCGCACGATGTCGAACATCCACGTTGCACCGAGGCCGTTATCGAGGTGGAGATCGTAACGAACGATGCCAAAGGTGCCCGTGGAGTCGACTCCGGGTGCCGACAATGCGACGACGCACTTGATCCCAGGGAGTGCCAGGTGAAGCGCCTCCCAGTCGGGTCGCCCCTCTTCCGTAAACTTCGCATCGACGAGTCGAAGAGGCAGACCGTCGGAAGGCGCGAGGTTATGGGGTGAGGCATTCTCACTCGCGAACGACTGCGCAACCTCCGTGGCAATGGCGTCACTTCGATTCTTTCGTATCCAATCGACCACCATTGCCATTTCCGCGGGCCTCGGTGCGGCAGCGATCACCTTTTGGGAACCGCAGTAGCCCTGTTCCGCTCGCTTGATGTTTCCTGTTACGGCATTGAAGGGAGATGATTCCAAACCTTGCGCGATAACAGCAGAGGTCACACACAGGACGAGCACGAACATGGGCAGGTTTCGGATCATGATGGCCTTTGCGGTTTCATTCAATGGTTGCGGGCGTGCTACTTGCCACCCAGCGGTCTAACGTCAAGCGCTCAGCCGGCCCGGCGCGCTTCGCTGCTGATACAACCTACGGAGACCGTGACGCGCGCCGGGATCGGCTGCAGCGCGATTGTTAGACGGCCCCCGCTCCACCGATTCCCGCTTCTCGCTTTTCAAAACGGAGCTCCGCCGCGCTCATTGATTGGTTTTCCGAGGGTGTGGAGGATGTGTGAACGTAGCCTGATGCAGAGTACAGCGACCTGCGCTGGTGACAAGTCGTCGCCAAGGCTTTCCGAGGTTTCGTCCGGATTCTCTGCGAATTCTTCGACCAGTTGAAGCATGCAACGTAAGAACTCATATTCGGTCTGCGCCTTCGCCCCAGAGATTGCGAGCTTCGCGCCGAAGTAGGGGGATGCTTCTCGGGCGAGTCGAATTGCCTGGTAGGCATCCTCGGTCAGGGAGTCCGTATCCATCGGCCGTCTAACGTTCCGAGCTAACCCGCTTCGCAAGCGCCGGAACCCATGGCCAGAATAACACCACTGGTGGGCGCTTGCGAAGTCGGGTTCAGCGACAAGTTAGGCGTCTATCACCCATTCTTCTGGCTCAATGCTAAACCACGCCTGACCTTGCTCAAAGGCTTCCTCGAGACTCTCATGCCAAGTGTCCGAGAGCTCCCCCCTGACGCTAGAGAACAGAAAGAAGCCTTCGCGATTCTGCTCGATCCAGACTTCCGCCTCATGGATAGGCGTGGCCTGCGGTGCGCTAGCTCCGGCCGGAAGCCAGCCCGAGTGCACCGATCCGCCGACCGTGACCGTTCTTTTGATTCTCCACGTATTCATGACGCCTAACTTGTTATTGAGTGGAGCTACTCTCATCTGCCGGCAGATGAAACCATCTGTGGGCAGATGTGTTCATCTGTCGGCAGATATGTTAATCCCTGCGGGGATCCGGGCGAGGACTCGCTCCTCGAGACCGGCTTGCGGGGTCACGCCGCGCTGGCCGCCTCGCGGATCCTCGCGGGTCCGCCTCTCCGGCGCGCTCACCGCAGCCCCGGCGCCGGGGCGAGCTCGAGGATCAGTCGCTCGAGCTCGCTGCAGAGCGACGACACCGCTTCGGGCGGGCAGAACGTCGCCGGCACCTTGAGCAGTCTCCTGTCTCCCACGAACTCGACCGACAGCGCGCCGATGATCTCCTCGATCTCGCCGAACGCCATCCGTCTGCCGCGGTAGCGAACGCCCTCCGGCGTCACGTGGATCGCGCCGGGCCAGAGCACGTCGCGCAGCAGTTTGGCGGCGTAGCCCACAAAGCCGAGAAGGATCAGAAGGCCAACGCCTCCGAAGATGAGGTCCATCAGATCTCGATCGGGCGAACGGAGCTGTGCGAGGAGGCCGCTTCCCGCGAACGCGTAGCCGACGATGCCTACCGGAACGGCCGGGATCAACGCAGGAAGAAGCGCGATCCAGTCGCGGTGCGACGAGACGATCGCGTAGCCGGGCGACAGGTGCTCGATCCGCAGGTTCCACTCGGGGCGCAATTCGACTGCCTCGCGGCGCTCCCTGCGGAACAGCAATCTCTCGTGCAGCGGAATGTCGAGCTCGTGCGGTTGGCGAACGTCGCCTCCCCACGCCACCGACGGGAGTTTCCAGCGCCGCGCAAGACCCTCCAGGATCACGCGCGCCTCGCCTCGATCCTTCACGACCCGGAAGTCGACACCGGCACACCCCTCCGGGTGAACCGCGTACTCGATGATCGTCCGCGTACCGTTCTTCGTTCTCACCGTGCGCGACCGCTGCGAGACCTTCAGCGTTCCGAGCGAGTCGAGCGGCCGCTCCTCGCGTCGAGTGTGGTCGCGGATCTGCACGAACGTCCTCGCGTCGAGATCGACATCGATGCAGTCGCTCGGCCTCACCACGAAGCGAAGCCCGAGAGCAACGACGCCGAGAAGCGCGACGATGACGATGATCGCGCCGATGCTGACCACTCGCGCGGCCAGCATTCCGCCGGTGGCGCCGATCGCGAGGAAGCCGGCCCCGAAAATGAACACCCATCCGCAGCCCCGCCGCGACCGCGCCTCGTCGGTGAGCACCCGCTCGTGATTCATGATGCCGGGATTCTAAACGACGGAGTGAGGAACAGGGGGAAAGCCGGCTTCGTCCCGGTGAGGCCTTCCCTGGTCCGGTGGCGGCGCTTCGCTTGCCACCGGCTACTCTCCGCCACCCCTTCGGGGTGGCGCGTCTACACCCCGGTGGCCTTGAACGGGCTCGTCTCGATGATCTCGCGGAAGATCTCGATCAGCTTCGGGTCGTGTTTTCCGCCCGTCTCTTCGAGCAACACCTGCATGATCTCCGCGTGCGTCTTCGCGGGGTGGTAGGCGCGCGTCGTCGACATCGCATCGTAGCTGTCGGCGATTCCGACGATGCGCGAGCAGAGAGGGATCGCCTCGCCGGCCAGCCCGTCGGGATACCCCGTTCCGTCGTAGCGCTCGTGGTGATGGCGGATGATCGTCGCGGCAAGCTCCGCGCCGTCGAGCTCAGTCGCCATCACGATGCTCGCGCCTACCTCCGCATGCTGCTGCATCGCGGCGGTCTCGGTCTCGTCGAGTCTGCCTGGCTTGAGCAGGATCTGGTCGGGCACGCCGATCTTGCCGATGTCGTGGAAGGTGGCGCTGATCTTGAGGATCGCGAGCTCGGTTTCCGACAGGCCAAGCCTAACGCCAACCGCTTCGGAAAGCGCGACGACGCGATCCGAGTGGATCCGGGTGTACAGATCCCGATAGCCGAGCGCCACGGAGAGCGCTTTCGTGTACCGGTGCAATGCGATGTAGGTCGGGTCTTCGAGATTCACGGGTTCGATCGCTCTCCTGCAGGAGCGTCTCGCGTGAGAACGCCGTCTGCCCTGTGTCAGGCCGGGCCGCGCAGGCTTCGGCGTCACCTCAGACTAGCGCGACACCCGCGCAACGGCAACAGTCTCCGCGGAACCGGCGTGGCGACAAAACGGTAAGATGCCTGAATCCCGATCGCACCTGGCGCAGCGCTTACGAACATCCCCGAGGAGGCCGGATGACCGAGACCGAATTCCGCAAGCTCGCGCTCTCTCTTCCCGAGGCGGAAGAGAAGTCGCACATGGGCCACCCCGACTTCCGCGTCGGCGGGAAGATCTTTGCGACGCTCGGGCACCAGAAAGGGCTCGCCGTCGTGATGTTCACCCCCGACCTGCAGGAGACATTCATGCACGCGGCTCCCGACGTGTTCGCGCCCGTCGGCGGCGGCTGGGGACGCGGCGGAGCGACGACGATCGAACTGAAGCGCTGCGGGAAGACGGTCGCGCGCGACGCGCTCATCGCCGCATGGGGACGTCGCGCGCCGAAACGGCTCCTCGCGGCTTTCGACGCCGGGTGATTCGCTCGCGCGTGGCGGCGCGTAGCGCCGTAGGATCGGTAGCCCCCGACTTCAGTCGGGGGGGTCGATGTCGAAGAACGAACAAGGCGCCGCGTAGCGCCGCCGGGATTCGCGATTCGCCCTGGTCACGCGGCGGGGTGACCCGCGAGGAATTCTGCGAGTGGTTTCGCTCAACGCGTCCCTGGCTCAGTTCAGCTCGGCCGGCGTGACGGCCCGAACGATGGTTCATTAGAAGCGAGGAATCTGCCGGACGATTGACCTAACCGATTCCTCAGCAGCAACCCATGCCAGCGCGCCAGGTTTGCTTCTGCGGAAGCACTCAGCAGATCTCTTGCAGATTCCTCGCTTCGCTTCGGAATGACATCTCGTGCGCAGCGATCGCAGCCCGGTCCGCCGTGGCGCACGCTTCACATTCCGGCTGCGCCTCCCGGGCGGCCCGCTCGGAGCAGGAGCCGGACGAGCCCCGGGGTGAGTCGATGCGACCAGACATACAGCCGCAGCAGGAAGGGATGAATCAACTCGCGCCTGGGAGCGAATGCCAGCTTCGCGATCACACGGCCGCACTCGTCGGTCGTGAGCGTGCGGATGGTTCTCGCGACCGCCGGCATGTTGGCGACCGCTCCCGGATTGCGATCGAAGTAGGGGCTGTCGACTTTGCCGAAGACGACATGGCAGCTTCGAACGCCGCTGCCGGCAAGATCCTGACAGAGCGCTTCGTGAAATCCGCGAAGCGCAAATCGCGCGCTCGCATACCCGACGGACGACGGCCAGGGAAAGAATGCCGCGGGCGAATTGACGTGGATGACTACGCCCGACCGTCGCGACAGCATGTCGGGCAGGAACGCGCGCGTCACATTGAAGGCGGCGAGATACGGGGCAGCCATCATCCCCGCGGCTTCCTCGGGCGTCGTGTCTTCGATGCGCTTCCAGGCGCCGGCGCCGGCCGAGTTCACGACGACGTCGGGAACTCCGTGATCGCGGCGCACTCGCTCCGCGAGCCGGTGCACCTCCCCGCCGATCGACACGTCGCACGACTCGACCACGGCCGCGTCGCCGATTCCAGCGGCGACGCGAGCGAGCGCCTCCGCATCGCGCGCGACGAGCACGACACGCGCTCCCGCCCGGGCGAGATGGCGCGCCGCGTCGGCGCCGATGCCGCTCGACGCGCCGGTGATCAACGCAAGCTTCATCCGGTAAACGATACTCCAGGAGCAACGGCCGAGCGCTCAGCTCGCTGCCGAGGCACTGCTGCGCGGCGTGCAGCTGCGAAGGCGCACGTACAGGTACGCGTTCGCCGCGATGCGTCCGACCATCGTCGCGATCGCACCGGCCACCGCGCCAACCATTCCGAGCGGCCCGACTGCGAGCAACAACGTCACTGCGAGCCCGCCTGCCTCGATCGCCGTCGCAACGGTGATCAGCCGCGTCCGGTGCAGGAGGATGAGCCGCGCGCGCTGCGTCGCCATCACGTACTCGAGCGCGGGGAGAAGGATCATGATCCGAGCGGGCCAGATCGCGGCCGCGGTGAGCTCGGGCGTGAGCCCCGAGACCCGCTCGAACCAAAGCGTCTCGAGTGGCGTGAGCGCGACGAGCGCGATGCCCGCCGAGAACAGGAGGCCGAGCCAGAGACCGATGCGAGTTACCTCCGCGCAGTGCTGCTGGTCGCGTCCGATCAGCGCCACTCCGGCCTCCTGGTAGCCGAGCCCGCCGCTGCGGAAGAGAAAGAGGAGCGCCGCCACGACAGGCCACACCGCGAGCGATTCGATCGGCTCCCGTCCTCGGCCCAGACCGAAGGTCACGATCGGCCCGAGCGCCATCGAGAGCATCGACGTCAGCGCCAGCGGGTAGTAGAAGCGCGCGATCTCTCCGAACCTGACGAGCGCCTCTGGCGCCACCTCGTCGCTCTCCACGATCGACTTCACGACGTGTCTCGCCATCCATCGGCACGCGCCTGCCTCCGCGACGACTCCCGTCACCAGCGCGATCGCCGCGATGTATGCGCCCGGCAACGAGGCGCTCTTCGCGACTGCGACCGCGGTCACCGACATCACCACGAGGCGCACGACGGTGCCGTAGGCGACACGGCGCGTCAGGTGGTGCCGCGTCATAATCCCCTGGAGGAAACGCCGGTAGCCGATCGCCGCGGGCCACGGGATCAGGATCGCCGTCGCGCCGTGCGCGAGCTCGGAGATCTCCCGCGGCAAGCCGATCAGCCCCTCGCCGACGAAGCGAAAGACCGGCGGAATCGCGACGAGGATCATCCCGCCCGTGACGACGCAGTTGAGGACGAAGGTGAAGCGGCGGAGCGCGATGAACGACCGTGCGTCGCGCACCAGCGCGTTCGACGCCGAGAGCAGCATCATGATCGGCGACTCGATGAGCCACGAGAGCGAGAACGCGACGCCGTACGCCGCCAGGTTAGGCGCCGCATCCGGCATCCGCGCCACGATCGCGGCGATGTACGGCCCCTCGGCCGCCATCATCAGCCAGGTCGCGGCGAGCGGCAGCCAGAACAGCAGGATGAACCCGGGGCGAAGCGGGTCGGTTCGAGGCGTGGAGGTCGTCAAGCGGGCATCTTTCGGGCAGCGGCGCCCGCCGCATTATCGCGCGGCGAACGTCGCCTGCGATCCAAAAAGGTGGCGTTCGGCGGCGCCGGGGTCTCTGCCAAACTCGTGGACCTTGTCGCCCTGAGCGCAGCGAAGGGCCTCGCAGGCTTCTACCATCGAGACTTCAGCCCACTTGCTCGTGGCATGACGGTAGAAGCTTGAGAGGCCCTTCGCTTCGCTCAGGGCGACAGCTAGCCTGAGATCGTCGGCACCGGGCTCTCTGCCAAACTCGGTAACCTTGTCGCCCTTCTATGAGAAGGGCGATAGGACAACTACCTCAGAGCACGTCCCAGGTGCCGATCCTCTCGTACGCCGCGCGCTTGTTCCTGACCTTCACCTTCGTCGATTGCTTGTTCGCTTCGTTCTTCCATGCACGTTCGAGAAAGCCGTCGAACCGCGGGTCGTCGCGCAGCGACTCGAGATCGTCGTCCTCGTTCATCTGACCCAGCCCGAAGCCGGCCTCTTCGGCCTTCCTGAGCCAGTCGAACGCGGCTTCGCCGTTCCCGGCGATCGCCTCGGCGCAGGCGAGGTTGTACATCGTCGTTCCGCGCTTGAACCCGAGCGAGAGGCTGCGCCCGAATGCGTCACGCGCCTTTCCAGTGTCGCCCGTCGCGAGCGAGGCGAATCCGAGATTGAACCAGGCGCGCCCGGCCTGCGGATAGAGTCGCACCGCCTCCTCGAAGCGGGGCATGGAGGCGCGAAAGACATCCTCCTTGTTCCAGTCCTTCTGCTTCTTCTCCCCGCTCCAGAGCGAGAGGTGGTCGTGGAGCGTTCGCAGTGTCTCAAAGCGCGACTCCCCACGGATCGATCTCAGATCGGGATCGTTCGCGAGCTTCTCGCGACCTTCGAAGCCGGCGTGGATCGCCTCTTCGAGAGCGCCGAGCGAGCCCGTGCGATCGCCTTTGAGGGCGAGCGCGCACGCGCGGTTGTAACGACCGGTCGAATTCTCCGGATTCAGCCGGAGTGCCTCGCCGAAAGCGTCGATCGACGCGTCGAGCTCGCGCAGCCGGAGCAGGTCGGTCGCAGCGTCCGCCCACGCGCCGGCGTCTTCCGAGCGCTCCTGCCGCAGTGTGTCGACGCGATCTCTCGCCGCCGCGACGCGGTCGCGCTCCTCGCCTCGATACCCTTTCGCCGCGCGAAGATCCCGCATGAGGCCGCGGAACCGCGGGTCGGAGCGAACCGGATCGAGGTCGGAGTCCTTCTCGAGATGCGCGACGTCGTCGAAGCCCTTGTCGATCGCCCGGTCGAGCCACAGCAGAGCGTTCTCCGCGTCTCCCTGGACTCCGTACCCGCACGCGATGTTGTAGGCGGACGAGTCGGGCTTGAATCCAAGCTCGATCGATTTCATGAACGCGACGCGCGCCTCGTCGAACCGGTCCTTCTGGTGCAGTTTCATTCCCTGGTCGTAAGCGCTCCCGCCCTCTGTTCCCTTGCCGACTTTGTGCTTCGAGTTGCCCGCCAGCTCGATGCCGCTCGATTCGACGGCGGTCTCGGTGCGCACCGCAAACTCCGTCAGCGTTCTGTTTTCCCGCGTGCCGACACTCAGCTTGCGCCTCTCGGATCGCTCCGCGGCCGGGAGGTTCACCTCCGCCACGACGACGGCCGGCTCGCTCACAGGCTTCGCCGCAAGGCGCAGCGTCGCAATCGGCAGCAATGCGACGCCGAGCACACACGCTGCGAGCCACGCGAACCGGCGCGACACCGGCTGCCGCGCGCCGCCCGCGCGGAGGATCGCAACGAGCCGCCCTTCGAGCTCGCTCGGGCGAGCCATCGCGAGACTGACCGACGTATAGCCCTCGGAAAGATCCTCCCCCGCCGCGATGCCGAGAAGGTGATGCGCATACTCCGAGGCTTTCGCACCGTTCTCGAGCACCAGGTCGTCGCAGGCGCGCTCGCATTCGCGGCGCGCGTCGCGCTCGACGATCCACGAGAGGGGATGGAACCAGTAGAGCGCCGTGACGATCCTCCCGATGAAGAGCGAGAGGACGTCGATGCGCCTAACATGCGCCAGTTCGTGCAGCAACACGACGCGTAGCCGCTCGCGCGACCAGTCGAGCGCCTCGATTGGCAGGATCACCGTCGTCCGCGCCACGCCCCAGACGACGGGGACGTTGATCTCGTCGCTCACGAGCAGCGTCGTCTCTCTCCGCACGCCGAGTCGCGCTTTCGCCCGCTCGAGCGAACGAAGCATCACCGGATCGATTACGCGCCCCGCTCTCCGCGCGATCGACGCGAGCGCAGCGATGCCGAACACGAGGCGAGAGAAAAGGAGCAGCGGGATCGCGGCAAGACCGAGGAACGAGAGCTCCCGCCAATGCGCGCCGAGCCATGCGAATCCGGTCACCGCACGAAGCGCGGGGCCGTTCGAGAGCCTCGCCGCTGTTGCGAGAACGTCGGCGAGATCGCCCGCGGACCCGGACGGCGATTCATCGCCAGACTTCCACGAAGGGCCGGCAAGCGCCGGACGCTGCAGCGTCTTCGCGTCATCCGACTGGGGGACGGACGGCAGCACCTCCAGCCTCGCATCGGGAAGCGCGAGCATGAGCAGGGGTAGCGCGATCAGCGCGACCATGCCGGCCGACAGCACGAAGTGTCGCGCCGCCGCCGAGCCGCGCCTGAGAGCGATCGCGGCGAGCTGGACGATCGCGAGCAGGAGCGTCGCGCGGATCACGAGATCGATCGCGAACGGCAGCGCCGACGGAACGTTGACGACGATTTCCTGAATTGCGTTCATCTCAACGGCCCTCCTTGCGAGCCTGTTCGATCAACTCGACCAACTGGTCGAGCTCTTCCTTCGGGATCTCCTGCTTCGGACGTTCGAGCAGCGCGGCGACGAGACTCGTCACCGAGCCGTCGAAGAAGGTCGATACGACGTGGTCGAGCGCCGACGCTTTCGCCCGCTCCCGGTTCACGGTCGGTTTGTAGACGTAACGGGTACCGTCGTCCGCGTGGCGGAGATGCCCCTTGCGCTCGAGCACGCTGAGCGTCGCGCGGACCGCCGAATAGCTCGGCGGGTCGGCCATCGCCTCGAGAATCTCTCCCGCGGTCGCCTGCCCCTTGCGATAGACGATGTCCATCATTTCCCGTTCACGGCGGCTCAGCGTGTCGCGCTTCGGCATCGCAGCTCCTCTGGTGCTAAAAATTCAGCAGTGCTAAAAAACTAGCTCCGCGATCGCCAAAGGTCAATGCGTTGACTGGAATGTCACAACGGCAGGCCAAAGGCCAGAGGCTATAGGCCATAGCGGGCGAGCGAAAAGCGAGAGGCGAAAGGTGAGAGGCGAGAGCAGGCTGATTTGTCTCGGTGACATGCCGATCGGCTTGCGGAGTCGTGACGTCAAACTGAAAGCGGCCTCGGGGTTACCGAGGCCGCTGCGTTAGGCTGGCGAATCGTTGGCGCTGCGGAATCAGCCGCGGCCGCCGCGACGGCCGTTGCCGCCACCGCTGCCCTGCGGACCCGTTCCGGTGCAGGAGCCCGCGCCCTTCTTGCCGGAGCCGGCACCGTAGCCGCTGCCGTCCTTCGGCCCGTTCCCCTTGTTGCCGGTACCGTCGCCGGGGCCGTTCGAGCTCTTCTTCCCGTTCTTTGCCTGCGTGCCGCCGGCCTGACCCTTCTTCGCCTGCGTGCCGCTCGCCTGAGCGTTCTTATCACTGACGGCCGCCGCGTTCGTGGGCGCGCCGTAGCCCGTTCCATCTTTCGGTCCGACGCCCTGGTTGCCGGTTCCGTCGGCGGGGCCGGCCTTCTTCTGCGTCGCTTTCGCGTTCGAATCCTGTTCCGGTGCCGACTGCGCGACGGCGGACAGTGCCAGCGTCCCGACCACCATCAATGCTCCCGCCAGGAGCGATGTCGTCTTCGTGAAGTTCCTTCTCATTGTCGTGCTCTCCTTTCATCGTTTGCCGGACCGCCTGACTCGCGTCCCGGCTTCGTCTCTACCTTCTTCACCTTCCGTGCCAACGAGCGTTCTCTGCAGGAAGCCCGAAATCGTCGAAATCGTCGTGTTTGGAGCGATCGGGTATCGAATCCCGGGTCCAATCGACTCGGATACCGGGGCGAAATGACCCGCTCTAGGCGCGTCATCCCGGCGCAGCGCGACGCCATGGATGAGAGAGGGTCAGGTCTTCGATCGGCGAGCGGCTCGCGAGTGATGCATGCGGCCGCACCGACCCGCGCGCGGAGACTGAGACAGCACGAAGGGCGGCCAAGCGGCCGCCCTTCGCCCGCTGCTGTAGACCCCTCGGTTTACTTGCCGCCGTTGCCGTTGCCGCCGTTGCCGTTGCCGCCGTTGCCTGCGCCGCTTCCGTCGCACACTCCGGTGCCGTTGCCGCGTCCTTTGCCCTTGCCTTTTCCGTCGCCGGGGCCGGTTCCGTCGCACGCAGCCGTGCCGGGATTCACCGGGTTGCCCGCCGCGTCGTACATCACGCCGCGCTCGCGCTCCGATCCGATGATTGCGTCGAAGGTCTGCTGGTCGAGGTATTGCGGCGCGTAGGTGACCGACTGCATCTTCAGATTCTCGATGAAGCCGCGAAGGTGATTCCGCGAGCCTTTCGCGAGGTTCTGGTAGAGCACGTCGAGATCCTGGTTGTCCGATCCCGCGACGAGCGCGTTCAGGTCTCGAATGTCGAGATCCTCGATCGTGGCGCCGACCTTGAGCGCCTCGACGATCGACGTGTTCCCCTTCGCGACGAGATCCGCGTAGAGCATCTGAAGCTGCGGATCGCGGAACTCACCGGCAGCGAGACCGGCTGCGGGATCGGCGATCTGGTAACGCTCGAGCATCGTCGCAACCGCGTCCATGTGCATCTGTTCCGCACGGGCGATGTTCCGGAAAACCCGCAGATTCCACTTGTCTCCGAGCGTCGTGTAAACGTCGCGAGCCAGCTTCTCCTCTTCGCGGGTGAAGACGAGCCCGGCTGTCTCCGCCGCGGAGACCTGCTCGACTGGAAGCGTCAGCAGGTAGGCACCGAGGCCCCCTCCCTGATTCTGTCCCTGCCCGGCGCCGCGCCCGCGCGCTCCGGCGCCCGCTCCGAATACCGCAGTGGCTGTCAGGATGACTGCCACGATCGTCAATGCCGTGTAGATCGCTTTGCTTTTCATGATTTCTCCTCGTTTCATTCTTCGACCTGTCGGTCGCTGCAAGGAATCAATAGCAGGGAGCGTGCCAGCGCAAACCGCAGCAAAAGCGAGGCAGTTCGGATCGATTGCATGCAGAGCGCTGCATGCCGACTGCAAAGGATTGCAGTCGAAGGCCTCAGGTGAGACCGAGGCGGCGAAGCCGGTAGTAGAGCGTGCGCACCGACACGCCGAGCATCCGTGCAGCAGCTTCCCGGTTGCCGCCGGTTCGCCGGAGAGCCTCGATCACTGCGTCCCGCTCGTAGCGCTCCTGGAGGTTGCTTTCGGAAGTGCTATCGCCCGGCAGTGCGAGGTCGCCCGGCTCGATCTCTCCCGCGCCGCGGACGACGACCGCGCGCTCGAGCACGTTCCGCAGCTCGCGCACGTTTCCCGGCCAGTCGTTGGCGACGAGCGCCTCTTCGGCCCGCTTCGACAGCGACGGGCTCGCGACTCCATGACGTTCCGCGATCCGCTCGAGCAGCCGTGTCGCAATTGGGAGCACGTCGCCGCGCCGCTCGCGCAGCGGGGGGATCACGACCGACACGACGTTGAGCCGGTAGTAGAGATCAGGTCGAAAAAGCCCTTTCTCGATCTGCTGCTCGAGCTGGCGGTTCGTCGCGGCGACGATCCTGACGTCGACTGCCACATCCTGGCTCCCGCCGACGCGACGCACTCGGCCCTCTTCGAGCACGCGAAGCAGTTTCGGTTGCATCGAGAGAGGCAGCTCGCCGACCTCGTCGAGAAAGAGCACGCCCCGATGCGCCTCTTCGAAGCGCCCGCGCCGCAATCTGTCGGCCCCGGTGAATGAGCCTTTCTCGTGGCCAAAGAGCTCGCTCTCGGCGAGACTCTCGGGCAGTGAGGCGCAGTTCACCGCGACGAAGGGCTGCGAGGAACGCGACGAGCGGCGGTGGATGCGGCGGGCAACCAGTTCCTTGCCGGTGCCCGACTCCCCGGTGACGAGCACAGGAACGTCGCGCCCCGCTGCGCGGTCGACGAGATCGAGAAGCGCGAGCATCTTCGCGTCGGACGCAACGATGTCCTCGTCGTCGCCACCATCCGTGACGATTCGCTCGAGCAGCTCGATCAGCGCGCCCGGCGACGGCAGAGGCTTCGAAATGTAGTCGGCGGCGCCCAGTCGGATCGCCTCGACCGCATCGGGAATCGTTCCGTGGGCGGTGAGCAGGACGACGGGTGGAGCTTTCGCACTGCCGCGAATCCGGCTCAGCAGCTCGATGCCGGAGAGCCCCGGCATGCGCTGATCGGTGAGCACCGCGGCGAACGACGTCTCGTCGAGGCGCGACAACGCCTGTTCCGCGCTCGAGGCCTCGGTCACCGCGTATCCCGCGCTCTCGAGGATGTCGCGAAGCAGCGCGCGAAACGACGGGTCGTCGTCCACTACGAGAATCGGGATCATCGGTCGCTCCTCGACAGGAGCCGAAGCGTCGCCACCGTTCCTCCACCGTCGCGCGGCCGAAGGGTGATCCGGCCACCGTTGGCCGCAGCTAGTGCGCGGACGATCGGCAGCCCGAGCCCCGTTCCGTCCGGACGCGACGTCACGTAAGGCTCGAACGCCTGCGCCGCGTCGAGGCCAAGCCCCGGTCCTCGGTCGGCCACGTCGATCGAGCACCACCGGTCGCCGCCCCCGACCGAAACCTCGAGAATCCCCTCGGGGTCGAACGCGCGCGCGTTCGCGACGAGCTCTTCCACGATCTGAATCAGATGCTCGCGATCCGCCCAGGCGGTGACGCCGTCGACACCGGTGACGGCGACACGGTGGTCGCCCCCTCCGAAGACCTCGTTCAGGATCGCGACGACGGCGAGCGATTCGGGATGCGCCTCCGGCGGCCGCGCGAACTGGAGCAATTCGGCGAGCGTACGGTCGATCCGATCGCTCGCCTCGACGACGCGGTCGGCTCGCTCCTTCGCTTTGCCGTCGGACGATTCGGCGAGGAGTTGCGCCGTACCCTTGATGCTCGCGAGCGGGTTACGGATTCGGTGAGCCAGCCCGGCGCCCGCGGCGGCAAGAGCCCTGAAGGTCTCGTTCTGCGAGCGGATCGCGGCCAGCTCGGCACGCCTCGCGAGACCGGAGCCCGCGGCGATTGCGAGCGCGACCAGAGCGAGCGCGGTCACGACCGCAACGATGACGATCGCGCGGGACAGCAGGCGCTGCCTCGAGAGGTCATGCGCGGATCCAAGGCGAAGCAGAAACGGAGACACGCCCCGCCGTCCCGGGTCGCCGCGCCCCGCGAGACCGCGCCATGCGGGACCGAGCGCGATCGGCATCTCGACCGTCGACTCTCCGATCTCGCCCGCGCGCGCGAAAATCCGATCCTCCGCGGCGATCTCCACACCCGTGACGCCCGAATCGGGACGCGCGACGAACTCCTCGAGCACCGCCGTCGCTCCCGACGGACCGGACTCGCGAAGCGCGCGCTCGAGCTCATGACCGGCGCGCAGCATCACCCCTTCGCGAACCGCCTCCTCGCGCTCCATCAGGCTCTGCGAGGCGATCACGGCAATCACGACCAGCACGGCGCCAAACAAGAGTGCAACGAGGCCGAAGCCGAGCGTGATCCGACGATACGCGGGTGCGTCAGGCGCAGCGATCTCGCCGCTGAGCCGGCGTGCGTGCATGGCAGTCTCCACAGGCGCCGAAGAGGCAGCTCGACGACGCTCGCGGAAGGCTACCACGGCGGGATTGCGCCTCGACAACCGCCGCGCGCAGGAGAGATCAACGCTACCCGCGTGAATCACTCCGAGGACGCTCGGCGCAGCACGACCGACTTCCAGATCGCGACGCAGAGCGCGACCGCCGCGACGAGGGGCGCGGTCATCGCGTCGGGCGCATCGAGCGTAAGGAGCGTCGCACCGCTGACGAGACACCACGCGGCGGGAACGATGAGCAGTGGCCAGTGAACGCGCTCCGAGGCGAGCAGCACGACCCCGAGCGTGACGATCGCGGTCGGGTCGGGATGAACTGCGAAGAGCTCGATCGCGTTCCACGATCGTCCCAGCATCGGGCCGATCAGCGGCTGCACGAAGAGCGCGAAGAGCGTGACGGCAAGACCGGCCGCGCGAGGCGCGTCGGACGCGCCCGCGTACTGGAGCCTTCCCGCGATGACGCCAATCAGCACGAGCAGCAGCGCCTCGATCGCGAAACCGAGAGCGAACCACTTCGCCGCCCAGTGGATCGAAGCATAGCGCTCCAGATGAAACGCCCACGCCACCCAGAGGCACGAGCCCGCGAGGATCGCAGCGACGACGCGGCCGCGCCATCGTTCGCGTTTTCCGAGCACGAAGACGAGCATGACGACGGCGAGGACCAGCGCGACGAGATGGGCAGGCCAGATCGCCCGGTTGTAACTCTCGAGCATGCGCCAGTACGCGCGCGGGGGAAAGAGCGCGAGGTCCTCGAGCCGGTACGTCGACCACTCCGGCATCAGAGGCGCCGGATCTGCTCCGCGATGCGCCGCCGCATCGCGTCGTCAGGAAGCGGGCCGCGAGCGGCGCCGACGTTCTCCCGCGCGTGCGCCGCGACGCTCGTCGCGGGAATCGCGCAGGTTACTGCCGGATGCGACACGATGAATTTCAGGATGAGCTGCGCCCAGCTGCGCGCGCCGAGCTCGGCCGCCCAGACCGGGAGCGGATGCCGCGCGAGGCGCCGCGTGAGCGAGCCCTGCTGGAACGGTCTATTGACCAGAACCGCGATCCCCCGCTCCTTCGCGAGCGGCAGGAGCCGCGACTCCGCCTCCCGATCGACAGGGTTGTAGGTCAACTGCACGAAGTCGAGCACCTGCGTGCGCATCACTCTCTCGAACTCGTCGTGCCGCCGTCCTTCGGACGTCGAGATGCCGACGTAGCGCAGCCGCCCCTCCTTCTTCATGCGCTGAAGCAACGGAAGGTGCCGCTCCCACGCGACGAGGTTGTGCACCTGCATCAGATCGAACTTCGCGACGCCCCAGCGGCGCCGGGACTCCTCCACCTGCGCCGGGCCCTCGTCTCCGTCCGACGTCCACACTTTGTCGGTCGAGAAGAGCTGCGCCGGCCGCCCGAGCTTTGCGAGCGCGTAGCCGATCACCGCCTGCGACGAGCCGTACATCGGCGAAGAATCGACCAGACGACCTCCACTTTCGAGGAATGCGCGGACGACCTCGGTGCATTCGTCGCGCAGCACGCGGTCGCTCCCGACGTTGAAGGTGATCCAGCTTCCGAGACCCACGAGCGGGACGGCTTCGCCACTCGATGGAATCCGCCGCACGAGGAGCGGCGACGAAGCCTGCGCGGACGCCACCAGCGGCGACAGCATCGGCGCTGCACCCAGCGCCAGGAGCGCGCGAAGGAGCTCGCGTCGCCCCGGGTCCACCGGCCCACCGGCTCCGCCATTCCGAATCGCGGCCGCCCTTCTCATCGTTCGAGCCCTCGGTCCGAAGATAAGCTCTCGTTCACGGTTCGCGCCCTCCCGTAACCGACTCCTTACAGCGAGCGCGCCACCGATCGCGTGCGCCAGAGCGGCGTCCGATTCCGGACACCGCTGATCGGACCCGTACGCCGTGGATGCGCGAATCCCTGATAACCCCTTTGTTTCTCGCCTCGCCGACTGGCACGGATTTCTCTAAGGCATACGTGCGATGGACAGAGAAATCGACCCGAGCCTGATCCGGCAGCGCACGATACGACGCGTGGCGTTCACCGTCGCCGCGGCGCTGCTCACCTGGTTCGCCGTCGCGACGGGGTTTGGTCTCCTCCGCCCGGGCGTATCGGCGAGGGAGATCCGCACGGCGCGCGTCGCGCGCGGTCCGGTCGCCGAGGTCATCGACGCAAGCGGCACCGTGGTGCCGGCATCGGAGAATGTTCTTTCCTCTCCCGTCGAAGCGCGGGTCGTCGAGATCCTCGCGCGGCCCGGTACCGTACTCGCTGCCGGCGACCCGATCCTTCGCCTCGACACCTCAGCGACGCGGCTCGAAGTCGACAGGCTCGCCGACCGCGCATCGCAGAAAGAGAGCGAACGGACGCAGCTCCGGCTCTCGCTCGAAAGCGATCTCCTCGATCTCGAGACGCTCGCCGCGCAGCAGAAACTCGACGCGGAAGTGCTCGAGCATCGCCTCGAGCAGAATCAGACCCTCGCGCGCGAGGGTCTCATCTCGGATCAGCAGCTTCGTCAGGTCGAGGCCGAGGCAAAGAAGGCGACGCTGTCACACGCGCAATCGCTGCGGCAGATCGAGAGCTCGCGCAAGACGGGAGCGTCGCGGGTGGAGGCGATCGAGCTCGACCTCCGCATCCTGCGCAACGAGCTCGACCAGGCGCGGCGCGAGCTCGAGCTCGCAACCGCACGCGCCGAGCGCGCCGGCGTTCTGACCTGGGTCATCGACGACGCGGGTGTGACGCTGCAGCGGGGTCAGGTCTTTGCGCGCATCGCCGATCAGACGTCGTACCGAGTGGAGGCGACGACCTCCGACGTCCACTCCTCGCGCCTCGTGGCCGGGATGCCGTGCGAGATACGTGTCGCGGGTGACGTGCTGCGCGGCGCGGTCGCGTCGGTCAATCCGGCGATCGACAACGGCGCGCTGCGTTTCGAGGTGCGCCTCGACGAGCCGGCGCATTCGAAGCTACGCAACAGCATGCGGGTCGAGGTCTCGGTCATCGGCGGAAAGCGGGCGAATGTGCTCAAAATCGAGCGCGGCCCGTTCGCCACCGGCGCGCGGCGCGAGCAGGTCTTCGTCGTCGGCGGCGACGAGGCGACGAGGCGCGACGTCGAGCTCGGCGCCTTCGGGCGCGAGGAGATCGAGATCGTCTCCGGCCTGGCCGAGGGAGACGAAGTGATCGTTTCGAACACGAGCGAGATCCGGCACGCCGGCTCGATCAGGATCAAGGGACGCTGAAAGGCAGAAGACACGCGATGATCGAACTGAAGAACGTTGACAAGACCTACCGCACAGACCGCATCGAGACACTCGCGCTGCAGAGCGTGAACCTCGCGGTGGACCGAGGGGAGTTCGTCTCCATCATGGGCCCGTCCGGCTGCGGCAAGAGCACGCTGTTGAACCTCATGGGGCTCCTCGACGCGCCGACGAAAGGCGAGATCACGCTCGACGGCGAGCGCGTGAACGGACAAGGCGACCGCCACGTCTCGCGCCTCCGGAACGAGAAGATCGGCTTCATCTTCCAGAGCTTCCATCTGGTTCCCGACCTTCACGTCACCGACAACGTCGAGATTCCGCTCCTCTACCGGAAGGTCTCGGGGAGCGAGCGGAAGCGGTTTGCCACGGAGGCGCTCGAGCGCGTCGGACTCTCCTCGCGCGCGAAGCACTTCCCGGGACAGCTCTCCGGGGGCCAGCAGCAGCGCGTCGCGATCGCGCGCGCGATCGTCGGACGGCCGGGCCTGATCCTCGCCGACGAACCGACCGGGAACCTCGACAGCCAGATGGGCGACGAGGTGATGGAGATCCTTCACGGGCTGAACGAAGAGGGGACGACGATCGTCATGGTCACGCACGACGGACGGCTCGCGGAACGGACTGATCGCATCGTCAGGCTCTTCGACGGACGGCAGGTGGCGTGATGCTCTTCAGCTACCTCAAGCTCGCGATCAAGGTCCTCGCGCGGCGGAAGTTCTTCACGTTCGTGAGCCTGTTCGGCATCTGCTTCACCCTCGTCGTCCTCCTGGTCGCCGCGGCGATCCTCGATCACCTGTTCGCGCCGCACGCCCCGGAGTTGAAGCTCGACCGGATTCTGGGTGTCTACAACCTCCACATGTCGGGGCCCGAGTCGAACCGCACCGGGCCGGCGGGCTACGCGTTCCTCGACCGCACCCTGCGGGACTTCCCCGGCGCGGAGGTCGTCTCCTTCGGCGCGTTTCCCGACCGGGTGGCGGTCTACGGCGACGGGAGCAAGGTGGAGCTCTTTCTTCGTCGCGTCGACGGGAACTTCTGGCGGATCTTCGATTTCGAGTTGCTCGCCGGCGAGCTCTACACGCAGGCCGACGAGGAGAACGCGCGCTTCGTCGCGGTCGTCAACCGATCGACGGCCGAACGGCTTTTCGGCAACCCTGCGGCGGCTCTCGGCAAGGCGCTCGAGATCGACGGTCAGAGCTTCCGGATCTGCGGGGTCGTCGAAGACGTTCCGTTCACGGGCTATCGTTCGTTCGGCGACCTATGGGCGCCGATCAGCACGAACAAATCGACGACCTACCGCGAGCACTATCAGGGGATGTTCATGGGCTTCGTGCTCGCGAAGAGCCGAGGCGATTTCCCGACGCTCAAGGCCACGTTCCAGTCGCGCCTCGCGGCGACGCCGCTCCCGCCCGCGGACGATCAATGGACGACGATGGCCGCGAGCCTCGATACGCCGATCGAGGGCATCGTGAACACGTTCCGGCTTCCGAGCGCCACCTGGCTGAAGGGCTTCTTTATCGTCCTCGGCCTGCTCTTCATGGTTCTCCCCGCGATAAACCTCGTGAATCTGAACCTGAGCCGCATCATGGAGCGCGCCTCCGAGATCGGCGTGCGCAGGGCGTTCGGAGCTCGCAGAGGCACTCTGGTATGGCAGTTTCTCGTCGAGAACGCCATGCTGACTCTCCTTGGCGGTCTGCTCGGCCTCGTCGTCTCGATCCTCGTGCTCGAGGGCATCAACGCGACCGGCATCATCCCGCGATCGGATCTGACCCTGAATGTTCGAATCTTCGTCTACGGAATGCTGGCCGCGTTCGCATTCGCGCTGCTGTCCGGCGTCTATCCCGCATGGCGCATGTCGCGACTCCAGCCGGTCGAGGCGCTGAAAGGAACTCTATGATCCGGCACCTGCTCAAGCTCCTCTGGAACCGCAAGCGCGCGAGCGCTCTGGTAGTGGTCGAGATCGTCATGTCGTTTCTCGTCCTCACGGTCGTGATCGGCGGCGTCGCGCACTTCGCCATCAACTGGCAGCGCCCCCTCGGATTCGACCCGACGAACGTCTGGAATCTGACCGCCGAGGTTCCGCAGGGCGAGGCGATCGGCAACAGGGAAGCGACCGTCGAGCGCTTCGTCGCGCTCATGCGCGAGGTGAAGGAGACGCCCGGAGTCGAGTCCGCCGCCGGTGTGCGCCTAACACCGTACGGCCTCGGCGACTGGACCTCGGAATTCGGTGCGGGCCCCGAGCGCGTCTTCTACGTGAACGCCGTGACCGACGAGTTCGCGCGGACGATGGGGCTCGAGCTCGTCGAAGGGCGATGGTTCGGTCCCGAGGACGACGGCGTCGACTGGTCGCCGATCGTTCTGAACCAGGAAGCCGTGCGGCGATACTTCGCGGGGAAGAGCCCGGTCGGCACGATCATCAACGCGACGGCCGAAGCCGGCGAGCCCCGCCGTCGCGTCGTCGGTATCGTCCGCGAGTTTCGCAAGGCCGGCGAGTTGCAGTCCCCCGAGCCGTACGCGTTTACGCGCGCGGTGCTCTCTCCGTCGCGAATCCTGGAGCCCGAGAACATCGTGTTTCGCGTGGCTGGCGGTTCCGGGACGAGCCTCGAAGCGGAGATCCTCGAGCGCGCTCGACGCGTCGCGCCCGACTGGAGCTTCGAGGTCCGGCCCCTCTCGGTGATGCGTCGCGGCGCGCTGCGGTTGCAGTTCGCGCCGATCATCGCGGGTGGCGTCATCGCTGCCTCGCTCATCCTTCTCGTGGCGTTGGGGCTGACGGGGGTCATGTGGCAGAACGTCACGCGGCGCACCCGCGAGATCGGTCTGCGGCGCGCCCTCGGCGCCTCCGCCGGAAACGTCCAGCGGCAGATCCTCGTGGAGACCCTGATCATCGCCTCGTTCGGCCTCCTCGGCGGACTCCTGATCGCACTCCAGGCTCCGCTCTCCGGCATGCTCGCCGACGTTCGCCCCGATGTCTTTGCGACCGGGGTCGGCGGCGCGGCGCTGACGATCCTGGCGATCGTCACCCTCTGCGCCTGGTACCCGAGCCGCCTCGCGTCGAGCGTCGAACCGTCGGAAGCGCTACATTACGAGTGACACGATGACCCGCGCCTCGATTCTCGTGGTCGACGACGATCCGTCGATCGTCTCGTCACTTTCTCTTCTGCTCAAGCAGAACGAGTTCCGTGCGATCGGCGCCGACGGTCCCGAAGCGGCGCTCTCGGCGATGCGCCGGGAACATGTCGACCTCGTCATCCAGGACATGAACTTCTCCCGATCGACGAGCGGAGAGGAAGGGCTCGCGCTCCTCAGGCAGATCCGTCAGAGCTCGCGCGAGACGCCGGTCATCCTGATCACGGCATGGGGCTCGATCGAGCTGGCCGTCGAAGGGATGAAGGCAGGCGCGAACGATTTCGTCACGAAGCCATGGAACAACGCGCAGGTCCTGAGCTCGATCGATACGGTACTCGGCATTGCCGACGCGCGGAAAGACTCGACTCCCGATTCGCGATCGCGCGACGAGCTCGACGCGTCCCACGACTTCACGCGGATCGTCGGGCGCGACCCGAAGCTCGTCGAGGTCCTCGACCTCGTCGCGCGCGTCGCGCGCACCGACGCCTCCGTTCTGATCATGGGTGAGAGCGGAACGGGCAAGGAGCTCGTCGCCGAGGCGCTCCATCGCAACAGCCGGCGCTCGGGCGGCCCCTTCGTCAAGGTCAACCTCGGCGGGATCTCATCGACCCTCTTCGAGAGCGAGATGTTCGGGCACGTTCGCGGCGCCTTCACCGACGCGAAGGAGTCGCGGCAGGGGAGATTCGAGGTGGCCGACGGCGGAACGATCTTCCTCGACGAGATCGGCGACGTCGACCCGAGCGCGCAGGTCAAGCTCCTTCGTGTGCTGCAGGACCGGACGTACGAAGTGCTCGGCTCGAGCAGGGCGCGTTCCGTCGACGTGCGCGTGGTGTCGGCGACCAACCGTCCGCTGGCGAAGCTCGTCGAGAGCGGACAGTTCCGCGAGGACCTCCTCTATCGACTGAACCTCATCACGATCACGCTGCCGCCGCTGCGCGACCGCCGCGGCGACATCGCCGTGCTCGCGAGACATTTCCTCGACTCTTTCGCCGCGAGCTACGGGAACGCGGAACGCGGCCTGACGCCGCGCGGCGTCGAGTGGCTGCAGCAGCAGAGCTGGCCGGGCAACGTGCGGCAGCTCCGCCAGCTCCTCGAGCGGGCGACGCTCATCCAGGAGGCGGGTGCGCTCGACGTGGACGATCTCGAGTCTGCCCGCGGCCTCGACGGGCGCGAGCCGCGGAGCGGCGGGCTTCCCGCCCCGGGCTCCATGACGCTCGAGGAGATGGAGCGCGCAATGATCTCCCGATGCATGCAGCACTACGAAGGGAACATCACGAAGGTCGCCGAGGCACTGGGCCTCTCGCGGCCGTCGTTGTATCGTCGTCTCGAGAAGTACGGCTTCGAGACGCCGAGACCATGACGCTTCGAACACGGCTGATCCTCTACCTCGTCGCAGTCCACCTGCTGATGGCAGCGCTCTCGGTTTTTCTGTTCCGGGAGTCGCGCGCGCTCCTCGTCGTCGCGGAGTTCGTGTTCGCGCTCTCGCTCTTCGTCGGTTACAGGCTCGTCGAGTCGCTGTTCGTACCGCTGCGGCTGATCGGCACGGGCGCGGAGCTGATCGCCGAGAAGGACTTCACGTCGCACTTCCGCGCCGTGGGACAGCCGGAGATGGACGCGCTCATCCGGGTCTACAACGAGATGATCGACCGGCTCCGCGAGGAGCGGCTGCGGCTCGAGGAGCGGAGCTCTCTGCTCGAGCGGATCGTGAGGGTGTCGCCTTCGGGCATTCTCGTCTGCGACCATGACGGCCTCGTCCGCCAGGTGAACCCGGCAGCGGAACGGCTTCTCGCCGCGGCCGCGGGCACGATCGTCGGGACCAGGCTTTCGGCGAGCGCGAACCCGGCGCTGCACGTTCTCTCGGAGCTCGACAAGGGCGAAGAACGGGTCGTCTCGTCGGGAGGACTGACGAAGCTGCGCTGCCAGCGCGCAGAGTTCGTCGACCAGGGATTCCCCCGCTCGTTCTACCTCGTCGAGGAGATTACCGAAGCCCTGCGAGCCTCCGAGCGCGCAGCGTACGAGAAGCTCGTTCGAATGATCTCGCACGAGGTGGGAAACACCGTCGGCGCGGTCGGCTCGCTGCTCGAGTCGAGCCTCCACTACGCGCCGCAGATCGCGGCGGCGGACCGCGACGATTTCGACAGCGCGGTCAAGGTCGCGCGCGAGCGCCTCTCGAACCTCGACCGGTTCGTGGCCGGGTTCGCCGAAGTCATTCGCCTCCCGGAGCCCGATCTGCGCCCGACCGACCTCGCGACGCTCGTGCGGGACATCGCCACCCTCGTAAGGCCGGATCTCGAGGCACGACGCATCTCGCTGGAGGTCGATGTCCCCGACGACCCGGTCATCGTCCCTGTCGACAAGAACCAGTTCGAGCAGCTGTTGCTGAATCTCGTGAAGAACGCATCGGAAGCGGTCGGAAGCGACGGACGGATCCGTCTCTCGGCGGAATCGAAAGGGCACATTGCCCACCTGTCGGTCACCGACTCCGGGTCGGGGATCGACCCGTCGACGGCCGACCAGCTCTTCACCCCGTTCTTCACGACGAAGCGGGACGGTCGCGGGCTGGGGCTCACGCTCGTTCGCGAGATCGCCACGCAACATGGCGCCGACCTCGCGTTTCGCAACGCGCCCGGCGGCGGCGCGGAGTTCGACGTCTCGGTTCCACGCTAGCGGGCCGGGGCATCCGAAACGGATGACTTCCGGCTCCGGTTTCGCGAAAATCGGCAACGCGCACAAAGCCGTGCGCGAACGATCACCATGCCGCCGCCGACACGGTTCACCGACGAGAAGCTTACGCTTCACGACTTACACGACGATAATTTCGTCGTCAGCCCGCCATGCGCCGAG
>JBPPMG010000186.1:0-3306 GCA_051305935.1 Thermoanaerobaculia bacterium
TGGCGGTCGCCGATCGTCCCGAGGCTGTCGATCGTCGCCTGGAGAAAACGGATCCCTTCCTCCCAGAGCCCCTGGGCGATACGCGCCTGCCCGATCGCCATGCTGCACTTCGCGTCCGCCGCCACGTCTCCCACGCCGCGGCTCGCTTCGCGCGCCTGGACGGCGAGTGCGACGGCGGCCTCGAGCTCGCCGCGCGAGAGCTCGACCCAGTGGAGCCGTCGCAGCAGGACCGCACGCCGCCGCGCGTCGCCGAGCCGGTCCGCATCGCGGATCGCGCGGCGCAGGAGGGGGACGGCCTCCTCCCATCGTCCCTGGACCGCCCGCGCCCAACCGAGCGTGCCGCGCGCGAGCGCCGCCGCCTCGCTCTCCTCGTCGGCCGACGTGAGCACTGATTCGATGACCGGACCGGCCGCGTCGTATCTCCCCATCGCCACCTGGATCGTTCCGATCTGCACGAGCGAGCGCTGGATCCCCTCGGCATTCCCCATCTCGCGGTAGAGCTCGTGCGACTTCTCGGTCGCGGCGAGCGCCTCGCGATAGTCGCTCAGCCCGATCCGCGTCTGACCGAGTCCCAGCAGCGCTGCGGCGAGCTCACTCCGTCGCCCGCGATCTTCGGCGAGACGCGCCGCCCCCGCCAGGAGACGCTCCGCTTCCTTGAGCCGGCCGAGCGAGAGATAGGCCTCGCCGAGTCCGATGTCGAGCACCAGCTGCTGCTGCACGTCGGCGGGCCGGTCCGGATCGCTCCCGACCGCCGACCGCGCCCGCTCGAGATGCGTCACGACCTCGCTCCACTCCCACCGCGTCGCCGCCACCCGCGCCGCCTGGATGCTCCACGCGCACGTGTCCTTCATCCGGCCCGCGCGCTCGTAGTGGCTCGCGATGACGCCGGCGACCCGGCCGATCTGTTCCGCGTAGACGCGCTTGATCGCCGAGGCCGCGCGCTCGTGGAGCGTGCGCCGGTGATGGTGGGGGAGGGAGTCGTACACGACGCGCCAGAGGATCGCGTGGATGAACCGCCTGTCCGCCGTCGCCGATCGCTGCGGGAGCAGCACGCCGCAGGAGATCGCCTCCGCGCAGAGCCGCTCGACCTCGTCTGGATCGCGGCCGCTCATCGTGGCGAGCGTGATCAGGCGGAACTCGTCGCCGATCACCGCGGCCTCTTCGATCAGCGAGAGCACTTCCGGCGAGAGGCGACCGATCCGGTCGCGCGCCGCCATGACGAGGCTCTCCGGAAGGCGCATCTCGTTCGACCCCTTCCAGACCCATCGCGCCGGCGGGCCCTCGCTCCATTGAATCGATCCGCCGGCCGTAAGTACCCGGAGCATCTCGGTGAAGAAGTACGGGCTCCCGCCGCTCGTGGAAGCGATCTGGGCGAACTCGCTGGGCGGGATCTCGGGGGCCGTCGCCTCGCCGCCGAACACGCGGAGGAGGCAGTCGCGGAGCGCGGGCGCGTCGAGCGGCCCGAGAGCGATCGTCGTCGAGGTGCGGTAGCGCCCCTGCCGCTCGAGCCATCGCTGGATCGAGGAGTCCGACTCCGGCTCGCCGCTCCGGATCAGGCCGACGATCATGAGGCGCTCCGCCTGCGCCGTCCGCATCAGGTAGCCGATCACCTCGAGGCTCGCCGCGTCGGCCCACTGCAGGTCGTCGAGCACCAGGACCAGTGGCGCCTCGCGGCTGAGCGTCACGAAGCAGTCGGCGATCGGCACGACCGCGCGGAAGATCTCTCCTTCGCCCGCGCGGAGCGCCTCCCCCTCGGCTGCTCCCGAGCCGAGCTCGGAGGGGAGCGTGACGCCGAGCCGCTCGAGAACGGCCGCGCGCAGCGTTTCCGGATCGCGGCTCGCGAGGCGAAGCGCCTTCCGCAGCAGGTCGGTGAAGGTCTCGAACGGCGCGAGAGTGCTCGTCGGGTAATCGAAGAAACGCGCCTCGAGACAGACGGCTCCGGTCTGCCGCGCCTGGCGGAGAAAGCGATGGGCGAGCTGCGTCTTTCCGATCCCCGCCATCCCTGTGAGGAGAACGGGTCGCCCCTTCCCCTCGCAGGCGGCCGCGAGCTCGTGCCGAAGCGCCCCGAGTTCCGAGTCGCGCCCGACCAGCTGGTCGTAATCGGGACGCGCGGGGTCGACGGGGGGCGCGACGTCCGGCGGGAGCTTCTCAGCGGGCGTCGCTGCCTCGTCGATCCCGGCGTTCACTGCGCCGGTGAACTGATAACCGCGGGAGTGAAACGTCCGGATCTGCTCCTCGTCCGTTCCGGTTCGGAGCGCCTTCCGCGCCTGGTAGACCGCCTTCTTCAGGACGGAGTCGGAGGTGGAAAGGTCCAGCCAGACTGCATCATGAAGCTCGCGCGTCGGCACGACCCGCTGATGGTTCAGCACGAGGTAACGCAGCACCCGCACCGACTGCGGCTCGAGGGGAACGACATCATCCCCCCGATACAGCAGGTCCACATCCTCCCGAAGGTGAAACGGAGGGAAATGCAACCGCGTCCCCGAAGGGAGCTCAGGCATCGGTGATCTCCTCGTTTGTGTGGAAATGATTGTAGAACAAAGTCAGAAGTCGGCAGGGAGAAGCGTTCCCGTCATCCTGAGGGAGCGCCGCGAAGAGGGTCTCAGCCTGCGCGATTGTGAGCGCGACCGAAGGATCTCAAGATTGCAGGATGCCGCCACCCGCGATGTCCCTCGGGCGCCCCCGCCCTGGCCTACACCATCCTGCCATTTTGAGATCCTTCGTCGGCTGCCAACCTCCCCGAATTCGACGACCGCGTCCCGCGCCTCCTCAGGATGACGTTGCCGTTGCCTCTACTTCTGCCTTCTGCCTTCTGGCTTCTGGCTTGCCTCTAACTACGGGTAGTAGCCGCGGATCGTCTTGACCGAGCCGTTCGGAACTTTCACCTCTACGGTGCGCCATTCGTCGCCTGCCTTGACTCCTGAAGGAGGGTAGAAACCGAGGATGTACTGGGAGCGGAGCTCGTTCTCGATGTCGCTGTAGATCTGGCCGAGACCACCGGCAGTATCGATGTAGTAGGAGTTGCCTCCCGTCTCCTTCGAGAGCTGGTTCAGTTTGTACTTGACCTCGACCTCGGAGACGCGGATGCCGATGCCGATGGCGTAGATCGGGACGGCGGCGCGGCGAGCGTACTCGAGCGCCTGATCGAAGCTGAATCGCGACGCCGTGTCCTTTCCGTCCGAGATCACGACGAGGGCTTTCTGCCCGCGCACTCCCTGGAAGTTGTAGAGCGAGTAAACGAGGGCGTCGTACATCGCCGTCGTCTCTTCCGCGCGGAGCGTCGAGAGGCCGGCGTTGAGGTCCGAC
>JBPPMG010000232.1:0-19791 GCA_051305935.1 Thermoanaerobaculia bacterium
TTCACTTCCTCTTCCCGCCGATCTCGATGGGGCTCGCGCTCCTGATCGTGCTGATCGAGACGAAGAGAGTCCGCACCGGGAACGACCTCTACCGGCGGATGTCGGACTTCTGGCTGAAGATCTTCGCGGTCAACTTCGTCGTCGGCGTCGCGACGGGAATTGTGATGGAGTTCCAGTTCGGAACGAACTGGGCGAGCTACTCACGCTTCGTCGGGGACATCTTCGGAGCGCCGCTCGCGGCCGAGGGTGTACTCGCCTTCTTCCTCGAGTCGGGTTTCCTTGGACTGCTGCTGTTCGGCCGCAAGAAGATGTCGTCGGCAATGCGGTGGATCGCCGCGTTCATGGTCTGGCTCGGTACGGTTCTCTCGGCCTTCTGGATCCTCGTGGCGAACTCGTGGATGCAGACGCCCGCCGGCTACACGATCGTCGGGGGACGGGCCGAGCTGACCGACTTCTCCGCGGCGGTCTTCAACCCTTCGATGCTTCAGCGCTTCACGCACACCCTCGCGTCGACCTGGGTCTGCGGCGCGTTCGTGATGATCGGCATCGCCGCCTGGTTCCTGCTTCGCGGCAAGGGAGGCGAAGTCGCCCGCGAATCGATGAAACTCGGCGTAGTCGTAGGGATCGTCTCCTGCTTTCTCGTCATTCTCACCGGCGACCAGCACGCGAAGCAGGTGGCCCGGACCCAGGAGGCCAAGTTCGCGGCGATGGAAGGGCTCTACTCCACCCAGCCGGGGGCGCCTCTGATTCTCTTCTCACTGCCGCCGACGCAGGAGGGACCACGGGAGGGGCCCGAGCTCGTCATCACGAACTTCACGTCGTTCCTGGCGTTCGGAAACTTCCAGGCGCCCGTCAAAGGGCTGAACGAGTTCCCGCGAGACGAGTGGCCTCCCGTCGCGTTGACCTTCCTCTCGTTCCACAACATGGTGATCCTGGGAAACCTGATGCTGCTCGAGGTGCTGATCGGCGGCTACCTGCTCTGGCGAGGAAAGATCGAATCGTCTCGGCGCTGGCTGCAAATCATGCTCTGGTCGATTCCACTTCCGACCATCGCAATTCAACTCGGCTGGGCCGCGGCAGAGATCGGCCGGCAGCCCTGGATCGTCTACGGCCTGATGAAGACGCGCGACGGAATCTCGAAGGTCGTCAGCGCCGGGGAGATTCTCTTCTCCATCATCCTGTTCACGCTGATCTACATCCTCCTCGGCATGCTCTGGCTCTTCCTGCTTCGGAAGGAAGTCATGCACGGGCCCGAGCCGGCCGAGGGTGAAGCGACCGGGCACGAGCCTCCGTCGGGATTGACGGCAAGCCACGCGACCGTGTGAGGAGACGACGATGATCGACCTTCAGACAACCTGGTTCCTGCTCATCGGCGTCCTGCTGACCGGATACGCGATCCTCGACGGTTTCGACCTCGGCGTCGGCATGATGCACATGTTCATCGCGAAGAGCGACCGTGACCGGAGAATCCTGGTGAACTCGATCGGTCCGGTGTGGGACGGCAACGAGGTGTGGCTCCTCACCGCCGGCGGAGCGATCTTTGCGGCGTTCCCTAACGTCTATGCGACCGTCTTCTCCGGCTTCTACATCGCGCTGATGCTCCTGCTCGCGGCGCTCATCGTTCGCGCGGTCTCGCTCGAGTTCCGCAGCAAGGTCGAGAGCCCCGGCTGGCGGCAGTCGTGGGATCTCGCGTTCGCAGTCGGCTCGGCGCTGCCGTCGCTGCTCTTCGGCGTCGCGATCGGCAACGTCGTCCGCGGCGTCCCGATCGGTGCCGACGGCGAGTACGCCGGCTCCTTCTTCACGCTTCTCAATCCGTTCGCGCTGCTCGTCGGCGTGCTGTCGGTCGCGATGTTCCTCGTGCAGGGCGCCGCCTGGCTGCAGTTCCGCACGGAGGGAGAGCTGAAAGCGAAGTCGCGTCGCGTCGGGCTCGTCGCGGTCTGGGCGCTTCTCGCGACGTGGGTCGTCGTCACCGCGTACTCGCGCGTCGCGGCTCCAGGCTCGTGGAACGCGTTCGCCAACCCGGTCGCGTGGCTCGCGCCGGCGATCTTCCTCGCGGCCGTGCTCGCGCTGCCGTCACTGTTCAGGAAGGAACGGGCGGGCACGACGTTCTTCGTGTCGTCGGTCGCGATCGCGGCACTGCTCGCGACTCTCGGGCTCGGGCTCTTCCCGAACATGGTTCCCGCGCTCGGCGACACGGCGAACAGCCTGACGATCTACAACGCCTCGTCGAGCGACCGGACCCTCACCACGATGCTCGCGATCGCCCTCTTCGGAATGCCGCTCGTCATCGGGTACACGATTTTCATCTATCGCAGGTTCATGCATCCAGTAGTGCTCGACGAGCACAGTTATTGATTCAGGATCATCGAACGATGTGGCGCGGGAAGCTTGTGTGGCGCAGACACTCTTGTCTGCGCGCGGCGCGAAGCGCCCGGGGGCGTCACGGGAAGCTAAGATCCGAAGACCGGTCGCCTTCGGCGACGCGCAGGCAGGAGTGCCTGCGCCACATACCGCGGTTCAGTAGATCGGGAATCGCCGGCAGAGCTCGAGCACGTGCCCGCGGACACTTTCCACGACGCCCGCGTCGCCCTTCGAGTCGAGCACCTCGGCGATGAGCGCCGCGATCTGGCGCATCTCGTCCTCGGCCATGCCGCGCGTCGTCACCGCCGGAGTTCCGATGCGAATGCCCGACGCCACCATCGGCTTGTTCTGATCGAACGGAATCGTGTTCTTGTTGACCGTGATCCCGGCGGCTTCGAGCATCTTCTCCCCTTCCTTGCCCGTGACGCCTTTCGAGAAGACGTCGGCGAGGAAGAGGTGATTGTCGGTTCCGCCCGAGACGAGCCGGAACCCCGCGGCAGCGACCGCCTCGGAGAGCACTTTCGCGTTGCGCACGATCTGGCGCTGGTAGACGCGGAACTCTTCCGTCGCCGCCTCGCGGAAGGCGACCGCCTTCGCCGCGATGATGTGGACGAGCGGCCCTCCCTGGATCCCGGGGAAGACGGCGCGATCGAGATCCTTCGCGTACTTCTCCTTGCAGAGGACGAGCCCCGCGCGCGGGCCGCGCAGCGTCTTGTGCGTCGTCGTCGTGACGAAGTCGGCGTACGGCACCGGAGAGGGATGCTCCCCGGCGACGATGAGCCCGGCGATGTGCGCGATATCGGCCATCATCATCGCGCCGCACGAGTCCGCGATCTCACGGATGCGCTTGAAGTCGATGATGCGCGGGTACGCCGAGGCGCCGCAGATGATCAGCTTCGGCTTGCGCTCCTCGGCGAGACGCTGCATCGCGTCGTAGTCGATCCGCTCGTCTTCCTTGCGCACGCCGTAGGAGACCACCTGGAAGTCGCGGCCGCTGTACGAGAGCGGATGGCCGTGCGTGAGATGCCCGCCGTGTGACAGGTCCATCCCCATGATGACGTCGCCCGGCTTGAGCACGGTGAAGTAGACGCTCATGTTCGCCTGCGAGCCGGAGTGCGGCTGCACGTTCGCGTGCTCGGCGCCGAAGAGCTGCTTCGCTCGATCGATCGCGATCGACTCGGCGACGTCGGTCGGACCACAGCCGCCGTAGTAGCGCTTGCCCGGATAGCCCTCGGCGTACTTGTTCGTGAAGACCGAGCCCATCGCGGTGAGGACCGCCTTCGAGACGTGATTCTCCGACGCGATCAGCTCGAGCGTGTCGTTCTGGCGCGCTCTCTCGGCGCCGATCGCGTCGGCAATCTCCGGGTCGACCTCGCGCAGGTCGCGCTGGAGCAGGGCGTGCAGGTTTGCTTGTGTATCGGTAGTGTTCGACATCGTGAAGTCTCCGTTGCGGCGCATTGTAGCCGATGGGAATCGTGGCGGAGGCGTCCTCGCCTCCGCGGCGGCGCGCAGCGCCGCGAAAGCACGTAGCAAAGGCCTCCGGCCTTTGCCGAGTCGCGCAAATCGATCGAGCCTCGCGGAGCGAGCAAGGCGGGACGCCTTGCCTACGCTGCGCCCGCGCCATCAGGAACGATCGAGCACGCCGATCGCGGCTCCGGCGAGGTAGAGCGACCCGCAGACCAGTGTTGCAGGCCAGCACTCCTCGACCGCGAGCCTGACCGCATCCGCGGGGCGCGCGCGAATCGTCACGCGGCGGCGATCGAGCCCCGAGAGGCGCGCGAGCGCGCCCGGGTCGCAGCCACGTTCCGGGTCGGGCTTCGTCAGGATGATCCTGTCGAAGAGCGGAAACACGAGCTTCGCGACCGTTGCCCAGTCCTTGTCGCGCATGATTCCGAAAACGAGGCAGCGCGGGTGAGGAATCTGCTCCTCGACGAACGGGAGGATCATTCGGATCGCATCCTCGTTGTGTCCTCCGTCGATCCAGACCACGCCGTGCGCGAGCTCGACCCGCTCGAGCCGCCCACGCCAGCGCGTCGAGGCCACACCGTCGACGATCGCCTTCCGCGTGATCGAGGGATACGTCGCCCGCAGCGTCTCCGCCCCTCGTACCGCGAGCGCGACGTTGTCACATTGATGCAGGCCGGCGAGCGGGGTGCGCAATTCGTACCTCCCCGCGGGAGTGACGAGCCGGAACGCGAAGCCTCCCCCTTCGTAGCGGACCTTCGAGACACGACACTCTTTGGCTGTCTCTGAGAGAACACTTCCCACGTGCGTCGCTCGCCCGCGAATCACGCGCAGCGCACGCGGGTCGCGAACCGACGTCACCGCGGCAGTTCCGCGATGGATCACTCCCGCCTTCTCACGCGCGATCGCCTCGATCGTCTCCCCGAGAAACTCCTGGTGGTCCATCGCAACGGGCGCGACGAGCGCCACGAGCGGCCGCGTCACGTTCGTCGCGTCGAGCCGGCCGCCCATTCCGACCTCGAGAACCGCGACGTCACACTTCGCGGCGCGGAAGATGAGGAACGCGAGGAGCGTGAGCGCCTCGAAGTAGGTCGGCTCGATGCCGCACTTCGAAGAGCTGACGTACATCTCTCGTATCGCCGCGTGCAGCGCATCGCGTGATACGTCCGCATCGCCGATGCGCCAGCGCTCGCGGAGGTCGACGAGGTGCGGAGACGTGTAGAGCCCCGTTCGAAGCCCGGCGCGCCCGAGGATCGAGGCGATCGTCGCCGAGGTCGAGCCCTTGCCGTTGGTGCCGGCGACGATGACCGTCTCGTAGGCGCGATGCGGATTGCCTGCCGCACGCAACAGCGCTCGCATGCGGTCGAGCCCGGGGCGAATCCCGCTCCCCTGCAGTGAATCGAGCCAGCGGATCGCGCCGCGCCAGCTGCCGCCCGGAACCGGCTCGGCGCCGCGCGCGACGCGGGCGGGCCGGCGGGCGGCGCTCATGCGAGGTGGCGAATCACCTGCGCGACCGTCGCCTTCAGCTCGTGCCGCTCCGCGATGATGTCGACCATGCCGTGCTCGAGCAGAAACTCCGAGCGCTGAAACCCGTCGGGGAGCTTCTGACGGATCGTCTGCTCGATGACGCGCGGCCCGGCGAAGCCGATCAGTGCCTTCGGCTCGGCGATGTTCACGTCTCCCAGCATCGCGTACGACGCGGTCACTCCGCCGGTGGTCGGGTTCGTCATCACGGAAATGTACGGAAGGCGCTTTTGCGCAAGCCTCTTGAGCGCAGCGGAGATCTTCGCCATCTGCATCAGCGAGAGAATGCCTTCCTGCATGCGCGCTCCGCCCGAGCACGAGACGACGATGAACGGAACTTCCTTCTCCAGTGCGCGCTCCGCGGCGAGAGTGATCTTCTCTCCGACGACCGAGCCCATCGAACCGCCCATGAAGTCGTACTCCATCGATGCGATGACGAGCAGCATTCCTTCGAGGCGGCCTTCCGCGCAGAGCACGGCGTCGCCCATTCCGACTTTCTGGGTGTAGAGGCGCAGCCGGTCCGGATAGGCCTTCGTGTCCCGGAAGTTGAGGGGATCGCCCGAGCGGATGCCGGTTGCAAATTCTTCGTACTGGCCGTCGTCGAACAGGAGCTCGAAGCGCTCTCGTGCGGTCAGCCGGAAGTGGAAGCCGCAGCGCGGGCAGACGTTGAGATTCTGCTCCACCGTCTTGGAGAAGATGATCTCCTTGCACTCGTCGCACTTGGTCCAGAGCCCTTCGGGAATCGTAGGGCGCTGTCCGGCGGGCAGCTTCGGCGTCTTTTCCTTCTTGAACCAGGCCATGATCGGGTGACTCTACGTCCCTCCGTGGGGGAAGGTCAAATTAGTGGAACAACGAATACAGATTGCGGAGGGTAGAACGGAAAACAGGTAAAAACGGCGGCCGGCCTCACTCGCGCTTCCCGTGCTTGATTGCCGCCGCGGTCTCCCGATCGGCCTCACGCGTTCGTTCGGTCTCGCGCTTGTCGTACTGCCTCTTTCCCTTCACGACGGCAATCTCGACCTTGGCCCGGCTCGCGCGGAAGTAGAGCCGGAGCGGGATGATCGAGTTGCCCTTGATCGTCCCCTCGCCCGACAGCTTGTCGATCTCACGCCGGTGCATGAGGAGCTTTCGAGTGCGCTCCGGCTCGTGATTGTTGAGGTTGCCGTGGCTGTACTGCGAGATGTGCGCACCGAAGAGATACGCCTCGCCACCCTTGAAGATCACGTACGCGTCCTTCAGGTTCGCCCTTCCGTCGCGCAGCGACTTGACCTCCGTGCCCGTGAGCACGAGACCCGCCTCGTGTTTCTCGAGGATGAAGTAGTCGTGGTAGGCCTTGCGGTTCGTCGCGACCGACTTCTCGCCGTCATCCTTCTTCTTGGCCACTAGTCCCTGCTCATCATCTCGGCGAACTTCTCCGCGAGCGCGGCGTCGAACTGGACGCCCGCGACCCGTTTGATCTTGCCGATCGCCGCAGGGGCCGGCACCGGAGTCTGATAGGAATCGGACGCGGTCATCGCGTCGAATGCCTCACAGATGTGGATGATCCGGGAGCCGATCGGAATGTCGTCCCCCGAGAGCCCTGACGGGTAGCCCGTGCCGTCGGGCCGCTCATGATGGCTCATCACGATGTTGGCGACCTCGGGACCGAGAGGCGATTCGGCAACCACCGCGGCGCCGACCACGGGATGGTTCTTGATGAGTGCCATGTCGTCGGTCGTCAGTCCCGACTTCCTGTAGAGGTTGGCGTAGTCGAGAAGCCGCATTCCGACGTCATGCACGTACGCCGCAAGCCGGATCCTCTCGACCTCGTCGGGCTCGAGTCCCACGAACAGCGCGAGTCGCTCTGCGAGATCCGCAACCCGCTCTGCGTGATTCTTCAGGTGAGGAAAGTGATTGATGTCGGGCTCGACGAGCTTCTGCGCGATCCGATGGCGGATCGCCTGGTACTCGTCGGCGGTGATCGCATAGCGAACGATCTGCTCGAGCCGCTCGAGGAACTCCTCGAGGATGGTCTTTGTCTCGTTCCCGGGCTGCGACTCGAACGCGATCGTGAGCACCACACCCGGAATGCCTTCGACACGGACCGGCGCGCTGAGAGTCGAGACGAGTCGCTCCGGCCCGATCGGCGCGCCGAACCTGCCGAACGGGTACTGCGTGGAGGTCTCCGTCAGCTTGTCGGGCTCGTTCCGCTTCTGCTGCCATCCGCGCAGCTTCGCCTGGAACTGATCCATCGCCTCGGCGGACACCGTGGCCCTCGCCGCGACCACCTGGGTGCCGCCGAGATCGCTGAATGCCGAGAGCGCGGCCATCACCGCGCCCGGAATCGAAAGCACGCCGGGCAGAACGACCGCCCCGCCCCGTACGTGGGACTCGGTCAGGGTGCGTCTCGCCGCGCGAGCCCGAAGTCCTCCGCGGTCTAGATAGCGTCTCGCTTCGTCGACGACTCGGCTCGATGCGCTGAAGTACCCGCTCGAGGTCTCGATCGATGACGTGGACCTCGGGACCTCGACGTTCCCCGAGGAGGTCGTGACGGGAACGAGCGCGTCCGCAGTTAGGCCGAAGATTCCGTTGTCCGCGAACACTTCGATGAACTGCTGCGCGATCGTCCGGGCCAGCTCGGCGTCGGTGAATTCGAACGGCTTGCCCGCCGCCTTGTCACGCATGTCGATGAACCCGTAGAGGCGGCCGCGGGAGTAAATGGGCGCGACGAGAATCCGCGACGTCGCCGCGCTGTCGAGCAGCTCCGCGAAGCGGGAGTCTTCCGCGATCGAGTTCAGAAAGAACGGAACACGCTTCAGCAGAAGCAGGTCGATCTCCGGGTCCTCGAGCTCGACGCTCTTCCGAAGCCCTTCCTTGAAGCCGTACTGCGTGACCAGCGTGTATGGCTGCTGATCGGTCGCGGCAAGGTAAAGGGCAGCCTTCGTGGCCCGGATCTGCTCGAGACAGTTGTAGAGGATCTCTTTGAGCTTGGGCTCGATTTCAGAGAGTTCCTGAGTCATTTCTCGCCACCCACCTTCCCACGCCGGCACCCGGGCGAATCGCTCCGGAAACAACTCCTCTCGAACCGATTCCGAATGGAAACGGCGCTCGGAGGTCGCGTGCCTGACCCCGTCAGTATATCGCCGGGCGGGGGGAAACCGGAACGCCACGCCGCGACGCGTTGCGCCCTCGGTGCTAACTCGATGAACGCGGCCGAGACCGAATCACCGAGTGGGATGACTGCGGCGGCGTCACATCCACGCATCCTCGACCGCGCGTCGCGGAGGTGTTGCGCGCCAGCCACACCCCTGCGCCGCTGTGGTGACACACCCCGGTCTCCCCGAGGAAAGGCGAAGAATCCAAACCTTTGATAAATAACCATGTTGCGGGAGACGACGAACGCGCAAGCGTCTGGCACGGGCCGTGCTTTGAACTCATCCAGAGTTTGAAGGCTCTACCTATGACCATGCACAGAAAAACACTCAATGCTCCCGTCGCCATCGAAGGGATCGGTCTCCATTCCGGAATCTACACGCGCGTCGAGCTGCGACCGGCAGCCGCCGAGTCGGGCATCGCGTTCGTTCGTTCCGACCTCGACGGCATGCGCATTCCGGCGCTGCAGTCCTCCACGACCGCACTCGACTACGCGACCTCGGTCGGACGCGACGACGTTTCCGTCGGAACGGTCGAGCATCTCCTCGCGGCGATCGTCGCAGCGGGCATCACCGATCTCGACATCGTCGTCGACGGAACGGAAGTTCCGATCGTCGACGGCAGCGCCCTCCCGTTCATCCATCTCATCGAGGCCGCGGGAACCCGCGAGCTCGACGCGACGATCGAGCCGATCCGCGTCCGCGAAACGATCGAAGTCCGCGACGGCGAGAAGTTCGTCCGCATCGAGCCGACACGCGCAAATCACCTGCAAATCCGCTACAACGTCGACTTTGCTCATCCCGCGATCGGCAAGCAGTCGATGAAGCTCGAGCTCAACGCGGAGAACTTCACGAAGAAGGTCGCGGGCGCCCGGACGTTCGGATTCCTCCGCGATGTCGAGAAGATGCGCGCCGCCGGCCTCGCCCGCGGCGGCTCGGTCGAGAACTGCATCGTGCTCGACGATCACCGCGTCATCAACGGCTCGCTCCGTTACGCGGACGAGTTCGTCCGCCACAAAGTCCTCGATCTCGTCGGCGATCTCGCGCTTCTCGGAAGGCCGCTCCTCGGCGAGATCACCGCCTCGCGCGCCGGCCACGCGCTCCACTCCCGCTTCGTCGCGGCCGTCCTCGAAAAGGCCGCCGAGTGGGACGCCGCGGAGCGCGGCGACCACTCCGAATCGGCGTCGTCGGGCGCGTACGCTACCGCCGGTCGTCAGGAGTAAGCCCCATCAGTTCTCCGTGTTCGCTGGGTCGCGACTGTGGTAAAAACACCACAGTGACCCGGCGAATCGCGTTTCTGGCGCTTTTCCTGCTGGTTTCCGGCTCCCTCCTGGCCGCGGAACCGAGGATCTCGAAGCTCTCCGCCCTGGAGAAGGACGGCAAGGTCTCGGTCACCTTCGAGCTCACGGGGGCGTTCGACGTCGATCAGCTCAACAAGGCGCTGGAGAGCGGACTGCCCACCGGCTTCACCTATCACGTGGAGCTCTATCGCTACCGCCCCAACTGGATCGACTCCACCCTCGGAAGTGCCCGGATCGAAGTGATCTGCACCTACGACTCCCGGACGCGCGAGTACCTCGTCAACTATCGCCGCGACGGGCGTCTCGTCCGCTCCGAGTCGTTCAACGACCCGGCCGAGCTGCGCAAGCGCATGTCGACGATCGACGAGGCGGACCTGTTCCCCACCCGCGGATTCAAGCCTTACAAGCTTCGTGTTCGCGTCCGGGCCGACCTGATGCGTGAGTTCCTGCTGAACATGATCCCCTGGGACGTGTCGACGGAGTGGAAGGACACGCGGGTGAGGACGCCGCGCCCGCAATGAAGGCGTCGAACATCCTCGAGTACCGCAAGGATCCGCGATTCGTCATCACGATCCCGTTGGTTCTCTTCATCGCCACGAGCCTCGTCTACTACCTGATGCTCCGCGCGCGGGAGCTCTCGCCCGAAGCGCTCACGAGCCGGCTGCTCCTCTTCGCGCTCTGGAACATCAACGTCATCCTCATCCTCGGAATCCTCTTCGTCCTCATCCGCAACGTCATCAAGCTCGTGCTCGAGCGCCAGCGCGGCGTCGCGGGCTCGCGATTCCGGACCAAGCTCGTGCTGACGTATCTGGCAACGGCGCTCGTTCCCATCACGCTTCTCTTCTTCGTCGCCACCGACCTCTTGCGCGTCTCGATCGACCGTTGGTTCAACACCCCCGTGCAGACCATCCTCTCGAACAGCGAGGTGATCGCCGAGGCGCTGCAGAGCTCCGCGATCGACCAGAGCGGACGCGCGGCCGCGGAGGTCGCCGATGCGATCGAAGCGCGGGGCGTTTCGCGCATGGACGAGGCGCTCCGGCACGTGCGCGCGCACCAGGGAGTCGACGTCGCCGGAGTGTACGAGAACGGTGCGGTGCTGAGCCTGCTCGCCGACCCGCGCTCTCCCGTTCACCAGATGCGAGAGCCGTCATCGCAGTTTCTGGAAAAGATCGCCACCGACGGCTCGGCCTTCAAGATCGAGGTGACGCCGGCGGGCAAGTGGATTCGCGCGGGCCGAAGAGTCGACGCAGGCGATCGGAAGCTCGTCTCGATCGCGGGGCGCTACCTGCCGGGTGATGTCGCGCGGATGGTCGACGAGAACATCGTCGCGAACGCGAACTTCCAGCAGCTCGAAGCGCAGCGGCAGGCGCTGAAGGCGTCGCAGACGTCGATGTTCCTCACCGTCACGCTCTTCGTCCTCTTCGGCACGCTCTGGATCTCGATCTACGTCTCGCGCAGGATCACGGTGCCCGTGCAGGCGCTCGCCGAGGGGACGCGGACGCTCGCAGGGGGCGACTACGGCCATCGGATCGAGATGCGCGCGACCGACGAGCTCGGCCAACTCATCGAGTCGTTCAACAGCATGGCGGAGCAGCTCGAGGCGCAGCGCGCCGCGCTCACCGACTCGAACCGCGAGACCGAAGACGTCAACCGCCGTCTCGCCGACGAGCGCGCGTACCTCTCGAGAATTCTCGAGAGCGTCTCGACCGGCATCCTCGCCTGCACCGACCAGCTCGAACTGCTGAGCATCAATCGCGCCGCGCTTCGCATCCTGCAGCTCGCGGAGGAGCCGGCGCCGGGAACGCGGATCGACGACGTCCTCGTCGGCGACCTCGGGCCGATCGGCGGCTACTTGCGCGAGCTGCGGCGCCGCGAGCCGCGCCCGCGCGAGGTATCGCTCTCGCGCGGAGGCGAGATCCTCTATCTCGAGATCTCCGCCGCGCGGATGACGTCCTTCGAGAAATCGATCGGCTGGGTGGTCGCGATCGAAGACTCGACGCAGTTGATCCAGGCGCAGAAGCTCGCAGCCTGGAGCGAGGCCGCGCGCCGCATCGCGCACGAAATCAAGAACCCCCTCACGCCGATCCGTCTCTCGGCCGACCGGATCCGCAAGAAGTTCCAGTCGGGCGACGCCGACGTCGCGCAGGCCGTGGACGACGGTTGCCGCACGATCGTCAACTCCGTCACCGAACTGCAGAGCATGGTCGACGAGTTCTCGCGCTTCGCGCGCATGCCCGCGATTCACCTGCGCATGAGCGACGTCACCGCGATCCTGCGCGAGGCTGCGCAGCTCTACGCGGAGGTCAAGCCCGGCGTGACGCTCGAGACCGACGTCACCGACGGCTTGCAGGCGGTCGTCGATCCCGACCAGATCCGCCGCGCCGTGATCAACCTGCTCGACAACGCCCTCGAGGCGACGGACGAGGGAACCGTGCGCCTCTACGCCCGCCTGCGCGGGAAGCTGCTGCGGATCGAAGTCTCCGACACCGGGCGGGGCGTTCCGGCCGCCGATCGCGAACGGCTCTTCCTCCCCTACTACTCCACGAAGGACAAAGGAACGGGCCTCGGGCTCGCGATCGTCCACAGGATCGTGAAGGATCACGACGGGCGCATCGCCGTCCAGCCTAACCAGCCGCGCGGCACCAGATTCGAGATCGAGATCCCTGCCTGAGGAGGCGCGAGACCACGCATGCCGAGAATTCTCATCGTCGACGACGAGCGGGCGATCCGGACGACCCTGTCAGCCATCCTGACCGACGAGGGATACGAGACGACGCTCTGCGAGTCGGGTGAAGAGGCGCTCACGGTCCTCTCGCGGGAGGAGTTCGACCTCGTGCTGCTCGATGTCTGGCTGCCCGGCATCGACGGGCTGACGGTGCTCGAGAAGGTCCGCGCGACGGGTGGGGCGCCTCCCATCGTGGTGATCTCGGGGCATGGCACCGTAGACACCGCGGTAAAAGCGACCAAGTTAGGCGCGTACGACTTTCTCGAGAAGCCGCTCTCGCTCGAGCGCGTCATCCTAACGGTCTCTCATGCGCTCGCTGAGGGCGGGCTGCGCGCCGAGGTGCGCGACCTGAGGCGGCACCTGACGTTCGACGAGACGCTGATCGGCGAGAGCGACGCGATGAAACGCCTGATGGACAAAGTGCGCAACGCCGCGCCGTCGGCGAGCCGCGTCCTGATCTCCGGCGAGAACGGCAGCGGCAAGGAGATCGTGGCGCGGACGCTTCATCGGCTCTCCACACGCGCCGACGCGCCGTTCGTCGACGTCAACTGCGCGGCGATTCCGGAGGAGCTCATCGAGTCGGAGCTCTTCGGCCACAGGAAGGGCGCCTTCACCGGCGCCATCGACGACCGGAAGGGAAAGTTCGAGCTCGCCGACGGCGGCACCCTCTTCCTCGACGAGATCGGCGATATGAGCACGAAGACGCAGGCGAAAGTGCTGAGAGTGCTCCAGGAGCAGAAGTTCCAGCGCGTCGGCGGGCAGCAGACGATCAGCGTCGACGTCCGCGTCATCGCCGCGACGAACAAGAACCTCGAGGAGGAGATCCGCGAGGGGCGATTCCGCGAGGATCTCTACTTCCGCCTCAACGTCATCCCGATCGTCGTTCCGCCGCTTCGCGACCGAGGCGACGACATCGCGCTCCTCGCCGAGCACTTCCTCCGGCGTTTCGCGGCCGAGACGGGCCGCTCGCCGAAGCGGCTCTCCGCCGGCGCGCGCGCGGTGCTGGTCTCACACGGCTGGCCGGGAAACGTACGCGAGCTTCGCAACCTCGCCGAGCGCCTGACGATCCTCGCCCCGGGCGAGACGATCGAGGCGCGCGACATCGAGCTCGGCTCGGGCGGCGAGGAACGCTCGCTCTTCGCGCTGAACCTCACCCTCCGCGACGCGCGCGAAGAGTTCGAGCGTCAGTTCATCCTCCGAAGGCTGCGCGATTTCGGCGGCAACGTGAGCCGCACCGCCGAAGCCCTCGGCGTCGAGCGCTCGAACCTCTACAGGAAGCTGAACGCGTTCGGGATCAAGGTGGAGCGGGGCGCGTAGCCACGACGCGGGCCGCCGTCAGCGACGATCATGCGCCCGCCACGTCCCGACGCCGGCAGGTTCCGGAAAACGTTGCAGGGCTTCTGCGCGAGTCGCAGAAGCCACCGGGACGAGCGCAGTGCCTGCCATTGGTCGCATCGGGCTGAAGTGGTTGACTGAAGCGCCAAAGGTGACCACCTTGTTAGGCTCCGGCGACCCGCCAATCACTCGCTGCCTTGCCGGATCTTTCGAAGCTTGTAGCCTGCCGTGTATTCGATGTCTGAGATTCGCCACCCTCCAGGTGTCTTCGTCAGGGAGTAGAGCAGCCGGACAGGTTCCTCGCGACCCGGGTACCGAAATGTCACGGTTACCGTATCCGGGAACGGGCCATCAGCAACTCTCAGATCCGCAGCCGCGGGATCCTGCGAGTCCCAGATTGGAGAGAAATCCAACCTTCCGATTTCGTGAGTTTCCGCGACTTCGCGGCGATCCCGGAGGATGAGCTCAACCAGGCTACCCTCGAAAGTAGCGGACGAGGGCCTCACGAGGCTGCTCGAGGAGCTCCTGCCCTGGCAGTTGCGGCTCTCCGATGAGCGCCTCCCAGGCGAACTCCTGGTAGAGCTGGGTTACGACGGCCACCTTCTCGTTCGGCGCCGGGGCCGCACCGCCGGGTATTGAGACCAGAAGTAGTTCGTGGATCGCGAGAAGCGAGAGCTTCAGACTCATAGGATGCACTCGGCACCTGGCGTTCGCACATCAGCGGTGCCAACAGGCGAGCGCGGATGTTACCAGACTTCGAAACTTCGAGTTGCGCGATGCGGTCCGGTGCAACCGCCCAGTTAGGCGCCGCCTTCAACTTGCGCTGCCAACCTGTTGATCCTCTCAGTGCCCAAGTCCATCCCCTGACGTGCGGACATGTTCGTTGAATGAACGGCGGTCTGCGGAGGCCTGAATCCCCGGCTGGAAACCGCCTCCTCGGTCCAGCGCATCACGTCGTAGCGCGCGCCACGACCGTCGTTCTCCAGGTAACGATCGAGACTCAGATGCGTGACATCGCCCGCTTCGGGCAGGGCAAGCGCTCCGTCCGGCCAGGGTACCTGGTGTCAGCTCCTGGGGGCTGCCTCTAGTCATCGAGTGCTACCTTGATTCCAGCCGCCTAACGCCAACGATTACCGGCGCCGAACCACGCGAGGGAGCACCCATGACGCGGGCGTTCTGACGGAGCGCGACACCAGCGACCAACGGCTTTTCAATGGCAACTGCCCAGGTGATCCCCGTGATCAAGGTGCGCCCGAACCGCGTCCCGCGGCAGGTTCAGCGTCTTCTTTCCCTTGTGACACACCAGCGTGGTTCCACCGGCGGCCTTGCCGCTCCCTCCGCCCACGGGACCAGTGGCGCACCCGAACGCAAACATTACAAGCAGTACGGCAAACAGTCGCTTCATCTCGTCCTCCTCACGCTTGTACCGATGGCGCCTAACGGTTGCCACTAACCGGCGGCGACACGCAAGGGACAGTGTAACACGCTGCAACACCTGGTGTTGCGCGTCGCCGTTCGGGGCAGCGGCTTGTTAGGCTGCGGCCCGAGATTGCGCGAAGACCTCACTGGCGACTGCAACTGTGGTCCAGACGATAGCTGCTTCAGCGGCAGCAATCTGCGTTGAGATGTGGACGGAGCCGTGCGTTGCCCACCACGCGACCGCGACCCCTGCCAGCGCCGCGGAGCCAATTCGCAGGGCCACCATCGCCAGTGATCTGGAGTGCCGCGTCAGAGCGAAGATCACACCTACCAGGCCCCCGAGCGGAACTGCGGCCGGAAGAAGAACCGCTGACCAAGGAAGGGAAGCGACCGCCGACTCGCCAAGCGTTTCACCGAGGGGCCACAGCAAGTAGAGAAACACCGTGATCATCGATGCCGGAACGGCGAGAACCGCGCCGAGAAGAGGGGCGACCGGACTAAAGCGTCTCAGGGTGACCTCCATCGCCTAACGGCTGCCGCTAACAGGCGGCAACGCGCACGGGATAGTTTAGCAGGCTGCGATGCATGGAGTTGCGCGTCGTCGTCCGGTGCAGCTACGTGTTAGGCGCTGCCGTTTGGGGGAGAACTCTTGATTCGCAGATGCTTCAAGGCGCGCCTCTCGTCGAGCTGCACGCGCGAGTTCGGCTGTGCGGCGGAGCGATTCTACGAATGGTGGAGGTGAAGAAATTGGATTCGTTTGGGCATTCGCTCCTGGGGCCTGACTCGCCAGGTGGGTGTGCCGAAGAAACGAATCCGCGCCGCTATTTCTCGTTCGCAATCCGCCTCAGCAGTTCCTTCGCAACCTCGAGTTCGGGGTTCATTTTTAGTGCCGCCTGCAGGCTTCGTCGTGCCCGACGATTCTCGCCGAGATGGTAGAAGCAGAACCCGAGCTGGTAGTGCGCGAGATCGTTCGAGTAGTTGAGCTCGAGACTGTGACCGAAGGCATCCTTCGCGTCCTCCCATTGCTCCCACCGCATCAGAGTCAGGCCGAGGTTGTAGTAAGCGAATTCGTCATTAGGGACGAGTTTCAAGTACCGCTTCCAGAACTCGGCGGACTCTTTCCAGTTCCCTTTCTTCCCCTCGTTAACCGCCGCATCAACCAAGTGGCCTTTCACCTCGCTCGGCTTCCGGTGCTCGACCTCGGGCAGGCTTCCAACGGCTTCACCATTCGACTGCATGGACGGATCAAATAGCACGCCCAGCGCCTCGACGAGCCGCGTGGTTGCCAGCCTCACCGCCGCTCCTTCCTCGCCCGAAGCCGCGAACGGGCCCAGCATCTCGCCGTCTACCTCGGCGTGAGTCTTGACCCTTAGCCAGCCGCGATACGGTTTCGACCCTTTGGGCTGCGATTGAATCGAGATCGTCGCAGCTGCCTCCTCCGGAGCGTTCACGATGACGATCGAACGCTCTCGCGCGAGTACGGACACAAGGCGCTGCCGAAGTAAAATGTCTGAATCGGGATGGACGTATAGTCTGAGCGGCACTTCTGAAGCAAGGCCACTCGTGGAGAGCGACACGGCGGACAGGACGAGAAGCAACATATACACGGGCCGGCGCGCAATACGCTTCAACATGCATGTCGCCACGGTTGTCTCCTTTGGGCGGGCTCAGAATATCTCACAGCCCTGCAAGAGACGCACCATCGTCGAGGCCTTGGAATATACGACGACTGCCACGACCGGCCCGCAGCCAAACGAGCCGGCGGCCCGAAAAGGAGACACCGATGTCACCCTTTGGATACCGCCAGTGGACGACACCGCCCCTGGGGACGCCGATTAAGCACCTAACGCTAGCGCTCAGCCGCGAAACCGCGGACGCGCTGCCCGAACAGTTTGCGGCAAATTGAGTTCCGCGTTTTCGTCGGCTGCAGCGCAATAGTTGGGCTGCGCTACGCGGGCGTGTTCGCGAGAATCGTGGCAAGGTCTCTCGCGGAGTGCACGAATGCAATGATCAATACCCGATCCGAAAGAACCCGGTAGATCAGGCGGTAACTGCCGACGAATACCTCTCGTACCGAAGGGTCCCGATACTCCGGAACAGCACGGCCACGCTGAGGGAAGTGGGCAAGTGATTCGGCCCGTTGCGTCGCCCCTACGACGAGAGCAGCCGCATACGTCGCTGAGTCCTTTGAAATGTATTCCGCGGCCTCTTCGAGTGCGCGAACAGCTGATTCAGCCCATTCGATACTCAGCTCAGCCATTTCTGGAGACGTCGGACCACTTCTGCGTGGGGCACCACCCTGCCGGCCGACCCATCAGCCAAACCCTGTTCGATTCGCTGGCGGACGTAGATGTGGTACTGGATATCCTCGAGGGAGGCGTCTTCGGGAAGCACTTCCAAGATCTGCTTCACCTGCTCTTTTGCGGCGTCCATGTTCTGATTCTACCGCAGGTTACGATCCCGGGTGGATTCCGGGCCCAGGAAGCCTTTGTCGTCTGACGTACTCTTTCCCAGGCAGCCCAACGCCAGCGCTAAGCCGCTTCGCAACCGCCGCGAGGCCGTGACACGAATGATACCACTGGTGGGCGTTTGCGAAGTCGGCCTGCACGCGAACGTTAGGCGGCGGTTAGATCACTGGCTCGCGCCCGGGCTGGGATAGGTGGTGCGTACCCCTCAAAGCAAGTAGCCGAGCGACCTCTTCCCGTGCAGGGAGGCCGACTTCCTGGATGAATGCGAGTTCCGAAGGATGGAGTAGTGTGACAGTTACGACGCGAACGAGGCCAGCTGGCAGTTCCCACTCGAGATTGAGCCCGGGAGCATCAACGCCGAGAAGTACACCGACGCGCCCCTCGGGGGAAGCGAGCGCCCGAAGCTTCTCATGGACGCGAAACTCAGTCGAAAAGAGACCGAGTTCATCCCGGTACTCACGAAAAGCTCCAGTCTCGGCCGCAAGTTGAGAGACGTCGTATGCCAGTTGGAACAGCCACGTTCCCGGAATCTCAGACTTCAGAGGTTCTGTAGTCTCGATCATTACTTCGACGCCGAACCCGACGTTTGGCGTGGGATCATCATCGAAAGGGTCCGAAAGACCGTCTGATACAAGGATCGTGCCTGTTCCGCGCCGGACGCGCCGCCAAGACTCCCGCAGACCAGGCCACTCGGGGCCACCCGTGAGACCCGGATTCATGAGAGGAGCGAGCAGGTTCTGGTCGACTTCGCCAAACCCGCTCAGGTAGGCGTCTCTCGCGGTGAAGTAGTCGGGCAAGTCTTGGTTGTCAGCGTTCATTCAGCCGCCTAACGTTCGGCGCTCACCGGCAGAAACGCGCACGCGCTATTCTACCAGCCTTCGAAACTTTGAGTTGCGCGTTTCGGTCCGGTGCAGCGCCATAGTTAGGCGCCGTTTCCGGTGGTTTCGCTACTACCGTGCTAGCGATCAGGCCTGGGACGCATCTCAAAGAGGATCTCGGTGCACCCGTTGGGACAGTAGATACCTGGATGTACACCGGAGTCGACACCCTTGAAGATCAGTTCGCCGCCACACCCTTTGCAATGTTCTGTCCTGCCTTCTTTCAGATTGCTCGCGATCGCGAACACCTCCTCGTCGGTGTAGGGGTACTCGCGGTCGAGGCCTACTTGTCGGTTCCTTTCCTGGCGAGTCCGGAACGCCTCGATGGCCTGCCTGTTGACGCAGGGGCGGCAGAGCCCTCCCGTAGCTTTCGCCGTGGCGGAGAAGATGGACCGCCCACAGGAAGTGCATGTCTCCGATCGATCGTCAGCCATGGTGTCAAGGCGCCTAACGTCTCACTGACCTGATTATACGGAATCGGGGGCGCGACTGATTGCCGACTGCTTCGTGTCGCGCTCTCGAAAGCATAACCGTTTCGCGGCTCAGGGGTTGCCTCCGTTTTCAACTCGCTTCGGCCGTGCCGGGTCGTCCGGATATTCCGGAGTGGTCCCTGTTATGCCGCGCCGCGATCCGGATATCGGGGGCGCGTTATCCGGATTGGGCTGACGCATGACCGCGATCGGTTCGCGCTCGATCCATACGTGGCGGAGACTCCGCACTCCACCTCGCATCGCTGTCAGAATGTACCTGTCGATCATCGTCGCCTCCACGCTCGCGTGCCCTGGAAGGCTCCTGTCCCGTCCGGGTGTCGTAGCGTTCTCGAGCAGGTGCGTCGCGGACGAGTGCGCAGCACGTGCAGCGCGACCGGCTTCACGATTCCCGCCTCGAGCGCCGCGATTCGCATGGCGTTCTGCACGGTCGAGTCGTCGATGCGATGCCGCGCGATCTTCCCGCCCCGCGAATCCACACTCCGATTCTGCGACGGGACGACGTACTGCCATCCCCACCCGCTCGCCGTGTCCTGGATACTTCCGCTGCAGCGCGCGGACAGCTTCACCCGACCGTCGCCCTTCTCCATCCACCGAGGTTCCCTCGGTTTCTGCGCGATGTCAAAGTTTCTACGATAGGTAGAGTGAGGTGGGGGCGCGAGGAGACGATCGGCTCGTTAGGCTGCGACGGGGGGGG
>JBPPMG010000272.1:0-3038 GCA_051305935.1 Thermoanaerobaculia bacterium
TTCGATGACGTCGATCCGGAGCCGCTCGATCACCGACTTGTTCTTGTAGTACCCGAGGTGCGCGTCCGCGGCGACGAGGTCGATGCGAAGCCCGCGCGATTCCACCGCGTTCGCGAAACCCGCTCGTCGAAAGCCTGCCGGGCTGGCGAACCTGCCGGGCAGAAGAACGACGAGGCAGTTTCCCGGCCGCCGCGGGGTCAGCTCGATCGTGCGCATCGGGACCGGAGGCTCGAGGACCAGCGAGCAGGAACAGAGGAGCATGGAGATGAGCACGCCCGTGCCCTTGAGCAGAGATGTGGTGAACCCGAAGACTCTCGTGAAGGCGTGCATGGAAGCCTCGGACTGTGAGGCTAGTCCACGGCGCCGGACCGCACAAGTGGTAAGACGGCGGGTGGCGAGATACCGGGGAGGGTCGACGCACGGCCGATGCCCCGCCTTCTTCGCCTCTCGCCGATCTTGATCTACGAGGGTCTCCCCCTTCTCCACCCGGCTACTTTCAACTTTCCGGCATGAGCGACCCGCAATGTCTCTTTTGCAAGATCGCGGGAGGGGAGATTCCCGCGAAGATCATCTACCAGGATGATGATGTCGTCTCGTTCGAGGACATCAATCCCCAGGCGCCCGTTCATCTGCTGGTGATTTCGCGGACCCACATACCGAGCCTCGACGCGCTGGACGAAGCGCAGGAGTCGACGGTGGGAAGGGTCGTCCGGCTTGCGGCGGAGCTCGCGCGCTCACGCGGGCTCGCCACGGACGGCTATCGGCTCGTCATCAATTGCGGCCCCGGCGCGGGACAAACCGTCTATCACCTCCACGTCCATCTCCTCGGCGGGCGTGGATTCGGCTGGCCCCCGGGTTAGGCGCGCCTCACCAGGATTCCGAGCTCGCGGATCTGGTAGGCGAGCACCTGGCGAGAGAGGCCGAGCTCCTTCGCGGCGCGGCTCTGGTTGCCTCCCGTCTCGGCGAGCGTGCGCTCGATCAGTTCGCGACGAAAGCGGTTCAGCTCGTCGTTGAGCGTCCCGCGTTTCGGGCGGCGTGCGGCGGTCCCGCGCATCCGCGCCGGAAGGTGGTCGGGCGTGATCACGGCGCCGTCTCCCGCGAGAGCGTGGGCGGCGCGCATCGTGTTCTGCAGCTCGCGCACGTTGCCGGGCCACGCGTACGAGAGCAGCAGGTCCTCGACCTCTTCCGCCAGCCGCTCCGCGCCGCCGCCGTGCGCCTCTCGCTCGCATTCCACGAAATGCATGGCGAGCGTGAGTATGTCTTCGCCGCGCTCGCGCAACGGAGGGACCGCGATCTCGATGACGCGAATGCGGTAGTAGAGGTCGTCGCGAAACGTGCCGGAGTCGACCGATTCCTCGAGCCGCCGGTTGGTAGCGGCGATCACGCGAACGTCCGCGCGGCGGATGGCCGTGTCGCCGACCCGCCGGAACTCGCGCTCCTGGAGGAAGCGAAGCAGCTTCGCCTGCGCCTGCTGCGCCATCTCGCCGATCTCGTCGAGAAAGAGCGTTCCGCCGTTGGTCGCCTCGATGAGCCCTTCGCGATCGCGGTCGGCACCGGTGAATGCGCCCCGCACACAGCCGAAGAGCTCGCTCTCCACGAGGTTCTCGGGAAGCGCGGCGCAGTTGATCGCCGTGAAGGTCCGGCCGCGGCGCGACGACCGGTCGTGGATCGCGCGCGCGATCAGTTCCTTGCCGGTCCCCGATTCGCCCTCGATGCAGACCGGAACGTCTCGGCTCGCAGCGGTGGCGATGTAAGCGAGCGTCGCGCGGATTGCCGGGGAGGTGCCGACAATCCCGGGCACGGCCGTCTCAAGAGTCCTCAGCGGTGTCTCGCGATCGGCCGCGGCGAGCCGTCGCAGGTTCGCGAGCTCCGCGCGACTCGCGAAGATCGCCCCGAGCGCGACCCGCGACTCGGACGACCACGATCCCAGCCCCTCGAGGTGCAGGAGGCCACGATCGCCGGCGACGATCCAGTCGTCGGGCTGCCGCTCGGCGATCACGTCGAGCGCGGACGCATCCATGGGCGGGGCGACCGATCCGATCTCGGTCCACCGACCGAGGCGGTTTCGCGTCGCGAAGCGCCACCGTGCCCCGCCGAGGGCGCCGGGCGGGTAGGGAAACTCCTCGATCGCTGCGCGACGGAGGATCTCCAGCTCGCGCGAGGAGGGCTCGCTCGTCTTCGTAGCTGCGAGCTCGAGCTCGTCGATCGCGAGGGCGTGGGCAAGCTCCGCGATCGTCACGTCGAGCCCGGCGGCGGCGCCGGCCCGACGGAGCGCGATGCACGATCGCAGCAGCATCAGCCGATCCGAAGCGTCTGCGGCGGCCGGTGGGTCCGGCCTGCTCCCGCGCAGGCGGTCGATCTCCCAGAGCGCGAGGTCGCGCAGGAAGCGCCGCCCGATCCCTCGAGGATCGGCGCGCGTCGCGCTAGCGAGCGCAAGGAGGTGACGATCAGTCAGCTCGAGGCACTGCGACTTGCCTGAGCTTCGCGGGACGGCGAGCGTTCCGCGGAGCCATGCGATGTCGTCGAGAATGATCGCGGCCGCCTCGCGCATCTCCGCCGATACCGGCGCGTCGAGCAGGGGCGTTGCGAGCCGCTCGGCAGCGTCGAGCCGCAACCTGCCGAGGGAGAGCTGCGCGGTGAGAAGGTCGATCTCGCGGGCGCGGCGCGCGTCTTCGCGCTCGAGATAGAAGCGTCGCAGGCGCTCGATTTTCTGTCGCGCCTGGGGCCACTGCGCGCTGTCGGCGCAGAGGAAGGCCAGGGTGAAAAGGATGCCCGCGGCCGCGCGGTCTCCTTGAGTTTCCTCGACGACGAGCAGCGCCTCGCGTGCCTGATGGCGCGCGGCGCTCCAGTTGCCGGAGAGGAAGAGCGCATAGACGAGATCGAGCTCCGCATCGATGCGATCGGGAACGCTCGTCGCGGAAGCGCTGACCCGCTCGGGCCGCTATCGCGACGCGCGCCGGTATGCCGACGCCGCGTCCCCGCCCGACGGCGCCATCGCCCGGGCGCGGATCGACAGGCGGTTAGGCGACTACGGCGCG
>JBPPMG010000363.1:0-24887 GCA_051305935.1 Thermoanaerobaculia bacterium
CGAGGGAGCAGATCGCCGCCGGCGAGGTCTTTCAGATCGTCCTGTCGCAGTCGTGGTCGATCGACTACCCGGAGACGGAGGCGCTCGAGCTCTACCGCGCGCTTCGGGCAGTCAACCCGTCGCCCTACATGTTTCTGCTTCGAACGCGCGAGTGCACGCTCGTCGGCGCGTCGCCCGAAATGCTCGTCCGCGTCTCCGGACGTGACGTCGAGACGCGACCCATCGCGGGGACCCGGCATCGCGGCGCCTCGCGTGCCGCCGACGTCGCGCTCGAAGCCGAGCTTCGCGCCGACCCGAAGGAGCGTGCCGAGCACCTGATGCTCGTCGATCTCGGGCGCAACGACCTCGGGCGCGTCGCCGCGAGCGGCACGGTTCGTGTCGAGGGATTCTGCCGCGTCGAGCGCTACAGCCACGTGATGCACCTCGTCACCGACGTTCGCGGCGAGCTTCGATCGGGACAGTCTCCGATCGACGCGTTCCTCGCTTGTTTTCCTGCGGGCACCGTCTCGGGCGCGCCGAAGATTCGCGCGATGGAGCTCATCGACGAGCTCGAGGTCGGCCGAAGAGGTCCCTACGCCGGCGCGGTGACGTACGTTGGATTCTCCGGAAACCTCGACTCCTGCATCGCGATCCGCACGATTTCGCTCGCCGACGGGACCGCGACGATTCAGGCGGGAGCCGGGATCGTGTACGACTCTGTGCCCGAGAGGGAGTACGAAGAGACGGTGAACAAGGCCGCCGCGCTGAAGAAGGCGGTGGCGCTCGCGCTCGCGCGACTTGGCTCGCGCGAGAAGAAGGAGGTTGCCGCGCCATGATCACGATGGTCGACAACTACGACTCGTTCACCTGGAACCTCGTGCAGCAGATCGAGCGCCTCTCGGGACAGGCGATCGAGGTCGTGCGCAACGACGCCTTCGACGTCGACAGGCTGCTGGCGTCGGGCGCGAAGGCGATCGTCGTTTCGCCCGGCCCGGGAACTCCGGCGAGGGCCGGTCGCATCCTCGATCTCATTCGCGCGAACCGCTCGACGCCGCTTCTCGGCGTCTGTCTCGGTCACCAGGCGATCGGTGAGGCGTACGGCGGGCAGGTGGTGCGCGGGCCGGTGCCGGTCCACGGCAAGACGCACGACGTGCTCCATCACGGCCGAGGCCTCTTCGAGGGATGCCCGGTGCCTTTCCGCGCGGCGCGCTACCACTCGCTCGTAATCGAGCGCGCGACGATGCCGCGCTGCCTCGAGGTCGACGCGGAAACCGCGGACGGCGCGGTCATGGCGGTCCGCCACACGCAGTTGCCCGTATGGGGCATCCAGTTCCATCCCGAGTCGTACGGCACCGAGTCGGGCGACATGGTGATCCGCAACTTCCTTCGCTTCGGGGGGCTCGCTTGATCGGCGACGCGATCCGAAGGCTCGTGGAGGGTGGCGATCTGACGCGGGAGGAATCGCGCGAGATGTTCGGCATGCTGATGGACGGGCAGGCGAGCGACGCGCAGAAAGCGGCGTTGCTGATCGCGCTTCGCATGAAGGGCGAGACCGTCGACGAGATCACCGGCGCCGCGACCGCCATGCGCGAGCGCGTCACGCCGCTCGGCATCGACCCCGAGGGGCTCGTCGACACCTGCGGCACCGGGGGGGACGGGCGCGGGAGCTTCAACGTCTCGACCGTGTCGGCGATCGTCGCAGCGGGGGCGGGTGCGCGCGTTGCGAAGCATGGCAACCGCGCGGTGTCGTCCTCGTGCGGGAGCGCAGACGTGCTCGTCGCGCTCGGTGTCGAGATCGAGCTGACGGCGAAGCAGATGGTCGAGGTTCTGGAGAGCACCGGCATCTCGTTCCTCTTCGCGCCGAAGCTGCATCCGGCGATGGCCGCCGTGAGCTCGGTGCGCCGCGAGCTCGGGCTCCGCACGATCTTCAATATTCTCGGGCCGCTGACGAATCCCGCGCTCGCGCGGAGGCAGGTGTTAGGCGTTTTCTCGCCGCGTCTCGTGGAAACGATGGCGCAGGTGCTCGCGGAGCTCGGCGCCGAGCACGCGCTCGTGGTGCACGGCGACGACGGGATGGACGAGATCTCGGTGTCGGCCGCGACGCGCTCGTTCGAGATCCGCGACGGCGCCGTCGAGCCGCGCGAGATCACCCCGGAGACGATGGGGCTCAAGCGGTTCGATCCGGTGCTTCTCCATGGAGGCGACGCCGCGACGAACGCGCGCATCGCCCGCGAGGTGCTCGACGGGCGCGACGGCGCCTGCCGGGCGATCGTCCTGGCGAATGCCGGCGCTGCGATCTACGTCGCCGGAATCGAGTCGACGCTGCGGGACGGCGTTGAGGCTGCGCGCGACTCGATCGACAGCGGCCGCGCGATGGACACGCTCGAGTCGCTCATCGCGGAGACGAAGCGTGTCGCGCACCAGGCGACGGGACACGAGCCGGCATGAACGTTCTCGAGCGCATCGTGGAGGAAACCCGCGAGGAGCTGCGCACGTCGCGGCTCGATCGCGCATCGATCGAGCGCGCCGCAGCGGAGGGGTCAGCGACCCGCGAGAGGCATCGTTTTCGCAAGGCACTCGAGCGCGGCGAGGAGAGCGAGCCCCGAATCATCGCCGAGATCAAGGCGGCCTCGCCGAGCGCAGGAACGATCGTCGAGAGTCCTGAGGTGGAGGCGATCGCGGCCTCGTACCGTGACGGCGGAGCAGCGGCCGTATCGGTCGTGACTGAGCCGCGCCACTTCAAGGGCTCTCGCGACTGGCTCGCGCGCGCATCGAGCGCCTCCGGGCTTCCCGTCATCATGAAAGACTTCGTCGTCGACGCGGTCCAGATCCATCGCGGAATCGCCGCGGGAGCAGATGCGGTGCTGCTGCTGGCGTCGATTCTCGACGCGAAGCAGTTGCGCGACTTCATCGCGGTCGCGATCGAGCTCGGACGAGACGCGCTCGTCGAAGTGCACGACGAGCGCGAGCTCGACGTAGCGATCGAAGCGGGAGCCCGGCTCATCGGCGTGAACAACCGCAACCTGAAGGACTTCTCGGTCGACCTCGGTGCGTCCGAGCGGCTCGGACTGCGGATTCCGAACGGCGCTGTACGCGTCACGGAGAGCGGCATCCACGCGCGCGGCGACGTGGAACGCCTGATGCGCTCCGGCTTTCGCGCGTTTCTCGTCGGCGAGTCGTTGCTGCGACAGAGCGATCGCGCCGCCGCGGTACGTGCCCTCCGCGGAGAGGTGGCTCGACCGTGACGACGCGGATCAAGATCTGCGGGCTTACCAGCGAGAACGACGCGCTCGTCGCGGCGCAGATGGGCGCGGATTTTCTCGGCTTCGTCTTCGTCCCCTCGTCGCCGCGATGCATCGACCCCGACCGCGCCAGACGGATCGTCCACTACGTCCGCGGCTGGATGAAGCAGGAGCACGACCGCCGGCAGGTCGACGCGAGGTGCGCTCCCTTCGAGCCTCGCGAGATCCGATTCGTCGGCGTTTTCGCGAACCAGGACCGGGCGGAGATCGAGACCGTTGCCCGGCACGCGGGTCTCGACGTCGTTCAGCTTCACGGAGACGAGAGCCCCGACGAGGTGGCGTCGATCCGCCTGCCGGTGATCAAGGCGTTTCGCGTCGGCGAGGAATTGACGGAGCCGGTCGGCTACGGAGCGGCGCAGTGGTACCTCTTCGACGCGGCGAGCGCGGCGGGGCTCGGCGGAACGGGAACGCGGTTCGACTGGAGCCTCGTCCGCGATCTTTCGGAGGAGAAGCGGTTCTTCCTTGCGGGAGGCCTCACGCCGGAGAATGTCGGTGAGGCGATCCGCGTCGTGCAGCCATTCGGAGTCGACGTGTCGAGCGGGGTCGAGGCGGCGCCGGGAATCAAGGATCACCAGAGGATTCGCAGGTTCATCGAGGAAGTCAGGCGAGAGGCGGAGGGCAGGTCATAGGTCAAAGCAGGCGAAGGGCGGTAGGCGATGAGGCGATGAGGCGATGAGGCGATGAGCAGGCAGACGAATGTTTACGGATCCTGCGCCGCGATGCGGCGCGACGGGTTTTCGTGGCGCTCGTCACCCCCGGCTGAAGCCGGGGGCTACCGATCCTTCGTCGCTACGCGACGCCGGTCTAACAACTAACAACTGACAACTGACAACTGACAACAACCCAACCATGACCCTCCCTAACCGTTCCGGATTTTTCGGCGACTTCGGTGGCAAGTTCGTGCCGGAGACGCTCATGGCACCGCTCGAGGAGCTCGAGCGGGCGTACCGCGCTGCGCGGCGCGATCGAGAGTTCCGCCGCGAGCTCGACTCGCTTCTCACGAATTTCGTCGGCCGTCCGACCCCGCTCACCGAGGCGAAGCGCTTCGGGGAGATCTGCGGAGGCGTTAGGCTGTTTCTGAAGCGGGAGGACCTGAACCACACCGGCGCGCACAAGATCAACAACGCGCTCGGACAGGCACTTCTCGCGAAGCGAATGGGCAAACAGCGGGTTATCGCGGAGACCGGAGCGGGGCAGCATGGCGTGGCGACTGCGACCGCGTGCGCGCTGCTCGGGCTGCAGTGCGTCGTCTACATGGGCGAAGTCGACATGGCTCGACAGGAGCTCAACGTCTTCCGGATGCGGCTGATGGGCGCGGAAGTCGTGCCCGTGGCGAGCGGTTCGAGGACGCTCAAGGACGCGATCAACGAGGCGATCCGCGACTGGGTGACCAATGTCGCGACGACGCACTACATCATCGGCTCGGTGCTCGGGCCACACCCGTACCCGATGATCGTTCGGGATTTTCAGGCGGTGATCGGGCGGGAGGCGATGGCGCAGCTTCGGAGGGCGACGGGACGCGAGCCGGACGTCGCGCTGGCCTGCGTCGGTGGCGGGTCGAACGCGATCGGGCTCTTTTTCGAGATGCTGGAGCATCCCGCGATCCGGTTGATCGGCGTCGAGGCGGGAGGCCGCGGCCCGAGTCTCGGAGACCATGCCGCGCGCTTCGACGGCGGTGCGTTAGGCGTGCTGCACGGGACGCGGTCGATGGTCCTGCAGAACGCGCACGGCCAGATCGCGGAGACGCACTCGGTCTCGGCAGGGCTCGACTATCCGTCGATCGGCCCGGAGCACGCTTACTACCAGGGCACCGGGCGAATCGAGTACCACGCGTGCGGCGACGATCTGGCGCTCGAGGGCTTTCACAAGCTGAGCGAGCTGGAGGGGATCATTCCGGCGCTCGAGTCGGCCCACGCGATCGGCTGGCTGCTGCGCAACGGCGCGACGCTCGGAGCGGGGAGCATCGTCGTCGTGAACCTGTCGGGGCGCGGAGACAAGGATGTTCCCCAGGTCGCGGCGATGGAGGCGCGGGGACGATGAACCGCGTGACGAAGACATTCTCACGGCTCAGGAAGAGCGGGCGCTGCGGTCTCGTCGCCTACGTGACCTGCGGCGATCCGGGCGTCGACGCGACGGTCGACATCGTTCTCGCGCTCGCGGACGCGGGAGCCGACGCGATCGAACTCGGAATCCCGTTTTCCGACCCGATCGCGGACGGACCTGTGATCCAGGCGGCTTCCTGGCGGGCGCTCGAGCGCGGCACGAGCATCGACGACGTTTTCTCGATCGCGCGCGGCGTGCGCGAGAAGAGCGACGTTGCGCTCGTCGCATTCTCGTACATCAATCCGATTTTGAGCTTCGGCATCGAGCGGTTCGCGGCAAGCGCCGCCGAGGCGGGCATCGACGCGGTGCTGGTCACCGACCTTCCGCCCGAGTCGTCTGCGGACCTTCGCCGCGCGTTGAAGGCCCACGGCCTCGGGATGGTGTTTCTCCTGTCTCCGACGTCGAGCGACGAGCGGGTCCGCCTGATCGACCGCACGACCGATGGCTTCATCTACTACGTTTCCACGACGGGGGTCACGGGCACGAGGCGCGATCTCGACGAGGGACTCGTCGCTCGCCTCGAGTCGATCCGGGGTCAGGTCTCAAAGCCGCTCGCGGTCGGCTTCGGAATCTCGAAGCACGAGCACTACCTGGCGCTGGCCGGCAAGTGCGAGGCGGTCGTCGTCGGCAGCGCGATCGTTCGCGCGATCGCCGACGGCGAGCCCCATGGTGCCGCCGAGCGCGCGGCGAGCGTGGTGCGGGGGATTCTGGGGCGGAGCTGATTTGCTGGTATGTGGCGCAGGCACTCCTGCCTGCGCGCGGCGCGAAGCGCCGCCCTGTCGAGGCACCAGGACGGAGTTTGCCTGCCGCCTTTGGCGACGCGCCGGCAAGAGTGCCTGCGCCACATGGGGCATCTACTCTGCCATCCTGCACTACCGCGCCGGCACCCTCGTGAACGCCTCTTCGGGCTGCAGGAGGTTCGTGCAACGGAAGACCACGAAACGGCGCACGAGATCGCCGTTCCGCTCGAGGTCGATCGGCGGAAGCTGTTCGACCGCGGCGAAGCGTTTCCGCAGTTCCGGCTCCGGCGAGTACTTGTGCTTGCTCACGAAGAGCACATTCCGTCCTCGTAGCTCCGCAGGGGTCAGCCAGTACAGAGACGCGAGCCCGTGGTCTCCTCCGGCGACGTCTCCGAGAACCGTTGGTACCCGGCCGCCGGAGAGAAAGGCAAGAAGGTGGGTGACGGTGTAGCTCTCGGAGGAGACGAGCTCGTCGGGACGGCGGATGGCCTCGATCCGCTCGACGAGCGTCTCGTTGCCGAACGCGGCCGCAAGGCTCTTCGTCGAAATGCGATTCGGGCGTCCCGGATAGGTCCAGTCGCGGTCGAGCACGAGCCAGGGTGCCACGGCGATCGCGATCACCGCGGTGCCGATGACGCCGCCGAACGCGCCAGCGGCGATCGCCAGCTTGCGCCGCGGCCGCTCGCCGTGCTGGACGGCGAAGAGGACGACGAGGAGGAGCAGGCCCGGTGCGCCCCAGTGCGCACCGACGCGCTCCCGCAGCGCGACGAACCCGAAGACGACGAAGGGAGCCGCTGCGGCGACGGCGACCGTCAGCCAGGCGGGGTCACGACGACGGAGGGCGCGCCACCAGGAGGGAACCAACGCGATTGCCAGAAACGGTGTTGCGAGAAGGAGGTTCGCCCCGAGGAACTCGCCGATGAATTTCGCCGATACCGCCTGCACTTCGTGGCGCGCGGAGAGCTGGAACTCGAAGTTCGCCCACTGATTCTGCGCGCCCCAGATCCAGATCGGGGTCGTGATCGCAAAGGCGAGAAGCGCGGCGAGCCACGGCACCGGAGTCTTCAGGTCTTTCCTCGCCGCCGGCGCAGTGAGCGCGCCGAGGATCGCCGGGAGAACGAGCACGCCGGGGAACTTCGAAAGGAAAGCGAGGCCGATGGCGGCGCCGAAGCCCCACCACGCGCGCCGTTCTCCCTGAGCGACCGCGACGGCGGCCCACGTCGCCGCTACGAAGAACGCGGCCATCATGATGTCGGTCGACGCGTAGAAGGAGCCGATGATGAAGAACGGCATCGCGCTCATCCAGAGATGCGAAGTGATCGCCTCGCGAACGCCGCCGCCGAGGCGTCTGACGAGAGGAGGAAGCATCAGGCCGATCGCGAGGCTCGCGAGAATCGCGGGCATCCTGACTGCGAGCGCGGTCTCGCCGAGGATCGCGCGGAACGGGATCATCAGCCAGATCACGAGAGGGGGCTGGTCGAAGTAACTCCAGTCGAGGTTTCGCGAGCACGACCAGTAGTACGCCTCGTCGCCGGAGAGCGGCGCGAGCGCGGCGACGATCATGCGGAACAGGGTGAACGCCGCGAGCATCGCGTAGAAGAGCCTTCGCTCGCGGAGATCGGGAGTTGCGGCGTGCATCGCGTCAGATTGAACGGCGCAGCTGCCAGAGCTGACGCAGCGTGTCGGTGACCGTCTTGAGCTTCACCGTCGTGCTTCCCATCGTGCGGGGGCGGTGCGTGACGCCAAGTTGCGTGAAGGTGAGCCCGGCCTTCTTCGCACGGATGTAGATTTCCGCGTCGATCAGAAAGCCGTCGCTGTCGAGCTTCACTTTGTCGAAGAAGCTCTTGCGGAAGAGCTTGAAGGCGCAGTTCACGTCGCGCGCGTTCGTGCCGAGGATCAGTCCCTGGAGCATGTTGAACACGAACGAGGTGACGAAGCGGATCGGCGGGTCCTTGCGGCCGACGCGGTAGCCGCAGACCATGTCGTGGTCCTTCAGGAGCGGATGGAGGCGCGTGATTTCGCGGAGATCGAACTGCGCGTCGGCATCGGTGTAGAACACCGCGTCTTTCTGCGCCGCGTAGAAGCCGCGGATGAGCGCCTTCGAATACCCCTGGTTCGGGACCTGCGTGAGCACGCGGATCCGCGGCTCCTTCGATGCCCAATCCGCAAGCATCTGCGGCGTCCGGTCCCGGGAGCCGTCATCGACGACGATCAGCTCCCAGTCGTCCGCGATCTCCTCGAGCGCTTCCACGGCCTCCGAGAGGCTGACGGGCAGCACGTCCTCCTCGTTGTAGGCCGGCATGATCGCGGAAAGGGCCGGGATGGGCTTTGGGCCGGTGGTCGTCAAAGCGGGCCGATTCTAGCTGGCGAGGGCCGAATTGAGAATTGAGAATTGAGATTTGAGAGATGGCGGGATGTGCGGCGTGCTGGATGAATCGACACTCTGCAGCGGTGCGCTCCCCGCTGAAAGGGTGTCGCCGGAACTCATGCCATCCCTGTAATTCGAGTTCTCCCATGGACGTTCGGCGGGCCAGCGGCGTATCAATGGCGGCGGCGGCGCCATGCGTGCTAAAAGCAGTGGCAATGATCGAAGATGAGCTTCCACGCGGTTTCGACGAACTGACCGGACGGCATCGCTGCATCGGGTGCCTTGCCGACGTTCCGGCCGCGGAGTATTTCGCGAACGATTTCATGTGCCTCGAGTGCGCGGCGATGAGTGGGTATTACCCGCTGGCCTCGACTCCCGAGGCGTCCGTTCCGGGTCCCGGCCGCCCCGGAGGCGAAGACGGAGGGTCGCCGTAGGGGATGGATCTCTCGGGCTTGCGCGTCGCGGTCGTCCACGACTGGCTGACGGGAATGAGGGGAGGGGAGAAGGTCCTCGAAGCGATCCTCGAGCTCACGCCCGGGGCCGACGTGTACACCCTGTTTCATCTCCCGGGAACCGTGTCGAATGCGATCGAGAGCCACAGGATCATCACCTCGCCGCTCCAGCGCTTCTCGTCGCTCGCGGGCGACTATCGCAGGCTCCTTCCGTTCTACCCCGCGGCAGTCGCTTCCTGGAACCTTGCCGGCTACGACCTCGTCGTATCGTCGAGTCACTGCGTCGCCAAGGGAGTCGATCCCGCGGGCGCGCCCCACGTCTGTTACTGCCACACGCCGATGCGCTACATATGGGATCGTTTTGACGACTACTTCCCGCCCGAGCGGCCCGTCCTGCGGCTGGTGGCTGGAGTGCTCGCCCGGTTCCTCCGGCGGTGGGACGTCGAGACCGCCTCGCGCGTCGACAGGTGGGTCGCCAACTCGGAGTTCGTGCGGGGGAGAATCCGCCTCCACTACGGTGCAGGCGCCACGGTCGTTCACCCGTTCGTCGACGACGCCTACCTCGCGACAGCTCTCGGCGAGAGGCGCGACGACTATCACCTCGTCGTCTCGGCGCTGGTTCCGTACAAACGGATCGAGGTCGCGATCGACGCGGCGGCGATCGCGAAACGGAGGCTCGTCGTGATCGGCGACGGCCCGTATCGCGGGAACCTCGAAGCGCGGGCCGCGGGGCGCGTGGAGTTTCTCGGCCGGCGCTCGGACGACGAGTTGCGCGACTGGATGGGGCGCGCGCGCAGCCTGCTCTATCCCGGCGTCGAGGACTTCGGCATCACTGCGATCGAGGCGATGGCCTGCGGGACGCCGGTGGTTGCCCGCGCCGAGGGAGGCGCGCTCGACAGCGTTGTCGATGGCGTCACGGGAGTGCTCTCGCGGGGCGCGGATGCGCGGACGCTCGCCGCGGCGATGATTCGCTCGGAGACCCTGGAGTGGAATCGTGAGGCGATCCGCGAGCACGCGGCGTCGTTCTCCCGCGAGCGCTTCAAGGCCCGCATGATGTCCGAGATCGAGCTCGCAATGGGTGACTCCGCATGATCCACAAGAAGCACAAGCGGCTGCGGACGCTTCACGTTCTCATCGACTCGGCGGGATCGTGCCTCGCGATGCTGGTGGCGTACTACCTGCGGTTCGCGGTCGAGGTCATTCCGCTCACCAAGGGCGGCCAGGACGTAACGGTCTATACGCATCTGCTGCCGATCGTCGCGCTGCTCTTTCCGCTCGCTTTCGCGGCGCAGGGGCTCTACCGCATGACACCTTCGCGCCGCAGGTCGGAGGAGTGGACCAATGTCGCGATTGCGACGGTCCTCGGTGTCGTGCTTCTCTCGGGACTGCTGCTCTGGATGAGGCCGGAGGGCGTGGATCACGGTTATTCGCGTGCGACGCTGGCCCTCTTCGTGGCGTGCGAGATTGCGATCGTGATCGCGGGACGTTCGCTCGTCCGCGCGCTCGTCGAGCGGGCGCATCGCGCGGGGCACAATCTCGATCGCGTGCTCATCGCCGGCAACGGCGACCTCGCTCGCGCGGTTGCGAGCCGGATCGCGTCGCACCGCGAGCTCGGGCTCGAAATCGTCGGCTACGTCGCGAACGGAACGCCGGGAGAGATCGACGGTTTGACCCGGCTCGGCGACGTCGAGAACATCGACGAGATCATCGAGCGCGAAAAGATCGACCACGTCTACGTTGCACTGCCGAAGGAGTCGACTGGCGACATGATGGTGCTGCTCGACCGTCTCGTCCGCCACGTCGTGTCGATTCACGTCGTGCCCGACCTTCTCCAATACATGGCGCTTCGCTCGCGTGTGGAGGATCTCGACGGGCTGCCCACGATCAATCTCTCGGAGACGCCGCTCGAAGGATGGAACACGATTCTCAAGCGCGCACTCGATCTCGTCGTGGGGACGATCGCCCTCCTGCTCCTCGCGCCGCTGATGCTGCTCGTCGCTCTGCGGATCCGGCTCGACGACCGGGGGCCGGTCTTCTACCGGCAGGAGCGGATGGGGCTCGACGGGATTGCGTTCGAGATCGTGAAATTCCGATCGATGCGCGTCGATGCGGAGACGGAGTCCGGAGCGGTCTGGGCCGAGAAGGACGATCCGCGGCGGACGAAGTTCGGCGCGTTCATCCGGCGCTGGTCGATCGACGAGCTTCCGCAGCTCCTGAACGTGCTGCGGGGCGAGATGAGCCTCGTCGGCCCGCGCCCGGAGCGCCCGGAGTTCGTCGAGCAGTTCCGGGAGCAGTACCCGCATTACATGCTACGCCACCGCGTTCGCGCCGGGATGACCGGGTGGGCGCAGGTCCACGGCTGGCGCGGTAACACGTCGATTCGGATGCGGATCGAGCACGACCTCTACTACATCGAGAACTGGTCGATCCTGCTCGACCTGAAGATCATGGTTCTGACGGTTCTGAAGGGGCTGCGGTCGGAGTATTGAGGTTGGGGCGAGAGGCGATGGGCGAGAAGGGCGACAGTAAGCCGTCGTTCCTCTGAGCGCGCGTGAGTCGCCCGGTGGTCGCAGCCAGATTCCGCCTACTGTCGCCTATCGCCTGTCGCCTTCCAGCATCATCTCCGCGCCCGGCCCGATCGGCAGGCCCAGCAGCGTCCAGACGACGAGCATGACCGTCCAGGCGATGAAGAACGCCACGGAGTAGGGGAGCATCGTCGCGACTACGGTGCCCATGCCCGCCTTTGGCGCGTAGCGCTGCATGAAAGCGACGATCAGCGCGAAGTACGACATCATGGGCGAGATGATGTTCGTGACGCTGTCGCCTACGCGGTAGGCCAGTTGGGTGTACTCGGGGGAGTAGCCGAGGAGCATGAACATCGGGACGAAGACCGGAGCCATGATTGCCCACTTCGCCGAGGCGCTTCCCATCGCGAGATTGATGATTGCCGAGAGCATGACGAAGAGGATCGTGAGCGGAATCGCACCGACCCCCGAGGCCTTGAGCACCGCGGCACCCTCGACGGCGAAGATCAGCCCGAGATTCGTCCAGTTGAAGAAGGCGACGAACTGCGCCGCGAAGAAGACCAGGACGAGGTACGCCCCGAGCGTCTCCATCGACTTTGCCATCGCTTTCATGACGTCCGAGTCGTTCCTGATCGTCCGCGCGCCGAGGCCGTAGGCGAGACCGACGAGCGCGCCGCCGAAGAAGATGAACGCGACGATCCCGCTCATGAACGGCGAGTGGAGCAGGTCTCCGGTCTTCGGGTCCCGGAGAAATCCGTTCGAGGGCACCGTGCCCCAGAGGAGCACGAGGCTGAACGCGAGCGCTGCCACCAGCGAAAACCAGAGGCCGCGCTTCTCCGCGGGAGTCATCGTGTCGACGGAGACTTCAGTCGGCTTGTCGTCGCCCGAGTACTCGCCGAGCCGCGGCACCACGATCTTCTCCGTGACCAGCGTGCCGACCGCCGTGATCAGGAAGGTCGATGCGGCCATGAAGTAGTAGTTGCAGGCAGGGTTGACCATGTATCCGGGCGAGACGAGATGTGCCGCTTCCTGTGTGAGGCCCGCGAGCAGCGGGTCGACGGTGCCGAGGAGCAGGTTCGCGCTGTAGCCGCCCGACACGCCGGCGAACGCCGCGGCCAGACCCGCGAGCGGGTGACGGCCCACGGCCAGGAACACCATCGCCGAGAGGGGAAGCAGCAGGACGTAGCCCACTTCGCCGCCCGTGTTCGACATGACGCCGGCGAAGACGATCGTGGCGGTCAGAAGTCTTCTCGGTGCTGAGAGAACGAGCAGCTTGAGCGCGGCGCTGATCAGTCCGCTCCCTTCGGCGACCGCGATGCCGAGCATTGCCACGAGCACCGTGCCGAGGGGCGCAAAGCCGGTGAAGTTCGTGACGAGCCCCTTGAGAATTCTGTGGAGGCCGTCGACCGTCAGCAGGCTCACTGCCGTGACGCTGGCGCCGGTCCCGGGGTGGGTCACCTCGAGGTCGAAGGACGCCATGATCGCCGACAGCACGACCACGAGCAGCGCCGCGATCACGAAGAGCGTCGCGGGGTGGGGTAGCGCGTTTCCGACGCGCTCGATCACCCCGAGGGCGCGGTTCACCAAGGATCGGTTGGCTGCGGCTGTCTCGGTCATCACGGCAGAGTAGGGGGTCGGCAGGCGAGGATCAAGCACGAGACGTTACGAATCGTTGACAGTGGGACGGGCGTTCGCTGGCTGATTCGTGGTGGCGGCCATCGGCGCCACGCACGCTGCGCGCACGTGGAGAGTCGTGCGAATCGTCACCTTGTGTCCGGAAGGCGCATCGTATAATCCGCGCGCCATGGCGAAGAACTCGAACATTCTTTTCGAACGCGCGCAGAAAGTCATTCCCGGCGGTGTCAACTCACCGGTGCGGGCATTCAAGGGAGTCGGCGGCACGCCGGTCTTCATCGAGCAGGGTCAGGGATCGCGCATCTTCGATGCCGACAAGATCCAGTACATCGACTGTGTCGGCTCGTGGGGCCCGATGATCCTCGGTCACACGCATCGCTACGTCGTCGAAGCGGTGAAGAAGGCGGCGACGAAGGGTTTCTCCTTCGGCGCACCGACGCGGGGCGAGATCGAGCTCGCGGAGATCATCTGCGACGCGCTGCCGACCATCGAGATGGTTCGGCTCGTCAGCTCGGGCACCGAGGCGACGATGAGTGCGATCCGCCTGGCGCGCGCCGCGACGGGACGGAGCAGGATCCTGAAATTTGACGGCGGCTATCACGGCCACGTCGATTCGCTACTGATCAAAGCCGGCTCGGGAGGCGCGACCTTCGGCGTTCCCGATTCGGCAGGCGTGCCTCGGGAGCTCGCCAAGCTGACGGCGAGCGCGCGATACAACGATCTCGAGTCGGTGAAGAAACTCCTCGAGAAGTACAAGGACCAGTTCGCCGCCATCATCGTCGAGCCGGTCGCCGGAAACATGGGGTGCGTCCCGCCGGCGAAGGGTTTCCTCCAGGGTCTTCGCAAGCTCTGCAACGAGCACGGCACACTGCTGATCCTCGATGAGGTGATGACCGGATTCCGCGTTGCCTGGGGCGGCGCGCAGATCCTGTACAACGTGAAGCCCGACATCACGACGCTGGGCAAAGTGATCGGTGGCGGCATGCCGATCGGCGCCTACGGCGCGTCGAAAGAACTGATGAAACTCGTCTCGCCGCTCGGCCCGATGTACCAGGCCGGCACGTTGTCGGGAAATCCCGTCGCCGTGGCCGCGGGAAAGGCGACGCTGAGCGTGCTGAAGAACGAGGCGATCTACAAGGACCTCGAGGAGCGCGGCAACGATTTCCAGACGGAGGTCGAGAAACTCGGCGCGAAGCACAAGCTCGCGATTCGAATCAACCGGGTCGGCTCGATGTGGACGCTGTTCTTCACCGCGAACGAGGTCGTCGACTACGACACGGCAAAGACGGCGCGCCCGGAGCTCTTCAACAAGTTCTTCCACCTGATGCTCGGCGAAGGTGTCTACCTGCCCCCATCGCAGTGGGAAGCGGCGTTCTTCTCCGCAGCCCACGCCAAGAAGGACATTCAGCAGCTCTGCGAGCGAATCGACAGGGTGTTCAAGAAGCTCGCCTGGGAGTTCAACAAGTAGGCGCCACCGCCCACCCATTGCGCGATTGCTGGAATTCTCGATTGCTCGATTTCAACGCAATCAGCTTTCTGGTCTGGTCTGCTTTTCTATCGCGCAATCGAGAATTCGGGCAATCGCGCAATCTCCGTCACGATTCTGCTTACGCCGGCCGCTCTTCGCTGCTCTCGCGTACCGAGATCCAACTTCCGATCAGGCCCGCGAGGATCCCTCCTCCAACGAGAGCGAGCGACTGCGGCCACGGAAGAAACTCCGAGAAAAGGAAGTCCCACAGAAGAGCCGACGACGGCCCGGTCGCGAGTGCGCGCGCGCCGAGGAAGAGCCCGTAGAGCAGGCCGACGGCGAGCACTCCTCCGCACATGCCCTGGAAAAACCCTTCGAGAAGGAACGGCCCCCGGATGGTGCTTTCCTTCGCGCCGACGAGCCGCATGATGTCGATCTCCTCGCGGTAGAGGAACATCGTGAGCCTGATGACGTTGGCGATGGTGAACGCTGCGGCCACGGCGAGTATCCCTCCCGCAACGAGGCCGACGACACTCAATACGTTCGCGACCCGTCGAAGGCGCGCGACCCACTGCCAGTCGAGCTGGACGTCATCGACCCCGTCGATGGCCCGGAGGCGGTCGAGAAGTTTCGCGAAGGCTGGGTCCGCCGCATTGCGGCTCGTCACCTGCACTTCGAACGATGGCGGGAAGGGGTTCTGCTCGAGCTCTGCAAGGACAGGCGCGAGCTGCGTGAAGTGGCGCTTGAATTTCTCGTAGGCGGCCTCGCGCGAGATGAACTGGAACTTTGCGAGCGCCGGTTCGCGGGCGAGAAACTCCCGAACGGCCGCAATCCGCTCGGGAGTCGCGTCGCGATCGAGGAAGACCGAGAGCTGCGAGCGCCCCTGCCAGCGGTCGACTGCCCGGTTCAGGTTCGCGGAGATCAGCAGAAACGTTCCGAGCGTGAGAAGCGCGATGGTGATCATCCCGATCGCAACCGTGGAGGTGCGCTTGTAGACCCAGAGACGCCGGAGCGCCTCGTGGACGAAGTAGCCGAAGACGCCGAGGGGACGCTCGCCGGCGTCAGGGGTGGCGTCGCGTCGTCGCTTCTTCGCAGCCATGGCAGCCGTCTAGAGCGAGCCCCACTGCATGAAGGTCGTTGGCGAGTCCTGAACCTCGGCTGCCTGGTGAGGACGCTCTTCGCCGACGCGCCCTTTTTCCAGGTGAATCACGCGCCGGCCCGTCCTCCGGATCATCTCGCGGTCGTGCGTGGCGAGAAGGATTGTCGATCCTCTGAGATTCGCCTCGATGAAGATCTGCATGACGTCGGCGGAGAGGTCGGGATCGAGGTTTCCCGTCGGCTCGTCCGCGATGATGAGAAACGGGTCGTTGATGAGAGCGCGCGCGATGGCGACGCGCTGCTGCTCTCCTCCGGAAAGCTGTGGCGGGTAGGCGTTGAGCCGGTGGTGGAGGTTCACGGCACGCAGCACCGCGTATGCCTTCTTCTTGTGCTCGCGCGGTGGAACGCCGAGGACCGTCATGACGAACGAGAGATTCTCGAAGACCGTCATACGCTCGATCAGTTTGAAGTCCTGGAAGACCATGCCGATCTCACGACGGAAGAGCGGGAGGTGGGCTCGCTTGAGTGTCGCGAGATTGCGGCCGTTGACGACGATCTGGCCTTCGCTCGGCAGAAGCTGCCGCAGGATCAGTTTCAGGATGGTCGACTTCCCCGCGCCGGAAGGGCCCGTCAGAAAGACGAACTCGCCCTTACCTGCGTGAAAGGTCACGTCCTGAAGTGCGACCGAATACCGATCGAACCTCTTCGTGACGTGGTAGAAGTCGATCACCGGTTGAGTGTATCAGCAGCGCGCTGAATTCCGTTGCCGCGCGGGGGGCCACGCGTATAATGCGGCGCCATGTCAGAGAAGCTCGATCGCGCAGCAGCACACGTTCGATCGCTCGTGAATCTCGAGCCGACGGTCGGGGCCATTCTCGGCTCGGGTCTCGGCAACCTCGTCGACGCGGTCGACGTCGTCGCGGCGATTCCGTACGCGGAGATTCCAGGAGCGATCGCTTCCTCGGTCGTCGGTCATTCGGGCCGGCTCGTCTTCGCCCGCATCGGCTCGACGCCGGTAGTGATGATGCAGGGGCGCAACCACTACTACGAGGGTCATTCGCTCGAGGACGTGGTCTTCATGCCGCGCCTGCTCGCGCGCCTCGGCGCCCGCGTCGTGACGATCACGAACGCTGCCGGCGGTATCAATGCCGACTACCACGCGGGCGACCTGATGCTGATCTCCGACCACATCAATTACCTCGGCGCCAATCCGCTGCGTGGACCGAACGACGATTCTCTCGGTCCGCGGTTTCCGGACATGAGCGACATTTACACGAAGGAGCTTCGCGCCGTTGCGAAGGATACGGCTGCGTCGATCGGCGTTGGCCTGCGCGAGGGTGTCTACCTCGCGACGAGCGGACCGAGCTACGAGACGCCCGCGGAGATTCGCGCGTTCCGGGTGATGGGAGCCGACGCCGTTGGGATGTCGACCGTCCCCGAGGCGATCGCCTACTCGCAGATGGGGGTGAAGGTGGTCGGGATCTCGTGCATCACGAATATGGCGGCGGGGATTCTTCCGCAGAAGCTCGATCACCTCGAAGTGCTGGAGACGACGACGCGGGTGCAGAAAGAGTTCACGGCGCTGATGCTGGCGCTGCTGGAGAAGTTGGGCAGTCACGCGGCGGTTGCCGCGAATTGAGAATTCAGAATTGAGAATTGAGAGACTGAAGCGGCACGCGACTCGTCCAGCCTGCTCGTCGATGGCCGCCCGCGTGACCAGGGGCGACCGGGCGCCGGCGTCCGGCGCATTTTCAATCGCGACAACTCTCCATTCTCAATTCCCAACTCTCAATTCTCCCTAAGGAGCTCATATGGAGCGTTTCGCGGGACTGATCGGTTTCGTTTTCATCCTCGGAGTCGCCTACGCGTTATCGACCGATCGCAAGGCAATCCGGATGAAGACGGTCTTCTGGGGGCTGGTGCTCCAGCTCCTCACCGCGATCGCCGTGCTCAAGGGCGAACCGATCGCGGATTCGTTGTCGGTCATCGGGCCGGGGCTCGGGCGGGGAACCGGGACGGCGATCGTCGTGGCGCTTTTCCTGATCGTCCCGTGGCTCGCCGGGCGGATGCCCGGGAACAAGGTGGCGATCTGGAGCACGGGCGGCGTACTTCTCGCCTTCACTTTTCTCCGCTTCAACCTGCTCGCCTTCCTCTTCGAGACGATGAAGGACATCGTCAACAAGCTGATCGGGTACACGACCGAAGGCTCGCTGTTCGTGTTCGGGCAACTCGGGGCGTCGACGACCAGCACCGGGTTCATCTTCGCCTTCCAGGTGCTGCCGACGATCATCTTCATCGCGTCGATTTTCGCGGTGCTCTACTACGTGGGCGTGATGCAGCTCGTGGTGAAGTTCTTCGCGAAGATCATGACGCGGTTCATGGGAGCGAGCGGCGCGGAGTCGACGTCGGTCGCGGCGTCGATCTTCATGGGTCAGACCGAGGCGCCGCTGACGATCCGGCCGTTCCTGCCGAAGATGACGAACTCGGAGTTGATGACGATCATGACGGCCGGGATGGCGCACATCTCGGGCGGGATCATGGCCGCCTACGTGATGGTGGCGAAGGTCGACGTGATTCACCTCCTGACCGCGGTGATCATGACGGCGCCCGGCGCGATCATGATGGCGAAGATCATCGTGCCGGAGACCGAGACGCCCGAGACGGGCGGCGACGTCGAGGTCGTCGTGCCCAAGCAGGACGTCAACGTGATCGATGCGGCGGGGCGCGGCGCGATCGAGGGGCTGCATCTCTCGCTGAACGTCGGCGCGATGCTGATCGCGTTCATCGCGCTCGTGGCGCTCGTGAACGGGGTGTTCGGCTGGACGCACTCGCTCATCGAGCTGGCGAGCGTGCGGCTGATCGACCCGTTCGGCAGCATGTTCGCCGCGCTGGCGCCGGTCTTCCCGTCGAGCCTCGACGCGTTGCTCGGCTTCATTTTCAGGCCGGTGGCGTGGGCCATGGGAGTCCCGTGGTCGGAGAGCGCGATGGTCGGGAACCTGCTCGGAACGCGCATGGTCCTCAACGAGTTCGTCGCGTTCGTCAAGCTCGGGCCGATTGCCGACCAGTTGAGCCCGCGTGCGTTCGTCATCACGACCTACGCGCTCTGCGGTTTCGCGAACTTCTCGTCGATCGCGATCCAGATCGGCGGCATCGGCGCCCTCGCGCCGACGCGGCGCCACGACCTCGCGCGGCTCGGCCTTCGCGCGATGATCGCCGGAACGCTAGCGAACTTCCTCACGGCCACGATCGCGGGGATACTGTTGTAAGGCAGGCCAGAGGCGAGAGGCGGGCCAAAGGCCAAAGGCCAGAGGCCAAAGCAGGCAGCGATCGGCGAAGCCTGCACGGTAGTCGTAGGGGCGACCCGCCGGGTCGCCCGTCTTCTTGGGCCGGCATTTCTTTTCTTCCGAGTTGCCGACTCCTGCGGGCCCGAAGGACGCGGTCGACGCGCTGCGTATGCCCCTGCAGGAATCAGCGCGACCGTGCTACCAACCGTCTGCTCTGGCCTCTGGCCTCTGGCCTGCCTTCCGCCTAACCCGCCCTCAACACCGCGATCGCCGCGGCCATGTCTTCCGGCAACGCGGACTCGAACTCCATCGGTGCTCCCGTGAGCGGATGCGGGAACGCGAGGCGGGTGGCGTGGAGCGCCTGGCGGCCAAGCGCGGCGAGCGCCTTTCGCACCCGCGGATCGGTCACGCCGCGCCACTGCGGGCCGGAGTAGACGGGATCGCCCACGACGGGGTGGCCGATCGCCTTGAGGTGGACGCGGATCTGATGTGTCCGGCCGGTGCGCAGGGTGCAGCGGAGCAGCGACGTGTTCGAGAAGCGTTCGAGCAGCTCCCAGTCGGTTCGCGCAGGCCGTCCGCTCGCCACGACCGCCATCCTCTTGCGGTCCCTTGGATCGCGGCCGATCGGCTTGTCGATCGTGCCCGAGGCGAGCCTCGGCGTGCCGTACACGAGCGCGAGGTATTGCTTGACGACGGCCGGCGTGGCCCACGACGCGGTCAGCGCGCGATGCGCCGCGTCGTGCTTCGCGACGACGAGCAGGCCGCTCGTGTCCTTGTCCAGGCGATGAACGATTCCGGGGCGGGTCTGCCCCCCGATGCCGGAGAGATCGCGTACGTGATGCAGCAGCGCGTTGACGAGCGTCGAGTCGGCGTGCCCAGCGGCGGGATGGACCACGAGCCCCGCCGGCTTATCGACGACGACGATGTCGGCGTCCTGGTAGACGATGCGGACGGGCAGATCCTGCGCAGGTGTATCCGCGGGAGCGGGATCAGGGATTTCCAGAGAGATCGCGTCGCCCTCGCAAACCGTGTGCGAGCTCTTGTCGACGATGGTACCGTCGATCGTCACGCGCCCCTCCGTGACGAGACGGGCCAGGGCGCTCCGGCTACGGTCGGGAACGAGGAGCGCGAGCGCGCGGTCGAGCCGCTCTCCGGCGATTTCTCTCGCGACGACGAACGTTATGGATTGGGGCAATCGACGAATCTCCGGACTTTGCGGCGATGGACGGCCGGGCCCGCCCAGCCGTATGGGTTACGATACGGGAGCAGGATATCGGACGCCCGCGGGGCGCGTCGAGGATACTGGTACAATGCGCGTAAACGTCAGACGCCTCCGCGCGTCTATGAGCAGAAGCTCGCAAGAAGGGGAATCCATGACTATTCGAAAGTTCACTCTGGTCGCAATCGCGATGCTCGTCGTCGCCTCCTCGGCGATGGCCAGCAATTTCCGCGCGGCCGACATCGTCTACCTCCCGTCGGCCGGCAAGGTTGCCAGCGGATCGGTCGTGTTCGCGACGGATGTCTACATCACGAATCTCACGACCAGCAAGGTCGTCGTCTCGGTTGGTTTCGGCGAGACCGGGGACGTGGCGGACAACAGCCTGCTCGGCAAGAACCTAAAGACGCTTGCCACGTCGCTCGAGGCGGGCGAACGGCGCCTGGTCAGTGACATCACCGGCACGCTCTTCCCCGAGAAGGACGGCAAGCTCGGCTTCCTCGTTTTCTTCGCCTGCAGAGAAGGCGGAAACTGCGACAACTGCGACGATTTCCCGGGCGACTGTTCGCTGATCAGCGTCGAGGGCCGGATCTACAGTTTCCCGGCCGGCAATCCGGCGGGTGGCACCAAGGGCCAGCTCTTCTTCGGCTATCCGTGGTATTCGTTCGTTTCGCCGAATGACTCCTCCCGCTCGCTCGACAAGGTCTTCATTGTCGGTCTGCGCAACGAAGGCGCGCGCCCGACCAGCGGCTATCGCACGAACTTCGGCATCCTGAACGCTTCGCAGGACTACACCGGCCAGGTCAAAGTCAGCGTCTTCACCGGAACCGGAATGCCGGTGGGCGAGAAGACCTACACGCTCAAGCCGCTCGGACACGTCCAGGGGAACATCCTCGATGCGGCGCCGGACTTCACGACGAACAACAGCGCCGGCTACGCCATCATCCAAATGGTGGGCTCCACGCCGGTTCCGGGCGGTTGCGCCGAGTGCGCGCCGGGCTTCTTCGTGTTCGGATCGGTGCTCGACAACGTTACCGATGATCCGACGACCCTCGAGTCGGTCTACACGCAGCAACTGCCTCTTACCTGCGTTTACGGCTCGAAGGGCGACCGCCGCCCCGTGCGGCGCTAAGCCGCTTCCCGTCGAATGGTTTCCGCTGCCCGGCCACTGGCCGGGCAGCCATTTTCTCCGCAGCGGAATCTGGCCCGCCAAGGTCGTGTTGTCGGAGATCGGCCGGGCGTGCTAGGATGCCCGTGAGCTTTCGAAGTCATGTCGAAAGCGGCCATTTTGGCCGCTTTTTTTGTTGCCCGGAAAATTTTCATGGAGCTTCCGAAGAAGATTGCAGACGAAATCGGGAAGATTGTCACCGCCGAAGGGCTCGAACTCGTTCACATCGAGGTTCGTCCCCAGGGGCGGGGCTTTGTCCTGCGGATCGACATCGACAAGGAAAAAGGCGGCGTTCAGATCGGCGACTGCGAGCAGATCTCGCATCAGCTCAGCGCGTTTCTCGATGTCGAGGAGTGGGCGACGACCCGCTACGACCTCGAGGTGTCCTCGCCCGGGCTCGATCGGAAGTTCTACAGCGAGTCGGACTACGAGAAGTTCGTGGGGAGGCTCGTGAGGGTCAAGACGAAAGACGCGGTTCGTGGGCTGCACGTCGTGGTCGGCCGGCTCTCGGCGTTCGACGGCGTGCGGATCGTGGTCACGGACGAGACGATGAAGAAGGATCGCGATTACGAGATCGCGATGTCGAACATCAAGGAAACAAGGTTGGAGATCGAGTTCTGACGCGATGACGCCGCGGCTTGCCGCAGCGCCCCGGTCTGAAGGAGCAGTGGACCAATGTTCAACGAGAATATCGGCAGAGACATCAGGGCGCTGGCGTTCGAGAAGTCGATCGACGTCGAGAAGGTTTTCTCGGCGCTGGAGGACGCGCTCTCGACTGCGGCGAAGAAGTACTACCGCACGCGGGAGCCGATCCACACCACGCTCGACCGGGAGAACGGCAAGGTCGAGGTCTTCATCCTCAAGCAGGTCGTGGCGACCCCCGAGGAAGTCGAGGATCCGATCTCGCAGATGACTCTCGAAGATGCGCTGAAGATCGATCCGGCTGCCGAAGCCGGCGGGACGGTCCGCCTCGATCACATCTCCAAGGTCGTGGTCGACGTCGTCGAGGATCCGATCACCGAGATCCGCTCCTGGGACGCGCGCAAGCTCGACCCGAGCCTGGAGTCGGGCGACGTCGTCGAGATTCCGCTGACCAAGCCGCCCGAGGAACTGGGCCGCATCGCCGCGCAGTCGGCCAAGCAGGTTCTCTACCAGAAGGTCCGCGAAGCAGAGCGCGAGAAGATCTACCGCGAATTCATCGGCAAGGTCGGCACGCTCGAGAACGGCTACGTGAAGCGGTTCGAGCGTGGCGACATGATCATCGACCTGAACGGCAAGACCGAGGGGATCATCCCGCGAAGCAACCAGTCTCGCGCCGAGCGCTACGCGCAGGGCGACCGCATCAAGGCGGTGATCACCGAGGTTCACACGCAGCCGAAGGGCCCGCAGGTCGTCCTCTCGAGGACGCATCCCGACCTGCTCATCAAGCTCTTCGAAATGGAAGTTCCCGAGATCTACGACGGAACGGTCGTGATCAAGGGAGCGGTCCGCGAGCCTGGTGAGCGCGCGAAGATCGCGGTCATGTCGCGCGAGCGCGACGTCGATCCGGTCGGCGCCTGCGTCGGCATGAAGGGTGGCCGCGTGCAGTCGATCATCCGCGAACTTCGCGGCGAGAAGATCGACATCATTCCCTGGGACGAGGACATCGTGAAGTACGCGCAGAACTCGCTTGCCCCGGCGCGCATCACGCGAGTGAGCGTCACGAGCGACGCGGAAGCGCACAAGCCACACCTCGACGTCATCGTCGACAACGACCAGCTTTCGCTCGCGATCGGCAAGCGCGGCCTCAACGTCCGCCTCGCGGCCGACCTGATCCGCGCGAAGATCGACATCAAGTCCGAGGAAGAGGTCAAGGACGAGGTGGCAGACGCCCTCTCGCAGATGCTGCAGGCCGCGCTGGCCGAGGCCCGCGAGGAAACGAGCGTCCGCGACATCGAGGGTCTCGGCGAAGAAATCACCACGCTGCTCGAGGATGCCGGGTACGACGATCTCGACTCGATCCTCAACGCGACGCCGGAAGATCTAGCGGCGATCGAGGGAATCGACCTCGAGACCGCGGCCGCGATCATCGACACGGCGCGATCGTTCGACTCGGCTGAAGAAGGCGAGGAGCAGTACTCGGAAGACGATGAAGAGTACGGCGACGAGGAATACGGCGACGAGGAAGAAGACGGCGCCGTGGCCGAGGACGAGGCGGGCGAGGACGAGCCGGGCGAAGACGAGCCGGGCGAAGACGAGCCGGCCGAGGCCGAGGTCGAAGAGGAAGCGGGGCGCGAGTCGTGATCCTCTGCTAGCCCTCTCCCGTCGAGCAGTTGATGTTGGGTACACCGAAGGAGTGAATCTGGATGCCGGCAGCTAAAAAGGTACGCGTCAGTGATCTGGCGAAGCTAATGAAGATCTCCGATAAGGATCTGATCTTCAAGCTCCAGTCGCTGGGGGTCGAGGTGGACAGTCCCGAGTCGGCGCTCGGTCCCGCCGAGATCGAGGCTCTGCGCTCGGGCAAGAAGCTGACGACCCGTTCGAAAAGCGTGATCATGCGTGAAGAGGCGCCGGTTGCGGAGGTCGCACCGAAGCAGAAGGTCGTCAAGCCGCCGCGCCCGATCGTCCAGCCGGCGGCCCGGAAGGGTGCTGCAGCCGCGCCTCCGAAGGAAGAGCCCGCGACCCCTCAGGGTCCAGTGATCAAGGAATTCCTCGAGGCCGCGGAAGCGGAAGCCGCCGAACAGGCACGCGCCGCGACCGAGCCGCCGAAGCCGGCGCGACGCGCGACGCCTCCGCGTCCGATCGTTGCCCCTCCGGCCCCGGTCGTCGAGGAAGCGCCTGCGCCGCAGGAGGAGCCTGCTGCTCTCGAGGCTCCCGAGGATGCAACACCCGTTGCGCCCGAAGCCCCGCCCGCCGCGGCCCATGCCGCACCGCACGCCCCCTCGGGACGTCGCTCGGTCAGCGGTCCGACTGGTCCGCGAGCGCGTCGCGAAGTAGCGCCGCGGCCTAACTATCAGGGCTCCACGCTTCAGCCGCTTCCCGTCCGCCCTCCCGCTGGCGCCGCAAGGCCAGCCACGGCTCCGGGTCAGGCCCGTCCCACCTCGGCGAGGCCGGCGGGTGCCCGCCCAGGTGGTGCCTCGGCTCGGCCGAGCGTTCCGGGTGGTCCGATGGCGCCTTCGGCGCCGGGCATGGATGCGATGGGCATCCGTCGCCGCCGTGTGGACGAAGACGAGAGGCCAGACAAGAAGAAAACCACAGGCAAGCGTGGTCGCCGTACGACGACCGCCAGCGACGACGATGCGAGGATCTTCACCAAGGGGCCTTTCTCGGCCGGGGCGGTCCTCGACGAGGACGGCGTAGAGATCACGCCGGCACAGCGAACCGAAGGCGATACGACGCCTGCGCGCAAGCATGCGCCGTCGACTCGCCGCGACTCGCGCAAGCAGCAGTCGCCGCGCGGCGACAAGGCGCTCGCGTTCCAGAAGCCGGAGGCCAAGCTGACCGTATCCGAGGGAGTGACCCTCAAGGATCTCGCCGACAACATCGGCGTCAAAGCCAACGACCTGATGA
>JBPPMG010000383.1:0-6150 GCA_051305935.1 Thermoanaerobaculia bacterium
CCGAAGGACGAGCTCGACGAGGCGGTCGAGTTCCTCCGGTGGCTCGCCGACAACAACTTCGTCCTCATCGGGTACCGCCGCTACTCGTTTCACAGCGAAAACGGCGCCGACTTCCTCCGCATCGTCGAGGGCTCCGGGCTCGGCGTGCTCCGCCGGGTACGCCAGGAGTCGCTCGAGCGGGGCGTTCAGCCCTTCGCGCCCGAGTTCAGCGCCTTCGCCAGGAACACGGACCTGCTGATCGTCGCGAAGGCGAACAGCCGCTCGACCGTGCATCGCCCGGTCCACATGGACCGCATCGGCATCAAGTACTTCGACGAGAAGGGGAACCTGCTCGGAGAGGACCGTTTCCTGGGGCTGTTCACCTCGGCTGCCTACAGCCGGAGCGTTCACGAGATCCCGCTGCTCAGACGCAAGGCCTCGCGCACCATCGAGCGCGCTGGCCTCGGCGAAACGAGCCACGACGGCAAGGCGCTCGCGCAGATTCTCGAGACGCTCCCCCGCGACGAGATGTTCCAGGTCACGGAAGACCAGCTTTTCGAGATTGCGATGGGCGTCCTGCAGTTGCAGGAGCGGCAGAGGATCGCGTTGTTCGTACGGAAGGACATCTTCGAGCGTTTCGTCTCCTGTCTCGTCTACGTGCCGCGCGATCGCTACACCTCGTCGGTCCGTGAGCGGATCAAGGCAATCCTCGAAGAAGAGTTCTCGGGACCGGTGACCGCCTTCTACACGCAGATCACCGACTCGCCGCTCGCCCGCGGGCATTTCATCGTTCAGACGGTGCCTGGCAGGATTCCCAACTTCGACGCGAAGCGTCTCGAAGCGCGCGTGGCGAATGCGGCGCGGACCTGGAGCGACAACCTCCGCCTCGAGCTCATCGAGCGCCACGGGGAGGAGAAGGGAATCGACGTCTGGAAGCGGTACGCCGAAGCTTTCCCGGTCGCCTTCCAGGAGCGTTTCCCGGCGGACGACGCGGTCTCCGACATCGAGGGAATCGAGAAGCTCCTCGCGACGGGAGACCTTCAAGTCGATCTCTACGAGCGGCAGCTTCGCCACGGAAGCGAACTGCGCTGCAAGCTGATCCATGCGGGCGAGGTTCGGACGCTTTCCGAGATGATCCCCCACTTCGAGAACATGGGGCTGAAGGTCAGCCTCGTGCTGCCGTTCGACGTGAACCTGCCGTCCGCGGCGACGAAGGTCCACATTCGCGACTTCCATCTCGAGACGCACGGCTTCCCGATCGACATCGACGGGATCCGCGAGAAGTTCCGGGATGCGATGCGCCGCGTGTGGAAGGGCGAGATGGAGGACGACGGCTTCAACCGGCTCGTCGTCCAGTCCGGGCTCGCGTGGAACGAGGTCGTCGTCTTGCGTGCCTACACGAAGTATCTGCGCCAGACCGGCATCGCGTTCTCGCAGCAGTACATGGAGCAGACGGCGGCAAACCATCCGTCGATCGCGGCCGATCTCGTCCGGCTCTTCCGCCTAACCTTCGATCCGGCGCTCACGGCCGAGCAGCGCGGCGAAGCAGAAACGATCCGCAAGCAGATCGAGCAGGGCCTCGAGGGGATCACGAACGCGGACGAGGACCGGATCCTCCGCCGCTATCTGAACCTCGTCGACTCGACCATTCGGACCAACTGCTACCAGCGTGACGAGCGCGGCGAGCGCAAGGAATACCTGTCGTTCAAGTTCGACTCGAAACGGGTTGCCGAGCTCCCGAGCCCGCGCCCGATGTTCGAGATCTTCGTCTACTCGACGCGGATGGAAGGTGTGCATCTGCGCGGCGGCAAGGTCGCGCGAGGCGGCATCCGCTGGTCGGATCGCCGCGAGGACTTCCGCACCGAGATCCTCGGTCTCGTGAAGGCGCAGATGGTGAAGAACGTCGTCATCGTGCCGGTCGGCTCGAAGGGCGGGTTCGTCCTCAAGCGGCCTCCCGCGGCGCGCGAGGAGTTCCAGCGCGAAGGGGTGGAGTGCTACAAGACGCTGCTCCGCGGCATGCTCGACATCACCGACAATTTTCGCGGCAGCGACGTCGTGCCGCCGCGCGACGTCGTGCGCCTCGATGCCGACGATCCGTACCTGGTCGTCGCAGCGGACAAGGGAACGGCGACCTTCTCGGACATCGCGAACGGCGTGTCGAAGGACTACGGCTTCTGGCTTGGAGACGCATTCGCGTCTGGCGGCTCGGTCGGTTACGACCACAAGAAGATGGGCATCACCGCGAAGGGCGCCTGGGAGGCGGTCAAGCGCCACTTCCGCGAGCACGGCGCGGGCATCGACATCCAGACGAAGGACTTCACCTGCGTCGGCATCGGCGACATGGCGGGCGACGTCTTCGGCAACGGCATGCTGCTGTCGCGCCACACGAAACTCGTCGGCGCCTTCAACCACATGCACATCTTCGTCGACCCGAATCCCGATCCGGCGACGAGCTTCGCCGAGCGCGAGCGGCTCTTCAATCTTCCGCGGTCGACCTGGGCAGACTACTCGACCGGGGTCCTCTCGCAGGGCGGCGCGATTCTCGAGCGGAAGCTCAAGTCGCTCACCGTCTCGGACGAGGTGAAGTATCGCTTCGGCCTCGCATCGAACGCGACGACACCGACGGACCTGATCCGCGCCATGCTCAAGGCGGACGTCGACCTGCTCTGGCTTGGCGGTATCGGCACCTACGTGAAGGCGAGCGACGAGACGCATGCCGACGCGCGCGACCGCGCGAACGATGCGCTGCGTGTCGACGCGACGGAGCTTCGCTGCAAGGTCGTCGGCGAAGGGGCGAACCTCGGACTGACGCAGCGGGCGCGCATCGAGTTCTCGCTCGCCGGCCGGCATCACGGCGCGGGAAGGATCAACACCGACGCCATCGACAATTCCGCCGGCGTCGACACCTCCGACCACGAGGTCAACATCAAGATCCTCGTCGACAGCCTCGTCGCCGAAGGGGAGCTGAGCGCCGAGCGGAGGCTCACTCTGCTCGCCGACATGACCGACGAAGTTGGCCGGCTCGTTCTCCGGGACAACTACGAACAGACGCAGGCGATCTCCGCAGCCGAGGCGCTGGGCCTGGGAGCGCTGGACGTTCAGAGCCGCTACATACGCAGCCTCGAGCGTGCGGGCAGGCTCGACAGGGCGATCGAGGGATTGCCCGACGATGAGGCATTTCTCGAGCGGCGCGCGGCCGGACTCGGCCTCATGCGTTCCGAGCTGGCGATCCTCCTCGCGTACAGCAAGATCCACCTTTACGACGAGCTCCTCGCCTCGGATGCGCCTGACGATCTGGTGCTGGCGCGCGAGCTCGTCGCCTATTTCCCGAAGCCGCTTCAGAAAGAGTTCCGCCCGGGGATCGAGAAGCACCGCCTCCGACGCGAGATCATCGCCACCTGCGTGACCAACGCGATGATCAACCGGGTCGGCCCGACCTTCCTCCAGCACATGATGGAGGAAACTGGCAGGAGCCCCGGAGACGTTGCGCGCGCGTACACGATCGCGCGGGACGCATTCGACCTCCAGACCCTGTGGCAGGCGATCGAGGGGCTCGACAACCGGGTTCCGGCGGCGATCCAGACGACGATGTTCCTGGAGATCGCCGGGCTGGTCGAGCGGTCGACGCTCTGGCTGCTCCGGCGCTACCCGGGGCTCGACACGTCGACTTGCATCGATCAGTTCCGCCCTCGCATCGCGGCGCTTCACATCGCGCTCTCGGCGGTGCTCAGCGAGAGCGACTGGGCGGAGGTCCGCGTCAAGGCGCACGACATCGAGATGTGGGGACTGCCGACCGACCTTGCGCTGCGCCTCGCGAGCCTCGAGAAGCTCGCGGCCGCGTTCGATATCGTTCGCATGTCGCTCGACGGCGGGTTCTCGTCCGAAGATGTCGGCCGCGTCTACTTCGCGCTCGGCGAGCGGCTGCATCTCGACCAGCTCTACGCGGCGGCGCGTGCCGGAGGGGGCGACAGCCCGTGGCAGAAGGCCGCCGCCGACGCGCTGCTCGAGGACGCCTACGCGTGCCACGGACGGATCTCGTCGAAGATTCTCGAAACGTCCGACGCGAACAGTGTCGACCCCGTCGGAACGTGGCTGGGTGGACGACCGGCGGTGATGTCGCGGATCGACCAGTTGATCAACGAGCTCCGCGGCGTGCAGGCGATCGACCTCGCGATGGTGACGGTGGCGGTCCGGCTGCTGAGGGCGTTGGCGGACAGTTAGGCGAGAGGCGAAGGGCGAGAACGCAGGTCAAAGTTCGCAGTACACGCATGTGGAGTGCGAAAGCGAAGCTTTCGCGGCGGCTCGAAGAGCCGCACCAGGCGCGCAAACAGGCGAGATCCGATGAGCGGGCCGGGGCCGTACGTCGCGTAGCGGCGACCGAGCTTAGCACCCGGTCGAAGACCGGGGGTCAGGCGGTCGCCGGTTCGTTTGCGCCGCATCGCGGCGCCGGAATCGCGGATTGTTAAACATGGCCGATGCCTCGCGCGTCGTGTTCTTGCGCCGCTACGCGGCGCGCATCATTTGTCGTCTCCGCGTGCCCCGGTCTTCGACCGGGGGCTAGGATCGGCGGTCGCTACGCGACCACCCGCAGCCCTGGCGGTGATGCACGAATCGTTGTCGGCAGTCGCTACGCTCCGACCGGCAACGCTGCCATCCCGAACGTGACCGCCTCCGCGCGCATGATCGCGGTGAGCTCAGCATCCACCTCGGCCGCGAGCGGCGGCACCGCGCTCTTCGCGAGCAGGCGCCCGACTTCCTCGGCGGCTCGCTCCTCGGCGGTCGACGCTCCCGTGCTTTCCCAGTCTCCGTAGCTGGCGCGATCGATCACTCGCGCAGCCTGCGTAAGCTCTCGCTTCCAGTTCTTTCGCGTGTGGTCGTGCGAGAGGAACTCGCCTAACCGCACGACCTCGGAGATCAGCGCGACCGAGTCGCCGCCTCCCGTTTCCACTCCACGGATCGCGCGGAGCGCCATTCCGCACGCCTCGTGATCGAGCAGAATCTTCTCGAGCGACTGGGTGAGCAGGTAGTCGAGCATCCCCGGGCCGGAGATCATGTTCACTCCAGCGAGCGCGCCGAGGATCGCGCCGATGCCGCTCTCGAGCCCGGCCTGGTAATCGACGCTCTTCGCGTCGGAAACGCAGAAGTAGCCGTGCGTCGGAAGTCCGAGATGCCGGCCGACCTGCGCGTAACCGGAGCCGAGCATCATCGTTTCGATTGCACCCATCGGCGTCGTGCCGCGGCGCATGTCGAACGCGGCGGGCGCGCCGCCGAATACGAACGGAGCTCCCGGACTCGCGAGCTGATGGATGACGAGTCCGGAGAGGTTCTCTGCGCAGTGCTGCACGATCGTCTCGCGGAGGGTCACCGGCGAGGTCGCGCCCGTGAGCGGCATCGGGATGACTTCGGCCGGCAGGCCCGAGCGGGCGCAGTCGACTAGCGACTGGCAGGTCAGGTCGCTCCATTTCAAAGGAGGGCTCACGCAGCAGTCGAAGATGGCAAGAGGCTTCTCGGCGAGTGCCCTCGCGCCGCCGCGGACCGTCGACAGCATGGCGTGCATTGGCGCGAAGCCGTCCTTGCGGAACGTCCCGGTGATGACCGGCTTTCGGCCGTGGCGAAGGGCGAGGTAGAGACGGTAGCGGTCTCCGGCGTCGGCAGGTACATCCGAGGCGACGAGCGCGGTCGACTGCGCGGCGTAATTCGCTAGCCCGTCGACCAGGCGCACTAGCTTCACGACATCCGAGGTGACGGCATCGCGTCGCCGCCTCGTCGCGGGATCGAGGATGTTGATTGCGGCGGAGCCGGGATCGAAGTGGACGCGCGATTCGCCGAGGTCGAGGGAGACGTTGCCGTCGCGATCGTAGACGAGCACGCGCGACGGCGCGCTGTCGAGCGCGCCGCGTACGAGTTGCTCGGGCAGGGTGATGCGATCGCCGCTTTGCGTCGCGCCGCCTTCGAGCAGGAGTCGCGTGGCGTCGCTGTTCTCGACGAGGATTCCCGTCGTCTCGAGGACGCGGCACGCCTCGCCTACGATGCGCTCGACATCGTCGGGAGCCAGGAACTCGATTCGGGGGCGGAAGGACGTGGTCATCGGGACTCCCTCGTAGCGGAGGCTGCGGCCTCCGCGCGACGGCCGGAGGCCGTCGCCACTACGTTTTTCGGTACCTGCAACTT
>JBPPMG010000421.1:0-31177 GCA_051305935.1 Thermoanaerobaculia bacterium
GGGCACCGTTCGTCCTGAGCTTCTACGCCGGCGCACTGGTGCCGATCCTCCTGGTCGCGGGCGCGCTGCGTCGGCCAGGCGTGTGGTTCTGGTGGCTGACCGGCGGCGCCGCGTTCTTCTGGATCGCGGCAGCGGGCTCCAGGGGGCCGGCCGGAGCCCTTTCCCACATCCCTCCCTTCACGATGATCCGCTACCCCGAGAAACTGGGAATCGCCGCACTCTTTCTCGTCACGATCGCGGCGGCGGCGGTGCTCGATCGCCTGATCCGGGACGCGGCTTCGCGCCCCACCGCCGTCCGCGTGGCGGCATCCCTGTTCCTCTGCTCGCTCGTCGCGTTAGGCGCAACCCTCCTTCCGTCGTGGCCGGCACTCTTCGAGGCGATCTTTCCGCAGGGATCCTCGCAACCGGCCGAAGGCGCCGCCCTGCTTGGCGCCGCACTCGGCGGGTACGCCGCGCGAGCTGCGATCGCCCTCGCCGTCGTGAGCCTCCTTTCCTCCGGTTGGAAACGCTCCGCGATCGTCGCCGCGCTCGCCTTCGCCGCCGCCGATCTCTCGCTGCAGTCGCTCGAGCTCTGTCCGCGCAAGCCCGCGTCGTTCGTCACCGAGGCCCCCGAGATCGTCCAATCGCTCCCCCCGGATCGCGCTGCATGGCGCTTGTTCCACATGGCGGAGTGGAGTACGGCCTCACCGAGCGCCCGGATGCACTACGCAGACCCCGCGACGCGCGTCTGGATCACGCGCAACGGGCTCTTTCCCCGACTCGCGGCGAACTGGGGAGTGCGCAGCGTCTTCGACACCGACATCGACCAGACGCAGCTTCTGCGAACGGCCGAGCTCACCGAGGCGATGTGGAAGGTGCGCGATCGCTCGAACCGCTACATCGAGCATTTCTCCGCGATGTCGAACGCCCGCTGGGTCGCGCTCTTCAGCCGCGAGGAGGCGCGCGTGCTCGGTCCCGGAGACGATCCGTCGCGCGCGAGGCCCGTCGATCTCGTCGACCTCGGCGACAACCCGCGCTACTTCCTGGCATCCGGGATCGTCGAGGCTCCCGACGTCGCGGCGTTCGTCGAGCGCGTTTCCGAACGCGAGAGTGTCCGAGGCATCGCGTTCGTCGAGCGCGACGCGTTCGCTCCCGCCGGAGGGCTCGTCGAGTCGATCGAGGAATCGGCCAACCGCGCGCGCGTCAGCGTCAACACCGGGGGCGAAGCGCTGCTCGTCGCCTCCGTGACCGCGCACAAGTACTGGAAGGCGACGGTCGACGGCGCGCCGGCGCCGATCCGGCAGGTGAACGTGGCCTACCAGGGCGTGGTCGTCCCCGAAGGAAGGCACATCGTCGAGTTTCGCTACCGCAACCCGCTCGTGGCTGCAGGCCTCGGTGTGAGCGCGCTCGCGCTTCTTCTCGCGCAGCTCGCGATCCTGCGCCGCCGGCCGAAGCGCTCCGAGCCCGAACCCGACAGCGCAGGCTGATCGGCCCGTCCATCCTCAAGCGCCATGGCTTCGCCGCGGAGCTCTTCAACCGATCGGAGGCACCGCAGACTGAGTCGGCTCCGATTGCAAAGTCCAGCGCGCCTAACTCCAGGCATCAGCGGCACGGCACCTGGTGTCCCTGCAGGTCGGTGCGTTCCGCGTTAGTGTTCCCCGCGTCCCCGTTCCGCATTCCGCATTCCGCATTCCGGGCATTCCGCGTTCCGCATTACTCCTGGTGTTCCGGCCTGAGCAGGTCGAAGACGGTCTTCACCGGCGCGAAGGTCGAAGCCGGCACCTCGACGAAGATCGTGTTCCAGTACGCCATCGCGCCATTCCAGAGGCCGGGGCGCTCGAGAGCGATCAGCTCGCGTCCCCCGCTCGACTTCTTCGCGCGGAAAACGGCGCGAGGCTCGGCGAACAGGTCGAGCGAATAGGCGTTGCCGCGCCAGTCCCGCATCCCCAGCACGAGATCGACCGGGTTGAAATGTGTCGACGACGACCAGATCGACTTCTGCTCGTCGTCCGACATGTCGACCTCGGCGGACTCGACGATCTGCAGTCTCGCGTTGCCGTCGGAGCCCCGGCTCCAGAAGGGGCCACCACCCGGCTCGCCTTCGTTGCGCACGACGCCGCAGATGCGGATCGGCCGATCGAGGTTGCGTTCGAGAAATGCCCGCTTGGTCGCGGCGTCGGACAACTTGACACTTCGCGTGTCGGGAATCGACAGCTGCGTCGCCGCGAAGTCGAGCGCCTGGTCGAGCATCGCGTCGTCGTGCCCATCCTCCTGAATCGTCCGCAGGTAGCGGCTCACCGCCTCCTGTAACATCACGAGATAGCCGACGAGGACTTTCTGCCAGACAACCACCACTCCCATGCGGCTCTCGGGAACCACGTTATCGATGTTCTTGACCACGACGATGTCGCCGCCAAGATCCTGCAGGTTCGAGAGCAGCGCGCCGTGGCCTCCCGGCCGGAAGAGCATGCGGCCTTCCTCGTCGCGGAAGAGCCCTCCCTCGGGAGTGATCGCGATCGTGTCGGTCGACGCCCTCTGCGTCGAGAGGGTGAGCTCGATCCTCGCTGCCGCACGCGACTCGATCTCCGCACGACGGCTGTCCAGGAGCCACTCGAAATCGGCCGACGATCCCTCGGGGACGGTGCAGTGTACGCGGCAGCGCCCGGCGCCATCCGCCGCATAGCGTCCCGCCTCGACAAGTTGTTCTTCGAAGGCGCTTCGCGACTCTTCGCCATAGCGGTGAAACGCAATCAACCCCTTCGGCTTCGCCGCGTATCCGAGGCCGTCGCGGCGCAGGACGCGGGCAAGCGCCTGCATTCGCTCGGCGCCGGTGAGGGTGGGAAGCACGCCGTTGTAAGCGAGCTCGCGACGGAACGGCAGCCGATCGAGGCTCTCGAAGAATCGCAGCGCGTCCGACGACTCGAGCGCGCCCGCGTCGCCGCGCTCGAACGCGTCGACCGCCGCGGTAAGCGACTGAAACATCCTCGAAGCCGCCCCCGAGGCCGGCACGAATTTCGACACGCGTCCCGCGAGCTGCGCACTTGCGGCCCGCTCGGCCAGTTCGGTCGTGGCATGACCGCCGAGGTTGCGGATACCGTCCTCGGGCGTTGCGGGACGATCCAGACGCTGCACCATCGGCTTCGGATCACGAAGGAGATCGAACTGCCGCGCGGCCTCTTCCAGCGCAATGCCGCGCGCCGCGAGATCCTCGACGTCCTCCTTGTGCACGATCCTGACCAGGGTCTCACTCATCTCGGCTGCCGCCCTCCGTATCGATTCCGCATCGCCGCTCCGCGCACGTGCGCGAGCATGATAGACCACGAGCCCGGATGAAATGACCCATCGCGGCCAGGGGTTCTTCAGAGAACGCGCCGCGAACGGCTGCGCCAGGAGATCGAACATGCGAGCTACCCCCCTGACGACCGCCCTCATCCTGCTTCTCACCGCCTGCAGCGGCGAACGTGCCACGGAGAGCGGGGACCGTACGGCTTCCACCGACCCGGCGACCGCCACGGTCTCACCGGCTACTTCGACCGCCGAAGCCGTCGCGAGCCTCCCTGTCGATGCGCAGGGGCCGTTCCGCACCGTGATGGTGAACTACGAATCGATCCACCAGGCGCTGGCCAACGATTCGACGAACGGCGTCGTCGCCGCCGCGACCGCCGTGGGCTCGGCAGCCCGCGAGCTCGAGACGGCTTCCACAGATCCGACCCGGCTCCTGTACACGTCGATCGCGACGGAGGCCGCGGAGCTCGCAGCTGACGCGGGCGACTTGACGACCGCCCGCAAAAACTTCGGCGAGCTCAGCAAGGCGGTGATCACCCTGCTCGTCGCGAATCCGGACCTGGCAAAGGGTCGTGTCGTGGTCGAATGCCCGATGACGAGCACCTACAAGAAATGGCTCCAGACCGACGAGAAGGTGAGGAACCCCTACTACGGAAGCACGATGCTCGAGTGCGGCACCGTCTCGAAGCTCGAGCTGTGACGCCCGGGGCACTTAGAGCAGGTCGTAAAGCACGCGCAGCAGGTCGATGTCGCTGACGATGCCGACGAGCGTCCCGTCGAAAACGACCGGAAGCGCCCCGTACTTCTTCTCGACCAAAAGCTTCGCGACTTCCTTGATCGACGATTCCGGAGCGACCGTCATCGGGTCGCGGGTCATCACCTGGAACAGCTTCGTCTCGTCGAGCACCCGTTCGTAGTCTTCCTGCGTCACGCCGCCGTGAATCGAGGGAGTGGCCCGCTTGATGTCGCGGTCGGTCACGATTCCCGCCAGCTTGCCATCGTCGACGACCGGGATGTGTCGAATCCTGAACCTCTGGATGACGCCGATCGCCTCGCGCAGATTGGATTCCGGGCGCATGGTGATCACCTCGCGGGTCATGATCTCGCTGACGTTCATGGTCTTAGAGCCCGGTCGTGCTGTCCGATTGGGTGGAAATCATCGTAGTCGAGCGAGCACCCTTTCTCCAACTCATCCTCCGGCAGGGGGGTGAATGCGTCCTCGGAACACCCCGGAAGGAGCGCGCCGTGCTCGAATCGCCGGCGAGCCGCGCCATCCGCGCCGCCGGCCGTCAGGTGGCGAGCTGGCGGCCGACCTCGCGCTCGACCGCGTCGATGCGCAGGCGAAGCTCCTCCGCCGGCATCAGATAGGGCCGGCTCACGGGTCGCCGGAAGATCGGCAGATGCTTGGCGGCGATCAATCCCTCCCGAAGGCTGTCGACGTGTGCAGAGTCGGTAAGGTCGAGCCTGTCGAGGAAGGGCTGAATCCCCTGCGTGAAAGGCTCGAAGTGGTCGTCGACGAATTGGAACCCAAAGGCTCCCTGCATGTTCACGAGTGTGAAGGCGTTCTCCCCGAGCGCCGATGCCAGGAGGAGGAACACTTTCGAGAAGGCGGCGCGCTCGCGCGCTTCGTCGAACGGCAGCTTGCCATCGGTCACCGCCTCCATGTACTCCGAGAGGAAATCGGCGCGATCGCCGTGATACTCGAAACGGAAATTGCGGAAAGCGAAGTAGCGGAGGACGAGTTCCGCGTCGAATCGACGGAGCCGCCGTTCCTCGCCGAGGTGCAGCGTGCACATCGAGAACTCCGCCTGCTTCCCGAGCGCGCTGATGATCGAGAGGAAGCCGTCGCCGAGCAGGCGGACGGCGCATTCCCGGATCTCGTGCTCGCTCGGCGTCCCGAGCGCGCTGTTCAGCCTCTTGAAGAGATGGTAGTGAATGTGTGGATCGCTCGCCTTCGCGATGAGGTCGAGCCGCAGCGTCGCGCATCGAAGCCTGTGGCGCAGGTCGACGCCGAGCGACTCGAACGTCGACTGGTTGAGCCGCGGCACGACATCGCAGTCGGTCAGGCGCAGCGTCTGCGAGCAGTCGTCCGGAAGTCCGTCGACGAAGTGGGCCAGCGTGAAGAGCCGGTTGAGGCCGTCGACCAGCGCGTACGACGACGAGGCGATCAGCTCGACCGCCGCGAGCGGCGGGACCGGGAGACCGAGGAGCAGCGACTCGATGAATCGCGACTGCCGTCCCGGAACATCTCGAGGAGCTTCTCGACCGGCAGCTCTAGCTGCCGTGCGCGGATCTCGATGCTCCGAGCCTCGATCGCCCGGTCGAGATCGTCCGGAGGCAGCCGATTCCCCTTCGACACGATTGATCCTCGATTCGCCCTGTGCGCTGTAGAATTCGATGGTACATCAGGGATCGGAATGACGATACACGAGCTCGCGGAGCTGATCCGCCGGGAAAAGGACTGGGAGTACGAGGATGGCGGCAAGTGGGTCGAGTTCACCCTCGCTACCGAGTTCGCCCGCTCCCACAGCGTGCGCCTTCACGAGTTCCGCCACGAGAACATCGCGTTCGTTCGTTTCACGAGCGTCATCGGCCCTTCGTCGGTCGTCGACGAGCGCCGCGGAAGCAGCGCTCTCGGGCTCAACGCCCATCTCGTCTTCGGAGCGGTCGCGGTTCTTCGCGACGAGTTGCTGCTCACCGAGACGCTTCCCCTCGGGATGATCGAGCCTGCCGCGGCGATGCTGGTCATCTCCTATCTCGCCCAGCAGGCCGATCGCTACGAGAGCGTTCTTTTCGGAGACGACACGCAGTAACGCGGGCCGCGAGACGCTTTCGCACACGTACTGGAAGAGATCCACGCCCGCCTTCGTTGCCGCCCGAGACAAATGACCGAACCGACGCCCTCCCGACGCCCCCGCCGCCGCCTCGCAACGGTCGCACTCGCTCTCGTTGCGCTTCTCCTCGCCGCTGCAGGGCTCTGGTATTGGCGCGTTCACTCCTTTCACCTTCGCGAAGTGCTCGCCGGCGAAATCTACCGCGCCTCACAGCCGAGCGGCGAAGCGATCGCACGCGCCGTCTCCTCGAAGGGAATCCGGACGATCGTCAATCTCCGCGGCCCGAACCCGAAGCACGAGTGGTTCCGCGAGGAGCGCGACGCAGCATCGAAGCTGGGCCTCGGGATGGTCAGCCTTCGGTTCGAGACGTTCGACTGGCCGCCACGTGTCGAGACGCTCGTACTCGTACAGGCTCTCGACCGTGCGCCGCGGCCAATCCTTCTCCATTGCCACAGCGGCCTCGACCGAAGCGGCTGGGCCGCCGGCGTCGTCCACCTGCTCCAGGGAGAATCGCTCCAAACGGCGAGGTCCGAGCTGTCGCGACTCAAGGGGCACCTCTGCAACCGCGACACCTGCGCGCTCCACGGGTTCTTCAACCTCTACGAAGAGTGGCTCGCGAGCGCGCGCCGCGAGCACGCACCCGAAGTATTTCGGGAGTGGTTGAAAACTTCCTACTATCCGCCTCCCTATGCGGCCCGCCTCACGGCCACGGGCGAGTTCCCGGGAATGGCGGAACCGGGCACCCGCATCTCGCTCGCCGTCGAGGTCGAGAACATCTCGGGAATCTCCTGGACCGCCCCCGCCGACAGGGAGCGCGGTATCCGGCTCGGCGCGCGGATTCTCGGCCCGTTCGATGCCCACCCGGCCGATGCCGTCGAGTTGTTCCGCCAGCCCCGCACGCCGGCGCGCGATCTCTTTCGCGATGGCCGGTCGACCGGCGAGTGGAGCCCGGGCGTCTCGAAAGTGATCGAAGTCGAATTCGACGCCCCTGCCGAGCCGGGCCTCTACTACATCCAGATCGACATGGTCGACGAGTTCGTCCACTGGTTCAGCGACCTCGGGGACGTCGGGCTGGTGGTGCCGCTGCGGGTGGGGCCCGCCGCCGCGGAATTGAGAACTGAGAATTGAGAGATTGCAACGCCTGCCGGCGTTGGCGTTCTCGGAAACACCACTGTGATGCACTCGGCTGAACAAGGCTCAGAGTCGGAGGTTCGACGACACGCGTCGTCACCGCCATCTCTCAATTCTCAATTCTCAGTTCTCAATTCCCGGTACGCGCTGCTCGTCCTCGCCCTGACTGCACTCAAGGTCGCGCTCGCGATCGTGCTGCCGGTCTCCGGCGACGAGGCCGAATACTGGGACTGCTCGCGGCATCTCGACTGGAGCTATCTCGACCACACGCCGCTCCTTTTCTGGTCGATGATCCCGTTCCGCGCACTCTTCGGAGAGACTTCGCTCGCGATCCGGCTCCCGTCGATTCTCTCCGGCCTCGTCATCGCGCTGGCGCTTCCAGAATTCGTTAGGCGCCTCGGCGGCCCCGCGAACGGCGCGGAGCGGGCGTGGCTCGCGCTCAACGCGATGCCGATTTTTTTCATCGGTTCGTTCTACGCATGGACCGACAGCCCGATGCTCGCCGCGTTCGTGGTCGCGACCCTCGGGGCCGTCGTCGTCGCGCGGGGCGAGGCGCGAGGCTGGTGGATCTTCGGCGCGGCGATCGGCATCGGCTTCCTCGCGAAGATCACCGTCGTTCTCGTGCTCGCCGCAATCGTGCCGCTCTTCTTCATCGCCCGGGCGCGCGCGACGCTGCGCACGCGGCATCCATGGCTTGCCGCGCTGCTCGCGTTCGCGCTGACGGCACCGTTCTGGATCTGGGGCGCGAAGCATGACTGGGCGAACATCACCTTCCAGCTCGAGGAGCGCCACACGCGCGGCGGCGGGCTCGATCCGCTCGGAGCGGCCGAATTCCTCGGCACGAACATGCTGCTGGCGACGCCGTTCCTGTTCGTCGCCGGCCTCGTGGCGTTGTGGTTGCTCTGGAAACAATCGGAGGCCGCGCGCCCGCTCGTCCTCGCAGCCGTGGCGCCCCTCGTGATCTTCACGCTCGTTGCGCTCAATAGCCGGCCCGGCGCGCACTGGGCGGCCCCTCTCCTGCTGCTCGGCGCGATCGCGACCGGCATCGTCGATTTCCGCGCACGCCGCGCGCTCGTCGTGGCGTCGGCCGTGCTCTGCGCCGTCGTTACGATTGCCGTGAGCGCGATCGCGCTCGCCCCGGAACGACTGCTCGGGATGGAATGGTCGTACGCGCGCAGCCCGGTCAGAATCTCGCCGAAGTACCTCGTCTTCGCGATCGGCAATGCCGAGATCGCGGCCGAAGCGCAGCGGCGGCTCGCGCCCGGCGAGATGATGGCGTCCGAGAACTACACGCACGTCCACCTCCTCTCGTTCCTGACGGGAGGCGAGATGCCGACGCGACTCGCGTGGATGAAGAAGAACGCCGTCTCCGGCCTTCCATCGCTCTACTGGTATCGCCCCGATGAGCTGCGCGGATCGAACTTTCTCTTCGTGACGGAGAAGAGCGGCTTCGACGCCGAGCTCGGCGAGATCTTCGAGAGCGTCACCGAGGAGGCAGCGATCGAGATCCGGCGCGGCGGCGAAGTCGTGCGCTCGGTGCGCGTGTTGCGATGCCGCAACCTATTCGAGCCACGCGGGACCTTCACGCTCCTGGAGGACTGATCCGGGGCCGCGGCGATTGCCCGCGCGCCCATCCCCGTCCAGAATGGTCCTCATGTGGAACCGGCGCTTCGTCCTCGCGCTGCTCTTCTACGCCCTCGATCTCGCCTTCGTGCAGCTGCCGCGGCTCACGGAGACCTCGGGCCGCGAGCAGTTGCGCTGGATCGTCTACACGGCGATCGTCGCCCTCTTCGCCGCGCTGAGCCTCGTCGTGCTCTGGCGCCGGCCGCGCGACCCGCGCGTCGCGATGTTCGCGCTCGTCGGCGTGATGATCGCCCTCTACTTCGTCCCCGCGTCGGTCGAATGGAGCTCGCTCTCCTCTGCATGGCGTCCCGCGATCCTGATGGCGTTCGGCTTCATGTACACGTTCGACTTCGCGATCTACATCCACGTCTCGTCGCTCATTCCGACGCCTAACCCGATCGCGTTCGGCGGACGGTGGTTCATTCCCGCGCACTACGCCGCCGCCGTCGTGCTCTCGATCGTGATCGGCCTGCTCCTGGTGGCGCCGTTCGAGCCCGCGCTCGGGGCGCTCGTGCCGGGCGACCCGATGGAGACCGCCGAGTCGCTCCTCCGCGTCCGCTCGATGTACGCGGCCGTCATGATGATCGTTCTCCTCGGCTCGGCCGCGCGGCGAAGCGCGTCACTCGACGGGCGCCGACAGGCGTTGATCTGCCTCGTCTCGGTCATTCCGTGGGGCCTCTCCGTCGCGCGACAGCTCTTCTTTCCCTGGAGCGAGGCGATTCCCGCCTTCGAGGTCACGAAGTGGCTCGTCGTGCTGATCGTGCCGATCGGCTTCTTCCTCGCGATCCTGGGATTTCGACTCTTCGAGGTGGGAACGGTTCTCCGCAAAGGCCTCATCTACGGTCTGAGCCTCGGAGTGGTCGTCGCGGCCTTCTGGGTCGCTCTCGTGTCGCTCGGGCAGGTCGCCGGAAGCGTGGTCGGCTCGCGCGCCGCGACCTGGGGAGTCGCGCTCCTGCTCGTGCTGGGTGGCGTCGCGTTACGCCCCGTCGCGCAACGAATCACCGCGCTGGTCGACCGCACGCTGTTCCACGAGAAAAAGGCGCTGCGCGAATTCGAAACGGGAGTCATCGCCGACCTCGCACAGTTCGCGAACACCGGCCAGGTCGCCCAGCGACTCGCCTCGCGCCTGCACGACGCGCTCGGAAGCGAGCGCGTCGCCGTGTTTCTCGCCGACGACTCGGGAGACTTCTATCGCCCGCGCGCGTTCGTCGGAGTCGAAGGTGATCCCCCGATCGACGCCGTCCTCACGGCCGAACAGCTCGCGACCGTCCCGTTGCGGCGTGCTCCGCTCCTTCGCGGCGACGGCGCCGGCGAATCGCCCGCGCTTCGCCGCACGCTCGACGCCCTCGGGGCGCGCTGCCTCGTCCCGATCGAGCATCGCGGCGAGCGGATCGGGTTCCTGACGCTCGGCGACAATGCGACCGGACCGCTCGACCTCGATCGCGACGACCTCGGGAGGCTCGCGTCGATTGCTACGGCCGCCTCGGTGATGCTGGAGAACTCGAGGCTCACGGAGCTTGCGATGCGCGACCCGCTCACCGGGCTTCCACGCCGCCAGGTGTTCGAGGAGCGCCTAACCGAGGAGCTGAAGCGCTTCAGCCGCTCGGGCCAGCCGTTCGCCGTCGGCATCGGCGACGCCGACCGGTTCAAGGCGATTAACGACACGCGCGGGCATCTCGCCGGAGACCGGGTCCTGCGCGCGATCGCGACCGCACTCGCTGACGAGGCGAGAAGCAGCGACGTCGTCGCCCGGTGGGGCGGCGAGGAGTTCGCGATCCTGCTACCGGGCACGGACCTCGAAGGCGCGACGTCGCTGGTCGAGCGCCTCCGACAACGGGTCGAGGCGCTCGCCATTGCGAGCGACGGGGACGAGTTGCGCGTAACCGTCTCCTTCGGTGTCGCTGTCATCGACGGCGACGCCTGCGCGCTCGGGGCGGAGGCCGTGTTCAAGCGCGCGGACGAGGCGCTCTACCGGGCAAAACAGGGCGGGCGGAATCGCATCGAGATCACCTCGGCCGGCGCGCAGGCCTGACGCTCGCGCTGCGCGCCGGTCCGGTTTCGTTTCCTTCCTGCACGGTGTCGAACCATGCAGGGAGGAAACGTGCCATGTTCGAAACCGTCGTCGTCGAGTCGAGAGTGCAGCCGATCCGCCGAAGCCGCGTCGCCGTGCTTCCGGTTTCAGTCGGGCTGCACGGTCTGGCGGTAACCGCGGCGATTCTCTCGGGCGTCTGGGGAGTCGTACTGCCGAGCAACGCGCCCGCGCAGTTCGAGTCGTTCCAGGGCTTCCGCCCGGCGCCGGTGATGCAGGAGGTGAAGCCACCGGTTCGCGTCGATCCTCCGCCGAAGGGCGCACCGCCGAAGAGCCCTGAATCGATCTTCACGCAGACGCCGATCTCGAACCCGACGACGCAGACGCCGGAGTCGACTCCCGACACGATCCCCGTTGTGGGTCCCGCGTCGAGCTCGCTGCCGGAGATTGTGGTGGCCGGTCCCGGATCGAGCGGAAGCCCGTCCGGCAGCGACATCGGCGGGCCGGTTGGCCCCGTGCAGGTTGGCCCGGGCTCCGCGACCATGCCGGTCGTTCGCGTCCGCGTCCAGCCGGAGTACCCGAAGATTCTCGTCGGCGTCGGCCTGCGCGGCTCCGCGATGGTCGAGTGCATCGTCGGCGAGGATGGCGTAATCACGAGCGCAACCGTCGTCTCGGCGACGCACCAGCTCTTCGGCGAGTCCGCGCGCAACGCGGTGATGCAGTGGAAGTTCCTGCCGGGAAGGCTCAACGGCCAGCCGGTCGCCACGATCTTCCAGCTCACCGTGACCTTCGAGGTGAAGCGTTAGGCGGAGGTTGGCGCCGCACACGAGGATGTCATTCCGAGCGAAGCGAGGAATCTGCCAAACGAATTCACTGCTCGCTTCCTCAACGGAAAACCAAGCCGCAAGCCAGAAATCGTCGCTGCGGAAGCGAGCAGGTCTATGTCTTGCAGATTCCTCGCTTCGCTCGGAATGACGAGCTGCTTCGGAATGACGGGCTGCTTCGGGGCGTCGATTCAACCTGGCGTGCGATCACTCGGGGTGACCCCGCCTTCGGCAACCCTGCCTGCGAGCGTCGCCTTGGCAACTCTGCGCAGATCCGCGAACAGCTCCTCGAAATCCACACGGAACTCCTCGTACCGCTCGCGAGCGATCTCCGCCGCCGGCGCGAGGGCCGCGCCGCGGCCGATGCGCCGCTCCATATTCCGCAACGCGCCGGCGATGCCGTCGATCTCGCGGTACGAGGTCAGCCAGTCGCCCGAGGCCATCGCGGCCGCGAGACGCTGCCCGCGTGGCGGAAGGTCGAAGCTGCGCTGAGCGAGCGTGCGGTAGATCCGGGCGGAAAAGTGCTCGAGCGGCTCGGTGGAGTAGCGCGCCCATTCGCGCGCCAGCACGTGATCGAGCACGACGTCGGCCGCGACGGCTGACCATCGCCCGCACGCGCCGCGAACCCGCGCGACGGCGCGCCGCGTCGCTTCGTGCTCGTCGGTCGTCGCGTCGATCCGCCGGTGCAGCACGACCCCGACACGATATCTCTGGTCGACCTTCTCCACGCTGCCGCGCGCGAAATCGGCAATGAGGTTCCCGACGACCAGGTCGTCATGCGCGCTCGCGAGCAGGAAGTGGGCGAGAAAGTTCACGCGGCTCCATCCAATCGGCTCGCCAGCTCTGGCCGTCGACGTCTGACCTTCGCCTGCATTGACGTCTGACGTTTCGTTTGCCTTTGCCTGCTTCGACCGTTGGCCTTTGACCCTTGGCCTGCCTGTTCAGACACGCGGATAGGAATCGTAGAAGCTGCGGCCGCCCGCTTCGACTCGCAGAAGCGCGTCGCTCGGCGCGAAGCGCGACCCGTGCTTCGCCTCGAGCTCGCGCAGCGTCTCGACCACGCGTCCGACGCCGAGCTCGTCGGCGTGGCGGAGCAGCCCTCCGCGGAATGGCGGGAAGCCCGTGCCCATAATCATCGCGAGGTCGACGTCCGCGGCGCACGCGGCAATCTCTTCGTCGAGGATCATCGCAGCCTCGTTGACCATCCCCGCGACCATTCGCGTCGCCATCGTGGCGGCGTCCCCTTCGACACTGCCCGCGGCGCCGACCAGTCGATAGACGGCCGGGTCCGGCTCGGTTTTCTTGCCGTTGACCCATTTGTAGACGCCGCGTCCGTTCTTCTTTCCGAAGCGCTCGTCCGCGACGAGCAGATCGACGAGCCGCGAGGCTTTCGCCCGATCGCCGAAGGCCTCCGCGAGCACGTGCCCCGCCTTCTGGACCACGTCGATGCCGACCTCGTCGAGCAGGTTGAGCGGGCCGAGCGGCATCCCGAATTTCACGAGCGCCTTGTCGATCGCGTTGATCGAGTAGCCCTCCTCGAGCAGGAACCCGGCTTCGTTCATGTACGGCCCGAGGATGCGATTCACGATGAAGCCGGGGCCGTCCTTGCAGACGACCACCGTCTTGCCGAGCTTCTTTCCGAACGCCACCGCGGTCGCGATCGTCTCGGCCGAGGTCTTCTCGCCCGCGATGACCTCGAGCAGCGGCATCTTGTCGACGGGGCTGAAGAAGTGCATGCCGACGACGCGATCGGGGCGCTTCGCCTCTTCGGCGATCTTCGTGATCGGGATCGTCGACGTGTTCGTCGCAAAGATCGCCCCCTCTTTCGCGATCCCCTCGAACTCGCGAAGCACGAGTCTCTTCAGCTCGAGTTTCTCCAGCACCGCCTCGATGACGAGGTCGACGTGATGGAAGCCGCTCCAGTCGGTCGCCGTCGTGATCTTCGCGAGCTTGCGAGACATCTCGCCGCGCGTCAGCCTTCCGCGCTCGGCCTTCTTCTTCCAGACGCGCGACGCGGCCTTCATGCCGGCCCCGAGAGCCTTCCAGTTCACGTCCTTCATCCGGACGTTGATGTCGGCCTTGTCGGCGATTGTCTGCGCGATGCCCGATCCCATGAGCCCGGCACCGAGAACTCCCGCCGAACCGATCGGCGCAGGCGCCGGCCCGCGATCCTTCTTTGCCTCTTCCATCAGGAAGAAGAGTCCGACGAGGTTCCTCGCTACAGGGTTGCCGAAAAGGCTGGCGGCCTCGGTCGCCTCCGCTTTGAGCCCTTCCTCGATGCCGCGGCTGAAGCCGGTGTCCATGACCTCGATCGCCCTAACCGGCGCCGGGTAGTGCCCGCCGGTCTTCGAGATCACGGAGTCCTTCGCTTTGTTGAAGATCACGCGCCGCGTGAGCGGGTTGCCTTCGATGTAGAAGTGCGTGTTCGTGTTCCCGCCGCGCCGCTTGCCGGAAAGCGCGGCTCCCCACTTGCGCGCGGCCTCGAGCGGCGTCGCGGCCGGGATCACCTCGTCCACGAGCCCCATCCGCTTGCCGCGGCGTCCGTTGATCGATTTGCCGGTGAGGATCATGTCGAGCGCGGCGGGAATGCCGACGAGGCGCGGGAGGAAGGTCGTGCCTCCCCATGCCGGAAAGATGCCGAGCTTCACTTCGGGAAGGGCCATCGCCGCCTTCGGCGAATCGCTCATGAGGCGGTAGTCGCACGCGAGGGCGAGCTCGGTGACGCCTCCCATGCAGGCGCCGTTGATGACCGCGATCGTCGTCTGCGGCAGCTTTCGCAAGTTGGTGAAAACGCGCTGCCCCCGCCTGACGATCTCCAGCGCCCCCTCGGCGGAGTCGACCCGGGTGAACTCCTCGACGTCGGCGCCGGCGATGAAGATGCCTGGCTTCGGCGACGCGATGTAGACCCGTTTCACTTCGGTCATGACCGCGAGCCCGGCGATCACGCCGTCGAGCTCTTCGAGCACCCAGGCGGCGAACTTGTTCACCTTCTCGCCGGGCTGGTCGAACCAGAGGACCGCCTCCGGGCCGTCGATCTCGAGGCGGAAGGCGCTGCCCGATGCAGTGGGCGTCTCTGTCTGTTCGACGGCGGTTGCGCTCATGCGATCTCCCGTGGCGGGGGTGCGACCAGACCATCGCGCCGCGCACGTCAGGATACTCGCGCCGGGCGCGACCTGCGCGCGACCCGGATCAGGCCATGGTTTCTTCGTCTACGTACATCGCGTCGATCAGCGACTTGTACTTCTCGTCGATGACGCGCCGTTTCACCTTCAGCGACGGCGTGATCTCCCCGCCCTCGATGGTGAACTCCTGCGGGATCATCGTGAACCGACGGATCTTCTCCTGCTTGTCGAGCGACGCGTTGAAGCGGTCGATCTCCTTCTGGACGGTCGCGATGATCTGCGGGTGCGCGCAGAGCTTGGCGTTCGAGCCTGCGGTGACGCCGAGGGCCTTCGCCTCGCGCTGCAGCGCCTCGAAGTTCGGCACGAAGAGGAGCGAGACGAACTTCCGGCGGTCGCCGATGAGGACCGGCGTCCCGACGTAGGGACAGGTCTTGAGAAGGTTCTCGATCGGCTGCGGGGCGATGTTCTTCCCGTAGGCGTTGATGATCAGGTCCTTCTTGCGGTCGGTGATGTGGAGGAATCCGTCGGAGTCGATGTGCCCGATGTCTCCGGTGGAGAACCAGCCGTCCTTGTCGATCGCCGCGGCGGTCGCTTCGGGGTTGTTGAAGTACCCCTTCATGACGTTAGGCCCGCGCGTGACGATCTCCCCGTCCGACTCGATGCGCACCTCCACGTCGGCGATGATGCGCCCCACCGTCCCGAGGCGGCGGTGGTCGAGAGTGTTGAAGGCGATGACGGGCGAAGTTTCCGTGAGCCCATAGCCCTCGAGAATGTCGAGCCCGGCGCCAACGAAGAATGCCGCGAGCTCGGCGGACAGAGGGGCGCCGCCCGAGACCGCGAACCGGACTTTCCCGCCGAGGCGCGCCAGGATCTTCGAGAAGACGAGCTTCTCGGCGAGCGCCGACTTGAACGCGAGCATGCCGGGAAGCGGCTGGCGCGCGATCCGGTACGGGAGACGCTCTGCGCCGACCGCGACGGCCCAGTGGAAGATCTTCCTTCTCAGCGGCGGGGCGTCGGCGACGTTGTTGAGGATCTTCTCCTTCATCTTCTCGAAGAGCCTCGGGACCGCGGCGAAAACGTCGGGATGCACCTCCTGCATGTTGTCCGCGACCTTGAGGACGCTCTCGGCGTACGCGATGGTCGCGCCCTGCAGGAGGTAGCAGAAGTCGACCATGCGCTCGAGGATGTGCGAGAGGGGGAGAATGTTGAGCACCACGTCCGCCGTGTTGAGCGGGATCATCGGCACGCAGGTGACGACGTTGCTCGCCACGTTCCCGTGCGTGAGCATCGCGCCTTTCGGGTTCCCCGTCGTGCCGGACGTGTAGACGATCGTCGCGAGGTCGTCGAGCGTGCGTGAGCGCAGAAGCTCGTTGAATCGCTCCGGTCCTTCCTTACGGTCGTGCTCTGCGCCGTTTTTCAGCGCCTGCTGCCACGACACGGCGTGCTCCGGTATCGACGTCTCCTCGTCGAAGATGACGAGCTCGCGCAGGGACGGCAGGAGGGGGCGGACGCTTTCGATCTTCTCGAGCTGCTCCCTGTTCGACAGGAAGAGGACGACAGTTCCCGAGTCGTTGAGGATGTACTGGATCGAGCTCGGCGTCAGCGTCGGGTAGATCGGAACGGACACCGCGCCAGAAGCCAGGATCGCGACGTCGGCCATGGTCCACTCGGGCCGGTTCTCCGAGAGAATCGCGACGCGATCGCCAGGCTGCACCCCCATCGAGCGCAGCGCGGCAGATATCCCTCGCACCGTCGACTCGAACTCGGGCAGCGAGATGTCACGCCACTGCCCGTCCTTCTTGTGCTTGAACGCCGTGGCACGCGGCTTCTTGAGCGTCTCGACGAAAATGTCGTTCAGAGTCTGGATCGCCATCGCAAACCTTTCTCAGGCGCCTGCACGCGCCGCGAGCGTTCGCGGCGAATCGGACCGAAACGCCCGTGCTCGAAATCTGCGATGAATCATAGATCAAACTCTCAGAGCAGACCATTCAGAACGAAATCGCAGACGGGGTCCGCGGCGTCGGTGAGCCGAACTTCCTTCTCCGAGAGAATCCACGAGGTCACCATCTCGTCGAGAATGCCAAACACCGCCTTCGCGGTGACCTGCGGCTGCAGCGATGCGCGGAAGAGTCCCTGCTGCTGCCCCTCCTCGATCGTCCGTCGAAGGATGTTCAGGTAGTCGGCGACCTCCTGGTGAGAAAAGAGGCTCATGAACTTCAGGCTCTGCCGCAGCTCGACCTGGAACACGATCGCGAGCGCGCGATCGTTGCCGAGCGACTCGAGATGGAAGCGGACCACCTTGCGGAGCCTCGCCTGCGGGTCGCTCTCCGACGCGATCACCTGCGAGACTCCCTCGAGATACGCGCGCATGTACTCGCGGAAGATCGAAATGAGCAGGTCTTCCTTGCCGAGGAAGTAAAGATAGATGGTTCCGTCCGCGACTCCGGCTTCCTTCGCGATCTCTGAAACTTTCGAATTGAAGTAGCCGGTGCGCGCGAACACCTCGATCGAAGCGCGCAGAATGCGCTCGCGTTTGCCCGTGCTCTTCGCCGGATCCGTCTCGACGGATCTCGTGACCATTGGCGTTCCTCCACCGGCCTCACTGGCCTGAATGAATACTCATTCAGATTACCAGAAACGGCCGCGGCGTGACAGCGGCCGCTCCCCTCTCGTGCCGCAGTTCGATTACCGTAGCGTGCATGACGGCAGAGCCGGGCAGAGCTCTCGAGCGGTTCGGGCGTTCGGACTTGCGCTTTCTCATCGTATGCGCGGCGCTTCTCGCCGCCTCCGTCGCCTTCAGCGTCGCGCTGTTCGACCGCGCGTTCCCCGAGGCTTCGATCGAGTTTCGCGTCGACCAGAAAAGCTCGCGCGCCGTCGCGGAGACGCTGCTCGACGAGCTCGGCTACGCGCGTGACGGTCGCATGCACGCGGTCCGCTTCCAGCACGACGACGACGCAAAGATCTTCCTCGAGCGAACCCTCGGTCTCGGGAAAGCAGCAGGCTCGATGCGCGACGGTGTCGAGATCTGGTGGTGGACGCATCGATGGTTCACCCCGTTGCGCACCGACGAGCTGCGCGTGCGCGTCTCGCCGCGCGGCGAGCTCGTCGGCTTCGAGAGGGTGCTCGAGGAGACCTGGGCGGCGAAGGGACTCGACCCGGAGACGCGCGTTCCGGCGGCACTCGCGTTTCTTCGATCGGCCGGCGTCGACACCTCGGGCCTGAAGCTCGTCTCGGTCAGCGAGAAGAAGCTCCCCCGCCGGATCGACACCGTCGTCACGTTCGAACAGCCGTCGCTGCGCACGGGCGGCGCACCGTACGAATTCGCCGTGACGTTGCAGGGGGGCGAGATCGGCGGCTTCACGCAGCAGTTACGCGTTCCCGAATCGTGGACCCGCGAGTACGTGAGCCTCCGCTCGAAGAACGAGGCGGCGAACGACGTCGCCTCGGTGCTCCTCTCGCTGACCGCATTCGCCGCGCTCGTCGTCTTCGTCGTGCGGATGCGGCGGGGTGACGTTCAACTCCGCTTCTCATTCTGGATCGCCGTCGTCTGCGGACTCCTCGTCTTTCTCGTCTCGCTGAACTCCTTCCCGGCCGATCTCGCGAACTACGACACGAAGAGCTCGTTCGCGGCGTTCGTCGCCGAGGAGATCGGGCTTGCGCTGTTCGCGGGAATCGCGCTCGGTCTGTTCCTGATGGTGATCGCCGGCGCGGGTGACGCGCTGCAGCGCGAGCGGCTCCCGGGCCAGCTCGCCATTCCGCTGCTCTGGAGTCGCTCGGCGTTTCGCTCGCGACGCGTCTTCCTCGCCTTCGCGTTAGGCTTCACGCTCGTCGGGATCTTCCTCGCCTACCAGGTGGCCTTCTACCTGGTCGCCGACAGTCTCGGCGCGTGGGCGCCCGCGGAGATTCCCTACGACGACGCGCTCAACACGTGGCTGCCGTGGGCCGCCGTGCTCTTCATCGGCTTCTACCCCGGCTTCTCCGAAGAGTACATGTCGCGCGCCTTCTCGATCCCCTTCCTCGAGAAGCTGCTCCACTCGCGCATGGGAGCCATCGTTCTGAGCGCGTTCGTCTGGGGCTTCGCGCACTCGGCGTATCCGAACCAGCCCTTCTTCATCCGCGGCCTCGAGGTCGGCATCGCCGGCATCGTCCTGGGGCTCGTGCTCTACCGCTGGGGGCTCTTGCCTCTCATCGTCTGGCACTACACCGTCGACGCGCTCTACACCTCGGTGCTCCTGTTCCGATCCGGGAATCCCTACTACGTGGCGTCCGCGGCGCTCTGCACGTTCGCGTTCGCGATCCCGATGCTCGTGTCGCTCGCGCTCTACCTCAGGCGCGGCGGATTCGAGCCCGACGGGCATCTCGAGAACGGCGCGATCGGGACGGCGGGTAGCGTCCAGCCTCAAGCCGAGCAGGTGCGCGTCGAGCCGGAGAGGGAAGGCGCGCCGCTCTCGCGCCGCGCAATCGCAATCGCTCTCGCGGTCGCCCTTGCCGGCTTCGCGCTCGCGCTCACCATGCCCCGACCGATCTCGGATCTCGTGGCCAACGCATTGACGCCGTCGGACGCAACGTCGCTCGCGCGGCGGCACCTCGAGTCATCGGGCGTCCGCGAGATTCCGCAGCGCTCGATCGCGTTCATGTCGGCGGGCTTCCGCTCGTGGAACGAAGACCGTGGCCGCGGCGGCGCGCCGGGAAGCTACGACGGCGTCGCCGCCGTGCACATCGCGAACCACTCGCCCGAGACGACGCACGAGCTTGCACGCGTCATGCGCGAGGAGGTCGAGGCGGCAACCTGGAAGGTCCGCTTCTTCACTCCGGAAGAGAAGGAGGAGTACCTCGTCGAGATCGATCCGCGAACGAGATCGGTGATCGGATCGACGCACGTCGTCGCCGACGATGCGCCCGGACCGAGCCTCGAGCAGGAGCGCGCGCTCGAGATCGCGAGCGTCGAGCTCCGCCGTTTCGGGATCGACGAAGGCGCGCTCGACCTGAAGGACGCAGTGGCCGTGCCCCAGGTCAACCGTCGTGACTGGAGCTTCCACTTCGAACGGAAGAAGCCGATCGGCGACGACGTGTTCCAGCGAACGGACGTGCGCGTCTCCGGCAACGTCGTGACGCACATCGGCAGGACCGTGCGCCTCAGCGAGCAGGCGCGGCGCGCCGCGACGGAGAACTTCGGCATCAACACGGTGCTGCTGTTCGCGCGCGTCGTCGCCGGCATGCTGCTCTTCGGGCTGATCGTCGGAGGAGTCATCGTCTCGATGCGCGGACGAGAGCTGCGATGGCGCCCGATCCTGCGCGCCACGCTTCTTCTCGCGGCCGCCGCCGCAATTGCCGAGGGACTTCGGCTGACGCTCGCGGCGCGCGAGTACGACACCTCGGTTGCGTGGGAGACGTTTCTGGCTCGGCAATCGCTGGCGTCGCTCGAGGGCTTCGCGTTCGAGATCTTCATCGTGTTCCTCTGCGTGATGGCGATCGTCTCGAGGATGGAGGGCTCGCCGGGCCTCCTCTCGCGGGCGAATCGAGCGCGTGTCGGACGAGACGCCGTGACGCGGGCGCTCGCCGCCGTCGCCGGGCTGCTCGCGCTGATCCAGATCGACGACGCGCTCGAGATCGTCTCGCGCGTTGGAATCGACGTCGCCCCCCCGACCGAGGAGCTGTTCGCGATCGCGTTCCCGGCGATCGACGTCGGCTGGCGCGGCCTGTTCATCGCGGCCTGGATGACGGCGCTCGTCGCGGGCTACGCATCGTTCGTGTCGTCGCTGCGCCGCGACCGCCAGCGCTTCGCGCACGGAATCGCGATCGCCTGCCTCGCCCTCCTCGTTTTCGATCACGGGGCGCGGCCCGGAGAGATGGCATGGGCCGCGCTCCAGGCGATCGTCGCCGGCGCGGGAATCTTCGCCGTCGCCTGGTTCCTTTTACGAGAGAACCTGCTGGCCGCGTCGCTCGTGGCGCTGCCCTGGGCCGCGGTTGACGACGTCACGATGTGGTTACGAAGCGGAAGAACGGACCTCGTGGTCAACGCCGTCGCGCTGTCGATCATCATCGCGGGCGTCTTCGCCTGGTGCTGGAAGGCGGAGCGCCGGCGCGGAGCCGGCACCGCCGCGACCGAACAGGAACTTACCGAGGACAACCAGTCCTGAGGAGCTGTCGATGCACTCGATGAAACTAGCAGCCCTGACCCTAACGATCGCCTTCGGCTCGGGTTTCGCCCTCGACGCGTTCTCGCAGGGGACTTCGCTCGCCGCACCCGTGTCCCCGCCCGCGAAGTCGTCCGCCGCGCGCAAGGAGAGCGTCAAGAAGCTCGGCACGAGCCTGGCCGCGGTGAAGCCGGGGTCATCGCAGACCGAATCGATCAGGAAGGGACTGATGTCGCTCGCACCGGCCGGCTCGAATCCCGACAGCCAGCTCGCCACCACGCTGGCGTCGAGCCTTGCGACCGCGCTCCAGGGGGCGAAGCTCTCGCCCGGCGGCACGTCGGACCTCGCAAAACGTCTCGACGTCGTGATGAACGCCTCGTCCATGTCCTCGGCCGAGGTCGACAAGGCGATCCAGGGCGCCACGAGTGCCCTCAAGTCATCGGGCGCGGGCGACAAAGCGGCGCAGGTCGGCGACGCGCTTCGCGCGATGGCGAGCTCGCTACGGTAGTACGGGCGGGATTTCGGATTTCGAATTGCGGATTGCGGATTTGGGGAAGCCGAGCGCATCGTGCGCGCGATTCAGGACCTGATCCGTGGCGAGGGTCTCCGGCACGATGCCGGGACCTGACCCCAATCACCGACAACCGCGATTCTCAACGAATCCGCGTTCCGCATTCCGCGTTCCGCATTCCGCATTCCGCAATCTAGAGTCGCCCCGCCTCGACCATCAGGCAGCGGTCCTGCACGACTTTGATCCCGGCGCGGGCCAGCGTCTCCGCGGCCTCGTCGTTCCGGATCCCGAGCTGGAACCAGACGAACCTCGGCTGCGCCGCGAGAATGTCGTCGACGTGCGGCGGGATGTCGTGGGCACGACGGAACACATTGACCATGTCGATCGGCCGCCCGACGTCGGAGAGCCTGCGGAACACGGGACGTCCCAGGATCTCCGTCACGTCGGGGTAGTAGACCGGAACGGGAATGATGTCGTAGCCGCGCTGGGCCATGAATTGCGAGACGTAGAACGCCGGCTCGCCCGATCGCGTCTCGGGCTTGATCCCCAGCACCGCGATCGTCTTCGTCTGCCGCAGGATCTCCAAAACCCCTGGGTTGCTCTCGATCAGGTTCGACTTCCAGTCCACGGCACGCTCCTCGGACGTAGTGTCCCCGAGGAAGGATGCACGAGCGCGGTCCGGATGGAAAGGACGACCGGGCGGCACCTTCCCGGAATGAACCGAAGTGACCGAGCCTTTTCACCGGCTGACAGCGCGACAAAGGTGACCCTCATGAAGACGCTTCTGGCAGGCATTCTCGTTTCCGCGACCACGATCGGCGCGATGGCCGACCCCGGCACCTCACAGCGCTACCTCGTGGCGACGCGGGAGCGCCCGGAAGGCGTGTCCGCCCGCTTCACGCAGCGGCTCGAAGCCGAGGTCGTGGAGTTCCGCAGCGTGCGCGGCTTCGCCGCGACGCTCACCGCGAGTGAAGCGGCCGCACTGGCGCTCGATCCCGCCGTCCGGTTCGTCGAATCCGATCCGAAGCGTTACCTGCTCGATCGCGATGCCTGGCGGGAACTTCGCGCGACGCGTCCGGTGGCATCCGCGGAAGCGGGAACGGGAGCGCAGATCGTTCCGTACGGAGTGCCGCTCGTGCAGGCACCCGCGGTCTGGCGCGTAGCGCGCGGCGGCGGCATCAAGGTCGGCGTCGTCGACACAGGCATCGACAGCAGGCATCCCGACCTCGCCATCAACTTCCGCGGCGGAAAGAGTTTCGTCGGCGACGGCTTCGTCCCCTCGGTCGACGCGGTAGGCCACGGAACGCACGTTGCAGGGACGATCGGCGCGAGAGACAACGCGGAAGGGGTCGTCGGCGTGGCGCCGGAAGCGGAGCTCTACTCGCTCCGCGTGTTCGACGGAAACTCCGATTTCACGAACGCGAGCGCGCTGATCGAGGTGATCGACTGGTCGATCGCGAACGGGCTGAAGGTTCTCAACATGTCGCTCGGCGGACCCGAGACGTCGCAACTCGAGCGCGAGGCATTCGCGCGCGCGCAGCAGAACGGGATTCTCGTCTTCGCCTCGACCGGCAACTCGGGGATTCGTGAGATCAGCTACCCCGCCGGCTACGAGGGCGCGATCGGCGTCGGCGCCATCGACGCGACGCTCGACAAGGCTTCGTTCTCGACCTTCGGAGCGAACGTGATGATCACCGCGCCGGGCGTCGGCGTGCTCTCGACGTTTCCGATCGACGCCAGCCTGCTGCCCCTGATCACCGGCGACGGTGTCTCGGGAATCGCGGCCGGGCTCCTCCAGAACTCCCCGCTACGCAGGGTCACCGGGCAGTTCGTCGATTGCGGCCTCGGAAAGACGGGCGAGTTCCCGGCGAGTGTCGCAGGGAAGCTCGCGCTGATCCAGCGCGGAGAAATCACCTTCGCCGAAAAGGCGAAGAACGCCAAGGCGGCCGGGGCAACCGGCGTGATCATCTTCAACAACCTCAACGGCGGGTTCAGCGGAACCCTCGGCGAGGAACCGTTCTCGTGGCCCGTCAGCGTCAGCATCACGCTCGCGGAAGGAATCGCGCTCCGCGCCGCGCCGGCCGGGACGCAGATCACGCTCGACTTCGTGCAGGGCTTCGACTTTCTGCAGGGCACGTCGATGTCGTGCCCCCACGTGGCCGGCGTCGCCGCGCTCGTCTGGTCGGTGCGCCCCGATGCGAGCGCCGCGCAGGTCCGCGAAGCGCTCCTGCGGTCGGCTACCGACCTCGGCGCTGAGGGATGGGACGAGCTCTACGGCCACGGCGTAGTCAACGCGCACGGCGCCGCGCGCTTTCTCGCCCCCGAGCTCTTCCCGCGGCTCAGGCCGGCGCGACGGTAGCGCCGGACGAGACTTCGCATTTCGGATTCCGGATTTCGGATTTCGGATTTGAGGCGCGACGCTGACGTGAGGATTCGCGCCCGGAAGACCGCTGAGGCCGAGGCGAACCCGGAGTGATCCGGCTACCCGGCCTCCGGTAGTGCCCAAAATCCGCAATCCGAATTCCGTAATCCGAAATCGCCGCTCCTCCGCCGTGTCGGCCGTCCTTGACGGTTTCGTCCGACTGAGGTTAATGGCTGGGAAAGTTCGTGATGGGCGAATTACAATGTGGCCCGCGTCGAACGGAAGGAGATGAACATGCGGATCGGAGTTCCGACCGAAATCAAGAACAACGAGTACCGAGTGGGAATGGTCCCTTCGGGCGTACGTGACCTCGTGCACGACGGCCACACCGTCTTCGTGCAGAAGGGCGCGGGACTCGGGAGCGGCTTCACCGACGCCGAGTACAAGGCTGCGGGCGCGAAGATCCTCCCGGAGGCCGACGAGGTCTTCAAGAAGGCCGACATGATCGTGAAGGTCAAGGAGCCGATCGCGGCCGACCTCAAGCGACTCAAGGAAGGCCAGCTTCTCTTCACCTACCTGCATCTCGCGCCGGTGCCGGACCTGACCGCGGCGCTGCTCAAGAAGAAGATCACCGGCATCGCGTACGAGACGGTGACGGGGCGCGGCGGCTCGCTGCCGCTGCTCTCTCCGATGTCGGAGGTCGCAGGCCGCATGTCGGTGCAGGTTGGCGCGTACTACCTGCAGAAGCCTAACGGCGGGCGCGGCGTGCTGCTCGGCGGCGTGCCAGGCGTGCTGCCGGGCGACGTGGCGATCATCGGAGGCGGCATCGTCGGCATCAACGCGGCGAAGATGGCCCTCGGCCTCGGAGCGCGGACGACGATCCTCGACACGAACATCGACCGCCTCCGCTACCTGGACGACGTTCTCGGCGGGCGCGTCACGACGCTCGCGTCGAACAAGATGCACCTCGAAGATGCGTGCCGCAATTCCGATCTCGTGATCGGCGCGGTGCTGGTGCCGGGCGCCTCGGCCCCGAAGCTCATCACGCACGACGCGATCCGGCTGATGAAGCCGGGCTCGGTCGTGGTCGACGTGGCCGTCGACCAGGGCGGCTGCTTCGAGACGACGCACGCGACCACGCACAGCGACCCGGTCTACACGGTCGACGGCGTGATTCACTACTGCGTCGCCAACATGCCGGGCGCCGTGCCGCGCACCTCGACGATCGCGCTGACGAATGCGACGCTGCCGTTCGTCCGCATGATCGCGAGCATGGGATTCCAGAAGGCGATCACGGAAAGCCCGTCGCTCGCAGAAGGCGTCAACGTCTACCAGGGACGCATCGTCTACCGCGCCGTGGCCGACTCGCAGGGACGCGAGTTCACGCCGCTGGGCGACCTCGTCTGAACGTCTCCTCGGAGAGCATGAAATGACGGCTCCGGATTTCGTTAGGCTGGATGACAGCCAGGCGGCTCCGGAGCCGTCGACGATTCGCGTCTCGCTCATCGGCGACCGCGAGCTCCTCCGCGGAGGCCTCGAGCTGCTCGCCACGTGGGACCGCGCCCCCGGCGACACGATGTGGCTCGACATCACCTCGAGCAACAAGACCGACGTCGAGCCGCTCCTCGAGGAGTGGTTCGGCTTCCACGAGCTCGCCGCCGAGGACGCGCTCAGCCCCAACACCCTGCCGAAGTACGACTCATTCAAGAACTACGACTTCTTCGTCTTTCGATCGGTGTCGATCGACGTCGCGCGGCACAAGATGGAGACGTGGAAGCTCTCGTGCTTCCTCGGAAGCAACTTCCTCATCACCGTCCACAACGAGCCGATGGCGGCGATCGACTCGGTCTGGCAGCGCCTCCCGCAGGATCGAAGAATCCTCAAGCGCGGCGCCGACTTCGCGCTCTACTCCGTGCTCGATCTGCTCGTCGACGCGCACTTCCCGCTCATCGACCAGATCGAAGAGCGGATGGACGAGATCCACGAGCTCATCTTCGAAATGCCGTCGCAGAGCCTGCTCGACGACCTGCTCGACCTCAAGCGAGATCTCAACCACCTGCGCCGCAACTCGCTTCCGCAACGGGAGCTGCTCAACCAGATCAGCCGCGGTGACGCGAATTTCATCCTGCAGGAACATCAGATCTACTTCCGCGACCTCTACGATCACATGTTCCGCATCGCCGAATCGATCGACGTCGAGCGCGATCTCGCGACCTCGACGATGGAGGCCTACCTCTCCGTCGTCGCGAATCGCACGAACGAGATCATGAAGGTCCTCACGATCTTCTCGTCGATCCTGCTGCCGGTGAATCTCGTTGCGGGAATCTACGGCATGAACTTCGAGGCGATGCCCGAGCTCAGATGGCGCTTCGGCTACGGCTTCGCGCTCGGACTCATGGCGACGATCGTCATCCTGATGCTCTTCTGGTTCTGGCGCTTCGGGTGGCTAGGAGTGCGCCGCCGCGACCTCATCCGGCGCGAGCGGCTGGTTCGGAAGACGCTCAGGAAGAGCGGCGGCAAACCGCCCGCCTGATCGACGCACTCCGGTTAGCGCTTCACGCCCAATGTGGCGCAGACACTCCTGTCTGCGCGCCGCCAAAGGCGGCCAGTCCTCCGCGCTCGACAGTCCGACTTTATGGCGCTTCGCACCCAATGTGGCGCAGACACTCCTGTCTGCGCGCCGCCGAAGGCGGCCAGTCCTCCGCGTCGACAGTCCAACTCTGCGGCGCTTCGCTTCCGGCCCGTTCGGCGTCGCCCCACATCGCCGCGTAGCGACGCTAGACGTATCGCGCCGCCAGCGATTCCGGCGCCGCTACGCGGCGCGCACAATGATTTCGTGTCCCCACCCCCGGTCCCGCCAGGCGGGACCGGGGGCTAAATTCGGCCGTCGCTCCGCGACGCCATGACCCCTAACTATCTCCGTTAAAACAAGTTGCAATGGATCCAACCCAACGTACGCGATCTCGCTTTTCGCCTCTTTCGCTATATATGCCTCTCCTTCACTCAACCTTCACTCCGGCACCTTGACACAGCCCCCTTCCCGCTCTATATTGTTAGCACTCAAGGCTGGCGAGTGCTAACACACGCCGGCGCCGCGGGCCTCCCGCGGTGGAGACAAAAAAAAAGGTCAACGGTTCGAAAGGAGAAGTGTCACATGAGCACTAAACTGCGTCCCCTGCACGATCGCATCGTGGTCAAGCGCACCGAGGCGAAAGAAACGGTCCGGGGCGGAATCATCATCCCCGACTCTGCCAAGGAAAAGCCCCAGGAAGCCGAAGTCATCGCCGTCGGTGACGGAAAGTTCAACGACCAGGGCCAGCGCATCAAGCTCGACGTCAAGCCGGGCGACCGCATCCTGATCGGCAAGTACTCGGGAAGCGACATCAAGCTCGACGATGTCGAATACACGATCCTGCGCGAAGACGAAGTCCTCGCCGTCATCGAGAAGTAGCCTCAAACCGAATCCCTCAAGGAGACCATCAAAATGGCCAAGAGAATCACATACGGTGAGAACGCGCGCCAGGGCATCCTGCGCGGCGTGAACCAGCTCGCCGACGCCGTCAAAGTCACCCTCGGCCCCAAGGGCCGCAACGTCGTCATCGAGAAGAAGTTCGGCTCCCCCACGATCACCAAGGACGGCGTCACCGTCGCCAAGGAAATCGAGCTCGCCGACGAGATCGAGAACATGGGCGCGCAGATGGTGCGCGAAGTCGCTTCGAAAACCTCCGACACCGCTGGCGACGGAACCACTACCGCCACTGTCCTCGCGCAGGCGATTTATCGCGAGGGAATCAAGAACGTGACCGCGGGCGCGAACCCGATGGACCTGAAGAAGGGCATTGAGATCGCGGTGCGCGCCGCCGTGGAGTCCATCGACAAGATGGCCAAGCCGGTCGAGGGCAAGGACATCGCCCACATCGGTACCATCTCCGCGAACAACGATGAAGAGATCGGCGGCATCATCGCCGAGGCGATGGACAAGGTCGGCAAGGACGGCGTCATCACCGTCGAAGAGGCCAAGGGCCTCGACACGACCCTCGAAGTCGTCGAAGGCATGCAGTTCGACCGCGGATACCTCTCGCCGTACTTCGTGACCGATCCGGAGCGCATGGAAACGGTTCTCGACGGCGCCAAGGTTCTCCTCTACGAGAAGAAGGTCTCCTCGATGAAGGATCTCCTCCCGATCCTCGAGCAGGTCGCCAAGCAGGGCAAGCCGCTCCTCATCATCGCCGAGGACATCGAAGGCGAGGCCCTTGCCACGCTCGTCGTCAACAAGCTGCGCGGCACGCTCAACGTCGCCGCCGTCAAGGCCCCCGGCTTCGGCGATCGTCGCAAGGCGATGCTCGAAGACATCGCGATCCTCACCGGTGGCAAGCTGATCAGCGAGGACCTCGGCATCAAACTCGAGAACGTCCAGTGGACCGACCTCGGTGACGTCAAGCGCGTCTCGATCGACAAGGACGCCACCACGCTCGTGACCGATACCGACGACAAGGCCCGGAAGGACACTCTCGCCGGCCGCGTCAAGCAGATCCGCACGCAGATCGAGGACACGTCCTCCGACTACGATCGCGAGAAGCTCCAGGAGCGCCTCGCGAAGCTCGTTGGCGGCGTCGCCGTCATCAAGGTCGGTGCTGCCACCGAAACCGAGATGAAGGAAAAGAAGGCTCGCGTCGAAGACGCGATGCACGCCACGAAGGCGGCTGTCGAAGAGGGCATCGTCCCGGGCGGCGGCGTCGCGCTTCTCCGCGCGATCGAAGCTGTCAGCAACGTCAAGGCGACGGGCGACGTGAAGGTCGGCATCGAGATCGTGAAGCGCGCGCTCGAAGAGCCTGCGCGTCAGATCATCACCAACGCCGGCATGGAAGGCTCGGTCATCGTCCGCGACCTGAAGGAAAAGGGCGGCAACTGGGGCTTCAACGCGCAGACCGACGAGATCGTCGACATGATCGCCGCCGGCATCATCGATCCGGCGAAGGTCACCAAGCAGGCGCTCCAGAACGCTTCGTCCATCGCGGGCCTGATGCTCACGACCGAGGCGCTCATCTCCGAGATCAAGGAAGAGAAGGATTCGGCTCCGAACCCCGGTATGGGCGGCGGAATGGGCGGAATGTACTAGGCCTCCGAACTCCAATCCAGGTTGTATTGAACGGGCGCTGCGGCAACGCAGCGCCCGTTTCTCGTTCAGCGTCAAATCGTCACCGTCCGGAAACTCGAAGCCTCCGCTCCAACGAACCGAATCGGCCGGATCCACGCCCCGGAGTCGAAGCCACTAACCGTCGATGAATCAAGCGCTTCGCAACTATTGGCAAACCCATCGAGTTGGTGCAAGATGTGCGAGTTCAATCACAGAATTTACGCGGATGTGACCCGGGGTTTTCGTCCGTACAGCGGACCGGCGAGCATCCGAGCGAATCGAACAATCATCCAGGAGGGAACGATGATGTCTCGCAACCGCTTTACCGTGCTGGTAACGGCACTTTGCCTGCTCGTAGGACTCAGTGTCTTCGCGCAGACCACTTCGACGCTGAGCGGCACCGTCACGACCGACGGCGTGGGGCTTCCGGGCACCACCGTCACGATCGCGTCGCCAAATCTTCAGGGCACGCGTAGCACCGTGACGGCCGACAACGGCTCGTACTATTTCGGAGCGCTGCCTCCGGGAAAATACACGGTCAAATTCGAGCTCGACGGCATGAGCACGGTCACCAAGACCGTCGAAATGGGTGTCGCGCAGTCTGGTAAGACCGATGCGTCGATGCAGGTCGCGGCGATGGCCGAAGCCATCACCGTCACCGCGTCCGCGCCTTCGGTCCTCGAGACCCCGCAGGTGGCCACGAACGTCTCGGGGGACCTCGTCGAAGAGCTCCCGCTCGGCCGCACGGTTCTCGACGGCGCGCTCCTTGCGCCCGGCGTCAACTCCGGTGCGCTGGCCGCCAGCCAGATTTCGATCTCCGGCTCGCCCGGATACGACAACCTGGTCATGGTCAACGGCGTGGTCATCACGGAGAACGTCCGCAGCCAGGCGCTGCAGCTCTACGTCGAAGATTCGATCCAGGAAACGACGGTTCTTACCGGCTCGGTTTCCGCCGAGTACGGCCGCTTCACCGGCGGCGTCGTCAACTCGATCACCAAGTCGGGCGGCAACCAGTTCAGCGGCAGCTTCCGCGACAGTCAGACCAACCCGCACTGGACTGACCTCACCACCTTCCGCCCGCAGACGAATCCGGTCAACGATACCAATGACGTCTACGAGGCCACCCTCGGCGGCTACGTTCTCCGCGATCGCCTCTGGTTCTTCGCCGCCGGCCGCGATGCCGAGACCACCGGCGCCACGCTGTTCACACGTGTCGTCCCCGGCGACGCAAGTCGCACGGTCTTCGGGGCGGTTCCCACGAACACCAACGAGAAGTACGAGGTCAAGCTGACCGGCCAGATCACGCCGAAGCACAGCCTCGTCGGCGCCTACTACGACGAGACGAGCGAGTCGACGAACAACCGCTTCACCGCGACATCGTACGATCTCGAGCAGTTCAGCGACCGCGCCGATCCGAAGGAGCTGATCAGCGCCTTCTACAACGGAATCTTCTCGTCGAACTTCCTCGTCGAGGCCCGCTACGCCGAGATGGACTACGGCATCGGCTGGGGCAACGGCGGCCAGTTCCGCGACTTCATCCGCGGCACGATCGTCCGCAACCGAGGCGACAGCAGTGCCCGCTGGAATGCGGCGACCTTCTGCGGCGTCTGCGACAGGGAAACCCGCTCGAACGACAGCTGGGTCGCCAAGGGCAACTACTACCTTGCGACTGCCGGCATGGGCACTCACAACCTGGTCGGCGGCGTCGAAAGCTTCTCCGAGCACCGCTTTGCGAACAACCACCAGTCGGCTTCGGGCTTCCGCTTCTTCGTCCAGAGCGCGCAGCGCGTGAACGGCAGCGAAGCGATCTATCCGACGGTCACCCCGGGAACGAGCACGACGACGGCCTACCTCGTCTGGACTCCGATCTTCACCGGCGCCAACGAGAACGACCTGCAGACTGACTCGCTCTTCGTCAATAACAAGTGGGACCTCAACGACCACTGGAGCTTCAACGTCGGCCTCCGTTACGACGCGAACGACGGCGTCGACGGCAACGGCAACGTGACCTCGGACGACTCGGCGATCAGCCCCCGCCTCACGGCGATCTACGACGTCAAGGCCGACGGCAGGTTTCGCCTGAGCGCCTCGTACAACGAGTACGTCTCGCGCATCGTCGACGGCCCGGGAACCGCGGCGCAGTCGGCCGGAACCCCCGGCTACATCTACTACGCGTACCAGGGCCCGGCGATCAACCCCGCCG
>JBPPMG010000462.1:0-3189 GCA_051305935.1 Thermoanaerobaculia bacterium
GAGCAGCGTCCCGTCGCGGCGGACGACGAAGCTGAGCATCCACTCGACGCCGCTGCGCGCGAGGAGCGACGCGATGCCGCGAGCTTCCTGGAGGCTCGGCAGCGTCGCGGCGATGATCAGGTCGACGCCACTCATGGCGAGGGCCTCGATCTGCGCGGCGTGAATCTTCATCGCCTCCTCGCGACCGGGGGCCTCGTCGGGCCGGTAACCGTCGCCGCGGGGCCCTGTGTAGGCCGCCACGATCACCTCGCCGCCGGCTTCCTTCGCGAGCTCGCGAATGAAGCGGACGTTGTCGCCGTTGACGTCACATCCGGCGAAGCGGGAGCGTGCAACTCGCTCCTCGCTGGCGCGCCAGGTGTCGGCAAAGGCGATGGCAGGAAGGCCAGCATCGTTCGCGATGCGCAGGTACTCGCGATGCACTCCGGCGAGGAGCGTCGAGAGCAGCTCGTCGTAGACGAGCCCGGCGTGCGCGATGTCGGGATCGAACGAGACGCGCGGGTCGCGGCGCAGCAACTCGTAGACCGAGCCTTCGGCGAGGATCGTGGCGTGACGGGCCAGTGCCTGCGCGAGAGTCATCGTTTGCGCGCCTCCCGTCGACGCGCGTTTCGTCTCAGTCGCGCCGCGCAAGCAGTCCGACGAGCAGCCCCGACGCGAACGCGACGGCGAGTGCCGCTTCCGGGTTCTTCTTCGTCCAGGCGAGGACCTTCTTCATCGGTCCGCTGTTCTCTTCGACGACTGCCTGGGCCACTTCCCAGCGTCGGCGTTCTTCGGCGATCGGGTCGTTCTCGAGGTTGGAAGACTCCATGTTTCCTCCGCAGCGATGAAGGTCAGCGCAGATTCTACTCCGGTGAGTCGGAGCTCGTGTGATCGTGCACGACGAGCCAAGTCCCGTCGATGCGGCGCATCACGAGTGTGAAGATTCCACCGGACGCCTCCTTCGGCCCCGCGAGATCCCAGCGGCCGAGCACCCAGGCGGCGTCTTCACCGAGCGGACGCACTTCCAGCTTCGAGAAGGTGAGCTTCCCCATCGTCTCTTTCGCCGTGCCGTAGCGCTTGCGGTACGCGTCGAAGGTGACCTGCCACCCGCGCCGAATGCGGCTGCCCGAGGTGAAGACGAGCTCGTCGGACTTGAGATAGCCGTCCATGAACCCCTCGAGGTCACCGCGGTTCCAGGCTTCGGCCTGTTCGGTGATGAGGGAGAGAATGGTCTCTTCGGCAGATTCTCCCGCGAGCGCAGGGACCGAAAACAGCGCGACGAGCACCACGAGGGCAAGCGATCTGTACATTTGGGCCTCCGAGGGAACGAGTATGCCATGGGGTAACTGAGCCGATGTGGAGTGCGCAAGCGCAGCGTGCGCACTCCACATCACTTCTCGCCGCCGCCTGCTGGTCGCCTCTCGCCTGCCCTGACCTACTTCTTTCCCGCCTGCGCAGCCACCGCGGCCGCAGCCTTCTTCGCGGCCTCCGCGTCACCGAGGTAGCGGCTCGAGATCGGCTTGAGGTCCTTGTCCAGCTCATAGACCAGCGGAATGCCGGTTGGGATGTTTAGCTCGACGATGTCGGCTTCCGAGATGTTGTCGAGATACTTCACGAGCGCACGAATGCTGTTGCCGTGCGCGGCGATGATCACGCGCTTCCCGCTCTTGACCATCGGCGCGATCGTCTCGTGCCAGAGCGGCAGGAACCGCGCGACGGTGTCTTTCAGCGACTCGGTAAGAGGCAGCGCTGCCGGATCGACCGACGCGTAGCGCGGGTCCTTCGAAGGATGCCTGGGGTCGTCGATCGTCAGCACCGGCGGCGGAATGTCGTAGCTGCGGCGCCAGATCTTCACCTGGTCGGCACCATGCTTCTCGGCGGTCTCCGCCTTGTTGAGCCCCTGCAGCCCCCCGTAGTGCCGCTCATTGAGCCGGTAGTCGTTGACGACGGGGATCCACATCAGATCCATCTCTTCGAGCGCGAGCCAGAGCGTCTGGATCGCGCGGCTGAGCACGGAGGTGTAGGCGATGTCGAAGACGAGGCCTTCCTGTTTCATGAGCCGGCCCGCTTCCTTCGCCTCCTCGATCCCTTTCGGCGTTAGGCGGACGTCGGTCCAGCCGGTGAAGCGATTCTCTTTGTTCCACGCGCTCTCGCCGTGGCGGAGAAGCATCAGCTTGTACATGGTGTCCTCCCTGAGGTCTTGCTTCCGGAAGTCTATTCGACAGCGGACTTCGGTTGCCAGCGAAGAGCGATCCGTGCCGGACCCGTAAGGGCGAGTTGCCCGATTCGATTACAAACCGGGATGTGGCGCAGGCACTCCTGCCTGCGCGCACTGCGAAGCGGCGCCTCGTAGCCGAGCATTCCGATGCTCGGCTGCTCGATCACCGCCCCCGCAAGGCGGCGCATCGGAATGCGCCGCTACGAGGTCGCCTTCGGCGACGCGCAGGCAGGAATGCCTGCGCCACATGAGGCATCTACTCTTCGCCATCCCGCTCGGCGGGATGGAAGGCAAACCGTCTACGACGGCACTTCGTCGCTTCCGTCGAACGGGATCGTCGGAAGCGACTCGGGGCGGATGCCGATCGAGTGCAGCACGCGCTCCCAGACATTCTCTGGATCGGGGGCGAAGATCTGGGAGACGTCGACCGGCGCGAGGAGCCAGTCGTGCCGGCGAATCTCCTCATCGAGCTGGCCGGCCGACCAGCCGGCGTAGCCGAGCACGAGCCGGATCTCGAACGGGAGCGAGGTCGCGAGCCGCCGGAGCGTCTCGATGTTCTGCGACACACAGAGTCCGTCGACGATCTCCGCGCTCGCTTCGTCCGCGCCGTTGCCCTCGATGCGGTAGAGCACCGAGCCGAGCTGCGGCTGGACGGGACCGCCAAGATGCACGATCTCCTCCGGATCGCCGCTCCAGGGGATCTCGAGCTCGCGCAGGACGTCGGCCACCTTCAGCTCCGTCGGCCGGTTGACCACGATGCCGAGGCTCCCTTCCGAGGTGTACTCGACGAGCAGGACGATGCTGTGCCAGAAGAACGGATCGAGGATCTGCGGCATCGCCACGAGCATCACGGGCGTTTCGATCGACTCGACGTTCCGGCTCATGGAGTAATGGTATCGCGGGGCGGCGCGGGGCGGGATGCTCCACGCGACGCGCGCCCCACCTCTAGTGTAGCGTTTCGTGAATCCCTTGCCTTTCGTTGCGACGGAATGCGG
>JBPPMG010000223.1:0-34453 GCA_051305935.1 Thermoanaerobaculia bacterium
GAGCCCGGCTTTCGATTTCGATGACCGATTCCCCCTGGTCCTCCGTCCGTATCGCGGAAGAACCCTCGCCCCTCCTTCCCCGTATCCCAGTTCACGATCTCTTTGCCTCACTCTCATCCGGGGTGGCGTAAGATCCGAGTGCTCCGCAACATCGCGGCACGGGAGAGTGGATGCAGCTGACACCAGCGCTGTTCGACGAGCTTCAGGCGATCGAGAAGATCGCGCCGCGCGCCGCCTCGGCGCCGCGCCGTCGCGCCGAGACGATTCGTGAAGTGCTCTCACGGCACATCCCCTTCTCCCGCGTCGCCGTCTATCTCGACGATTCGCAACGGGGCGAGCTCGTGCTCGTGGCCGCGACCGAGCAGTCCGGAATGCCCGACGCGATCGGACGGCTCGCCGTCGTCCGCGATTCCGAGTCGGTGCTCGGGCAATGTGACCCGCCGGCGGACCAGGTCGTGCCGCTCGCCTCCGCGAAGGAAGTTTTCGGCGCGATCGTCCTCGGCGGCGGCAAGAGCGAGTCGATGGACGAGAACGGGCGCTCGAGCCTTCGCGCGCTCGGGGCGTACCTTTCCGCGCTTCTCGCCGCGAGCCGGCTCGCCACCGAGGTGCGCGACGGCGACTTTCAGATGCGGATGCACCTGTGGGAGCTCGAATCGCTCTACGACATCGGACTGTCGATCGCCTCGATGCTCGACATGGGCCAGCTCGGCGACGAGATCCTCGTGCGGACGATGTCGCTGGTGAATGCGCGTCGTGCCGCGCTCTATCTCCGCCAGGGAGCGCGGTTCGGCCTGCATCAGGCGCTCGGCGGCGCGCGCGCGCAGTTTCTCGACGACGAGTTGAGCGCCGACCATGTGAAGACGCTGCTCGAGCTCGGAGAGCCGATCGCATTCGAGAAGGGTGCGGACTGCATCTTCCCGGGATGCGAGACGCTCGTCGCGATGCCGATCCGCTCGTCGGGCGGCGAGGTGATCGGCGTGCTCGCCGCCGCCGACCGAGAGTATCGCGACGGATCGGTCGGCGGCTTCGAAGAGGGCGAGCTGCGCCTGCTTTCGCGATTTGCGAACCAGGTGTCGATCGCGCTCCAGAACGCGCGCCTCCATCGTGAGGCGCTCGACAAGCAGGCGATCGAGCGCGACCTTGAGCTTGCCGGCTCGATTCAGAGCAACATTCTTCCGCGAAGCCTTCCGGAGACCGAAGGCTTCGAGATCGCCGTGCTGCACAACCCCGCGCGGCAGCTCGGCGGCGACTACCACACCTTCTTCGAGCGCGACGGCGCCATCTCCGCGTGCGTCGCCGACGTTTCGGGCAAGTCGGTGCCCGCGGCAATCCTGGTCTCCGCCCTTCACGCGGCGCTGCAGCTTCTCTTCCACGAGCGGCGCCCGCTCGGCGAGATCGCCGAGGAGCTCAACCGGCACATTCACAGATGGTCGTCGGAGTCGAAATTCATCACGCTCGTCATCGCGACGATCGACCGGCGCGCCGGCGAGATCCGCTACGTGAACGCCGGGCACAACCCTGCGTACATCGTGCTCGACGGCAAGGTCGAGACGCTGCACTCGCACGGGCTTCCGATCGGAATTCTTGGCGCGAGTCGTTACGAGGCACAGATACGTCCGTTCCCGGCGGGCTCGCTGCTCGCGCTCTACAGCGACGGAATCACCGAGGCAAACAACGTCGCCGAGGATGAGTTCGGCACCGAACGGCTGACCAGCATCCTCACCGCGAACGAGAAGAAGAGCTGTGCGGAGATTCGCGACATCATCCGCGACGAAGTGCGCGAGTTCGCCGGCGAGGCGCCGCAATACGACGACCAGACGGTCGTGCTGGTGAGGACGAGCTAGGCGGGACGCGACGCCGCTTTGTTCTGGCGTGAGCGATGTGGCGCAGGCACTCCTGCCTGCGCGTCGCCGAAGGCGACCCGTCGAAGCGGCGCCAGCCTCTGCAAGGAGCGGCGCTCCGCGCCGCGCGCAGGCAGGAGTGCCTGCGCCACACTGCGTCACCCCTCGAACTTCGGCGGCCGCTTCTCGAAGAACGCGGCGATTCCTTCCGTCGACTCGGCCGAGGTGAAGGCGGCGAGCTGGTGCTCGATCTCCATCGAGAGCTGGTCGGAGAGCGATTGCCACTCCGAGGCGTGGACGGCACGCTTGATCCCCTCGATGGCGATGCGCGGCCCGTCAACGATCGCCTGCGCGAACGCCATCGTCTCCTCGACGAGCCGATCCGCCGGCACCATGCGATCGATCATGCCGATCTCGAGAGCCTCGCGTGCGTCGACCGCGCGTCCGGTAATCATGACCTCGAGCGCTCGCCCGCGACCCACCAGGCGAGGGAGAAACCAGGTGCCGCCCCAGTCGGGGTGGAGCCCGATGCGGACGAACGACTGCGCGAACTTCGCGCTCTCCGACGCGATGCGGTAGTCGCAGGCGAGGGCGAGGTTGCAGCCGGCTCCGGCCGCGATCCCGTTCACCGACGCGATGACGAGATGCCGCATTGCGCGGAGCCGCCCGACGATCTCGCCTCCAGCTTCGAGCAACCCGCGAAACTCCGCGACGTTGCCCGACTTCTGGAGCCCGCTCATGGACTCGACGTCGCCACCGGCACAGAAGGCGCGCCCGGCGCCGGTGACGATCACGGCGCGGAGCGTCTCGTCGTCCGCGACCTCGTCGAGAATCGCGATGAGGTCGTCACGCATCGTTCCGGCGAAGGCGTTGAGCTTCTCCGGGCGGTTGAGCGTGATGGTCGCGAGCCCGGCCGCGCGTTCGAGAAGAATTTCATCCATCGTCAGGGTGCTCCGTAGGCGAGTGTACCTATGAAAGCAGGCGAGAGGCGATAGGCGAGAGGCGATGAGCAGGCATCGATGTGGCGCAGACACTCTTGTCTGCGCGCGGCGCGAAGCGCCGCAACCTCCTCGCGTGGTCGCTGTTTCCGGTCGCCTTCGGCGACGCGCAGACAGGAGTGTCTGCGCCACACCGCCTGCTGGTCGCCTCGTCGCCTCTCGCCTTCCTCCGAGAATTTCGCAGCTGGACGTGTTCGTTGAACACTCCAGCCATGGCATCGCGGGGCGCGACTCTAGCGGACGCTCTCCACGCTCGGACGGTGGAGTCGGGCGCGCTGGTGGAGCAACTCGACGGCGACGCGATCCGATGTGTCGCCTGCGGTCACCGCTGCCGCATCCAGCCGGGCCACGCGGGCGTCTGCAGGATCCGCTACAACGACGGCGGCAGGCTGATGGTGCCGCGCGGCTACGTCGCGGGCCTCGCGGTCGATCCGATCGAGAAGAAGCCGTTCTTCCACGCGTATCCCGGCGCGAACGCGCTCTCGTTCGGCATGCTCGGCTGCGACTACAAGTGCGGCTACTGCCAGAACTGGATCACATCGCAGTCGCTGCGCGATCCCGCGGCCGGCGCGGAGCCTCGCGACATCGAGCCCGAAGAGATCGTCCGGCTCGCAAAGAAGCACGACGCGCGGGTCCTCACTTCCACCTACAACGAGCCCCTGATCACCTCCGAGTGGGCCGTCGAGGTCTTCCGTCTCGGCAAGGCCGCGGGGCTTGCCTGCTCGTACGTGTCGAACGGCAACGGCACGCCCGAAGTGATCGACTACATCGCGCCGTGGATCGACCTCTACAAGATCGACCTCAAATGCTTCGACGAGGCGGGCTACCGGAAGTTAGGCGGCCGCCTCGAGCCGGTCCTCGACACGATCCGCGAGATCCACCGCCGCGGCATCTGGCTCGAGGTGCTGACGCTCGTCGTGCCGGGGTTCAACTCGTCGGACGCAGAGCTGACGAAGATCGCGGAATTCGTCGCGAGCGTCGACCCGCGGATTCCGTGGCACGTGACCGCATTCCACCAGGACTACAAGATGACCGCGAACGACGACACCGACGCGGCGACTCTGATGCGAGCCTGGAGGATCGGGCGCAACGCGGGGCTCCACTACGTTTACCCGGGCAACCTCCCGGGAGTGTTCGGCGACCTGGAGGGGACGCATTGCCCGTCGTGCGCAAAGCTCGTCGTCGGCCGCGTCGGCTTCCGCGTCACGGTCTACCGGTTGCGCGACGGCTGTTGTCCCGACTGCGGCGAGCGCATCCCCGGCCGGTGGGCCGAGCCTGGCGGCAACAGCGGCCGCCCGCGGCCGGTCCTCTGACGCGCAGCCTTTCGAGCTGGCACCTCTGCGATTCGTCTCGAAACAGTCGCCACCGAGCAAGTGAGCTCGACGATGTTCGCGGCACCCGGTTGGCCTGCTACCCGTGCCGGATGTTCATGATGTCGCCGTCGGCGACGATGTAGGCTTTCCCCTCGAGGCGCCAGTGTCCCGCCTCTTTCGCCTTCGCGAACGAGCCGCCGGCGGCGATGAAATCGTCGTAATGCACGACCTCGGCGCGAATGAACTTCGCAAAGAAGTCGGAGTGGATCACCCCGGCCGCTTCCTGCGCCGTCATCCCGACGCGGATCGTCCAGGCGCGGCACTCGTCCTCACCCACGGTGAGGAAGGACTGCAGCCCGAGCAGCGCGTACGCCTCGCGGATCAGCGTGTCGAGCGCCGACTCCGCGATGCCGTACTCGTCCATGAAGACTCGCGCTTCCTCCGAAGAGAGCTCGGAGATCTCCATGTCGATCTTCCCGAAGAAGGCGAGGACGCGCGTGCGGAGCCCGGCCTTTTCCGCGGCGATGAGCGTCACTTCTTCTTCGAGCATCGGCTGCTGCGTCTCGTCGAGATTCAGCGCGATGAGCATCGGCTTGAGTGAGAGGAGCTGATAGGTCTTGAGGATGTGCAGCTCGTCCCGCGTCAGATCCTCGTTGCGCAGCGGCTTCTCCTGCTGTAGCGCGGCGAGGCACTTCTCGAGGACCGGGAGCTCCTTCTTGAGCAGTTCGTCCTGCCCGCGCCCCAGTTGCTTGTGGATCTTCTCGATGCGGGGTTCGAGCACTGCCATGTCGGCGATGATGAACTCGGTGTCGAGTGTCGTGACGTCGCGCAACGGATCGATCGTCTTGTCGGGGTGCGGCACGGTGTCGTCCGTGAAGAGGCGTACGACGTGGATCATCGCGTCGTTGGTCTTCACCGCTGAGAAGAAGCTGGTCGTGAACTGTGTCGTGCCGGTCGATCCCTTCTTCAGCCCGACGACGTCGACGAAGTCGATCGTCGCAGGCACCGTGCTCTTCGGCTTGAAGATCTCCGCGCTCTTCTCGAGTCGCGCGTCGGGAATCTTCACGATCCCGTGGTGGGGATCCCCTTTCGCCAGCGTCGCCGCATCGAGATGTGTCTTCGTGACGGCCTGAAAAAGCGTCGATTTGCCAGAGAAGGGGAGCCCGACGATTCCGATTTGCATGGAGTGATACCTCTTAGCGGGGAAGGTATCGCAAATACAGGCCATAGGCCAAAGGCCAGAGGCCACAGCAGGCTGGAGCGTCTCTCCGGTGTGGGAGCAGACGCGCCGACGGACGTATTCCGCCTGCTTTGGCCTCTGGCCTTTGGCCTGTGGCCCCGTGTTCGCGTTGCGTGTTCGTTCCGGGGCAGCTACGATGCGCTTCGCGGTCACCGCATGAGTGAGTTTGAGAAGGTCGCCGATGTCGCCGAGCTCCCGGTCGGGAGCGTGAAGGCGTATGTCGTCCGGGGCCGGAAGGTGGCAGTCTGCCACACGGCCCGCGGATTTTTCGCGACCGACGACTCTTGCCCGCACCGTGGGGGGCCGCTCAGCGAGGGAGACCTGCTCGGCGACGAGATCGTCTGCCCCTGGCATCTGTGGTCGTTCAGGCTCGACAACGGAGCCAATCCCAACAGCCCGCCCGGAGGCGAGGTCCGGGTTTGCACACACGAGGTTCGCGTCGAAGGAGATGCGATCCTTGTGCGATTGACGAAAGAGGAAAACACGTGAATCCGAAAGCACTGCGCCACATCGATCTGCACTCCGAAGCGGGGCGCCTCGAGGCGCTCTACCGCCAGATCGACGAGCCGCGGGGCGTTGCCGTGGTCTGTCATCCCCATCCGCTCCACGGAGGGACGCTTCACAACAAGGTCGTCTTCCGCGCGAGCCGCGGCTTCGAGCGGCAGGACGTCGCGACGCTCCGATTCAATTTTCGCGGGGCCGGAACGAGCCAGGGGAGGCACGACAACGGCGAAGGCGAGCAGCAGGACGTCGAAGCGGCGATCAAGTGGATGCAGGCCCGGCACAAGGGCGCGAAGCTCTTTCTGGCAGGGTTCTCGTTCGGCGCGTGGGTTTCGAGCCGCGTCGCCTGGGCTCACGACGACGTTGCCGCGATGGTGCTGATCGGTTCGCCGGTCAACAAGTACGACATGGGTTACATCCGTCACGCTCCGCAGCCGATCCTGTTTCTTCAGGGCTCGGAAGACGAGTTCGGCGAGGTCGACAAGCTGGCGAAGATCGTCGAGGGCTGCCGCAACGCGGAGTTGATCGTCGTCAACGGCGCCGACCATTTCTTCAAGAACCAGGTCGAGATCGTCGAGGAGACCGTCGCCGAGTGGATAGGGGAAGTGTTAGGCAAGAAGTGAGTCGAATGCGGATTGCGGATCGCGGAATGCGGAATTGAGATCAGTGTTCCTGTGGCGGTGACACGCGAGCCCGGGACTGCGGAGTTTCTGAGATCCGCATTCCGTATTCCGAAATCCGCATTGCCTCACTTCAGGCTCTTCAGCCTCGTCTTCGCCTCGCCGTTCTCGGGCTCGATCGCGATGACGTCCTCGTAGCAGGCGCGCGCGCGTGCGGCGAGGCCCGCGCCACGGTAGATGTCGCCGAGCGTGAGGATCGCGTCGACGTGGTTGGGGTTCGCCGAGATGGCGCGCTGCATGCTCTCCATCGCGTCACGCTGCCATTTCTGGTTCGGGTTCCGCTGCTGGCAGGTGCCGAGCAGAAACCATGCGTCGGCATGGTCGGGAATGTAGGTGACGCTCTGCTTGAGGAGCACCACGGCGCCGTAGTAATCGCCGCTGACGACCAGTTCGCGCGCCTTCGCGACGTTGGACTCCGCGATGCTGCGGCGGACGAGCATCTTGTGGACGGCGCGCGGGTCGTTGCCGCGCCCCTGCGACATCAGACGGTCGTACTCGGTGCGCTTGGCGGTGCTCGTGAGCACCTCGTGCGCCCGGTCGAGCACCTGGATGGTCTCCCGCAGCAGAGGCTGGAGGATCGGCGGAAACGTCGCCGGCTCGAACATCTTTCGCAGCTTCTCGTAGTTGGCGACGATGTTGGCGCGGGTTGCCCCTTTCGGAAGGTCGAGGATTCTGTAGTAGTCGCTCGACTGCGCGTGCCGGGCGAACCCGAAGGCGCGAAGCGACCGGTCGTCCGCGGGGCCGAGAGCCGACATGATTGCGAGGTCGCGCTCGGAGCGCTCCATCTCCTCCTGGCTCTCCCGTTCGTGATCCGGGATCTCGATCTCGAAGATGCCGAGGGTGAGCATCTCGATCACGACCCGTGCCGCGAGCGCCGATTCGCGCGGGAACTGCTTGAGGAATTCGCCGATCGACTTCGGCTCGTCGAGGCCGTTGACCACTCTCAACTCGTCATCGAGAAGGGGCGTCGTGTCGAGCAGGAAGCGCGGCTCGCGCGCCATCCGCATCCTCCGCGAGGTGTCGCCGAGCGAGCGCTTGAGGGCGAGCCCGCTCGTGATGCCGCGGATTCCCTCGAGAATGATCGCGGCGGGCGAGGGGATGAAGATGCGGCGTTCCGGTTCGAGGGCCGTCCCCTCTTCCCAGGCGCTCGTCCCTTCCTCGATCGAGAAGAGCGGCACGACGATCGACGTGATCCACTCGCGAAGCAGCGGGCCGACGCGGTCGGCCGGAACGAGACCGGACTCGAAGAAGCGCAGCGCAACGTCGACCGGATCGTTGACCTCCAGCGCCGCAGTGGCGCCCGAGGCCAGATGTCCGCCGCCAGTCAGGAATGCCGCGAGGGACCGATCCTTCGCGTCGGTGGCAGCGAGCACGAGGTCTCCCTGCGACCACCAGAGGTCGGTCCGGACGTCACGAGAAACGACCGTCAGCCGGCCGCTGTCGCGGTCCGAGACGATCGTGCCGATCACGCTGCTGACCGGAGTAATCTCCAGTCGCTCGAGGCTCAAGTCAGGCCACCTTCCTACTGGTATGCGTAAATGTCCACGTTGGCGCGCACGCGGAGCTGCTCGGTCCAACGGCGGACTTCGACCGCCAGTCTCTCGGCTCGCAGCGACTCGCGCAATTGCTCGCGCACTTCATTCAGCGGCGGCACCGATCCACCATCGCCGAGCCTCCTTTGACTCCAAGTTTCCTGATAGTAGCGCTCAATCTCTTCGAGCGACACGAAGATCAGCGGCGCGAACCGCTCGTCGATATAGGCCTCGACCTCGAGCCGCTGCCGGATGAGACCTCGGAGATCCTCCTCGGTCATGCCGAGTGCAGCGAGCCTCTGCAGGAGTTGTTCGCGCGACTCGCCTTCCGAATGCAACCGATCGATTCTCGCGTCGACGTCTTCGGGGCGTACGTCTCTCAGTCCGAATCGCTCCGCATCGCGGCGCTGCAGGATGAAGTCGATCGTGATTCCGAGGATCCTCCGGCGGGATTCCTCCCGTGTCTCTCCCTCCGCGGGCGGGATGAACCCCGTGCTCGCCAGGCGGTCGATCGCGCTCGTGGTGATGACCTGACCCTCGACGACGGCCGCGATCCTGTCGATGATCTCGGCCCGCGCCCCCTCGGCGGAGCCCAGCGCCCCGAACGCAACGGTCAGCACGGCCAGAAAGCGTCGAGAGCTGTGAGCCATGATGTTCACATTGCGCACTTTGCGCCGATCGGCGGGGAATCGTCAACTGTCTCGCTCCGTTGACCTTGACACTCGCGCTCACCCTTTCTACATTGGCACTCATGAGCGGAGAGTGCTAACGATGGCCGCACGCACCGGATCCCTGCCCCAGAAGACGACCCTCCGGCTGGAGGACCTCGAGCCGCGCTTTCGCGACGTGCTCCGGGAGATCGTGCTCGAATACGTCTCGAGCGGCGAGCCGATCAGCTCGCGCTCGCTCGCCAAGAGCGGGCGCTTCGGGCTCTCGCCCGCGACGCTGCGAAACGTCATGGCCGATCTGGAGGATCTCGGGTTCCTCCATCAGCCGCACACCTCTGCGGGACGGATTCCGACCGATCGCGGTTACCGATACTTCATCGATCACCTCATGCGCTCGCGGCGGCTCACGCAGCTCGAGCGCGAGCAGATCGACGGCGAAGTCAGCCGCGCCGACGAAGTGGACGAGATGATGCACCACGCCTCGCGCCTGCTGTCGAAGCTCAGCGACCAGGTTGGCATGGTCTTCATGCCGAAGCTCACCCAGCTCGTGATGCGGAGCATCGACTTCATCCCCGTTTCGGACACGAAGGTGATGTGCGTGATCGTCGGGACCAACGGCGTGGTGGTGAACCGTATCCTGGAGGTGCCGCTCGTTCGAGGCCGTGACGAGCTCGAGCGGATCGGCCGGTACCTGACGACGGAGTTCGCAGGCACGACCCTCGAAAGCTTCCTCGAGTCTCTGCGCGTCGCCGTCTCAGGGGATCGCGCCCGCGAGGACCGGGACTGGCGCGAGTCGATCGAGTTCAGCATGAACGCGGTGAAGGACGTCGTTCCGGTCGACCAGGAGCTCTGTGTCGAAGGAACGATGTCGGTGATCCGCAAGCCCGAGTTTGCCGACGGCGGGGCGCTCAGCAGGATCGCGGTCGTGCTCGAGCACAAGGGCGAGCTCGTGTCGATCCTCAACGATCTGCTCGTCGCAGGGGGGACGCAGATCCTCGTCGGATCAGAAAACAGTTTCACCCGCGCTTACAATGCCAGCCTGGTCGTAACGAGCTATGGCCCGGCAGGACGCCCGCTGGGTCTGGTCGGCATTCTGGGTCCCACCCGCATGGAATATGCGAGAATGGCTCCTCTGGCAGACTATCTGGCCAAGGCGCTCACTCGCAAGGTCGAGGAGACCGAACAGGAGAACGAGTCTTGACTGAACGGGATGATCTCGATTCGAACGTCGAGGACGACGCGTATGTGATCGAGGACAGCGGCGAGACGCTCGAGACCTTTGATCTCGAGGCGGAAGTTCAGGCCGCGCGCGAAGCCGATGAGGAGACGGGAATCGCTCCCGTTGCAGGCAGCGCTCACGACGAGGAGTTGCGCAAGGAGATCCACGATCTCCGCGACCGCCTGTTGCGCTCTCGCGCCGACATCGACAACTTCCGCAAGCGCACGGAACGGGAGAAGCAGGACTTCTACCGCTATGCCCTCGCGGACATGATGCGCGAACTGCTCCCGGTGCTCGACAACTTCGAGCGTGCGCTCGCGGCGAACGCGCAGTCGGCGCAGGACATCCTCGTCGGAGTCGACCTCATTTACAAACAGCTCTCGGACGTGCTCGGCAAGGCAGGGCTACGCGCGATTGACGAGCCGGGCGTCCCCTTCGATCCGAGCTTCCACGAGGCGGTTGCCCGCGACGAGGAGTCGACGCTTCCCGCGCACTCCGTGGCGTCGATCCTGCAGAAGGGCTACATGCTCAACGAGCGGCTCGTCCGGCCGGCGATGGTGAGAGTCTCGACCGGCGGAGCCGAAGACTCGAAATCTGCCACCGCGGCCGACGCGGCCGAGGAGCGCGAAAGTTAGGCGATGGCGAAGATACTCGGCATCGATCTCGGGACCACGAACTCCTGCGTCGCAGTCGTCGACGTGGCGACGCCGCAGGTCATCCCGAATCGCGAGGGAAGCCGAACGACCCCGTCCGTGGTCGGCTTCACCGAAGACGCCGAGAGGCTCGTGGGACAGATCGCGAAACGCCAGGCGATCACCAACCCGTTCAATACCGTCTACGCCATCAAGCGCGTGATCGGGCGCAAGTTCGCCTCCGAGGAAGTCACGCACGCGAAGAAGGTTCTGCCCTACCAGGTCATCCCGGCCCAGAACGGCGACGTCAAGGTCAAGATCCGCGACCGCGAGTTCTCCCCGGAGGAGATCTCGGCGTTCATCCTGATGGAGATCAAAGCGTTCGCCGAGGAGTTTCTCGGCGAAGAAGTCAGCGAGGCGATCATCACGGTGCCGGCGCACTTCAACGACGCGCAGCGCCAGGCGACACGTGACGCCGGCCGGATCGCGGGGCTCGAAGTTCTTCGCATCATCAACGAGCCGACCGCCGCCGCGCTTGCCTACGGCCTCGATCAGAGCCGCAACCGCAACATCGCCGTCTACGATCTCGGCGGCGGCACGTTCGACGTCTCGATCCTCAAGCTCGAGGACGGACTCTTCGAGGTCCTCTCCACCTCCGGCGACACCTACCTCGGCGGGGAAGACTTCGACAAGCGGATTACCGACTGGCTCATCGAGGGGTTCATCAAGGACGCGGGCATCGACCTTCGCGAGGACCGCATGGCGCTGCAGCGCCTGAAGGAAGCGTCGGAGAAGGCGAAGTGCGAGTTGTCGATGAACGAGGAGACGCGCATCACGCTCCCGTTCATTTCCGCCGACGCCTCCGGACCGAAGCACCTGAACAAGGTTCTCACGCGGTCGGACCTGGAGGCGATGGTCGAGGACCTGATTCAGAAGACGATCGACCCGGTGAACGACGCCCTGTCCCAGGCCGGTCTCACCGCCGACAAGATCGACGAGGTCGTCCTGGTCGGGGGGCAGACGCGCATGCCGCGCGTCGTCGAGGCGGTGCGCCAGGCGTTCGGCCGCGAGCCGGACCGCAACATCAACCCCGACGAGGTCGTCGCGATCGGCGCCGCGATCCAGGGCGGCATCATGCGCGGCGACATCAAGGACATGGTCCTTCTCGACGTCACGCCGCTCTCGCTCGGCGTCGAGACCAATGGCTCGCTCTTCACCAAGATCATCGAGCGCAACTCGACCATCCCGACGAAGAACTCGATGATCTTCACCACGGTCTCCGACAACCAGACGAAGGTCCAGGTCCACGTGCTCCAGGGAGAGCGCGAATTCGCCAAGGAGAACAAGAGCCTCGGCAAGTTCGACCTGGTCGGCATCCCCGCCGCTCCTCGTGGCGTGCCGCAGATCGAGGTGACCTTCAGCATCGACTCCAACGGCATCGTCAACGTCACCGCGGTCGACCAGGCGACGGGGCAGTCGACGGGCGTCCAGATCAACCCCGCGGGAGGCCTGTCGAAGGAAGAGATCGACCGCCTCGTCAAGGACGCTCACGAGCACGCCAAGAGCGACGCAGCCCGCAGGGAGCAGCGCTCGCTGATGAACCGCCTGGAAGGGATGATCTACACGAACGAGAAGGTCTTCCGCGAGTTCAGCAAACTCCTCAACGACATGGACCGCGACCGAGTGCAGAAGGTGATCGCCAAGAGCAAGGACGCGATCAACAGCGAGTCGAAACAGGCCCTGAATGACGCGATCTACGAGCTGCAGCTCGCGTCGAAGATCCTCACGAGCGTCATGCTCTACAACCCGATGAAGTCCTCGCTGGGAACGGAAGAGCCGCAGCAGAAGTAACTTGCGAGCGTTGCCTTCGAATCGCAGGCCCGATCCCGCATTCCAACTATGAGCTCTACGCAAAAACGCGACTACTACGAAGTCCTGGGCGTCAACCGCGACGCGAGCCTCGAGGAGATCAAGAAGGCATACCGCCGCCTCGCGGTGAAGCACCATCCCGACAAGAACCCCGAGCACGCCGACGCCGAGGAGAAGTTCAAGGAGGCGTCCGAGGCCTACGCCGTTCTTTCCGACCAGGAGAAACGCGCGCGCTACGACCGGTTCGGGCACCAGGGCGTCGGCAGCCAGCCATTCGACGCCTCGGATTTCGTCGACTTCTCCGACATCCTCGGCGACCTCTTTGGCTTCGGCGATCTGTTCGGGGGGGGCCGGAAGCGCGGTTCCCGGCCGACGCGCGGCGCCGACCTGCGCTATGACGTGACGATCTCGTTCGAGGACGCGGTCTTCGGCAAGGAACTGGAGGTCGAGATCCCGCGCAGCATCACCTGCAGCGGCTGCAAGGGAACCGGTGCGAAGCCGGGAAGCTCGCCCGTCAGTTGCACGGGATGCGGCGGCCGCGGACAGGTCCGCTTCCAGCAGGGTTTCTTCGCGGTGTCGCGCAGCTGCCCGCAGTGCGGCGGCGCGGGCCAGGTGATCAAGGACAAGTGCGTGGACTGTGGCGGCGCGGGGCGCGTCCGTGAGACGAGGAAGCTGACGATCCGCATCCCGCAGGGTGTCGACGAGGGATCGAGGCTGCGCGTCGGCGGCGAGGGCGAAGGGGGCATCAACGGCGGCCCCGCCGGCGACCTCTACGTCTTCATCGACGTCGCCGAGCACGAGCATTTCGTCCGCAAGGACTACGACGTGCACGCCGAGGAGGAAGTCAGCTTCGCGCAGGCTGCGTTAGGCGCAGAGCTCCGGGTAAAGACGGTCTCGGGCGAAGAGACGGTCGCGATCCCTGCCGGCACGCAGCCGCAGGAGACGGTCCGCCTTCGCGGCAAGGGGGTCCCCTGGGTCGAGGGCAATGGCCGAGGAGACCACTGGGTCCACGTAAAAGTCCGCATCCCGAAGGCGCTCAGCGACGAGCAACGGCGCCTCCTCGAGGAGTACGCCGAGCTCGAAGGCGACGACGTGAAGGAACGCGGCGTGCTCGACAAGGTGAAGGAGTTTTTCAGTTAGGCGAGAGGCAGGCCATAGGCCAAAGGCCAAAGGCCAGAGCAGGCTCACATCTGCGCGGCGCTCGGGAGCGCCGCTTTTGCTTTCTTCACTCTTCATTCTGGCCACGCTGCTGATGAGATCCGCGCTGCGGCCTTGCCTGCTTTGACCTTTGACCTATGGCCTCTGGCCTGCCCTCGAGAACGCCCCCGCCCACCACTCCCCGCGCGTTCGCTCGTCGACGAGCCTGAGCCCGTGCGCGGCGGCGGCGGCGATGACGTCGTTCTTCTGCGTGACGAGGATGCCGCTCGCCAGGAGGCGGCCTCCGTCCGCGAGCGCGGGGACGACGTGCGGCAGGAGCTCGATGATGACGTGTGGGAGGATGTTCATCGTGACAGCATCGAACCGGTGCGACGCCGCAAGAGCCTCGGCTGACGCGAAAAAATACGAGACCTGACCCTCCGGGACGCCGTTGCGTGAGAGGTTCTTCGCGACCACACCCCACGTGTCGGCGAGATCGTTGTCGAAGCCGAAGACGCGTCGCGCGCCGAGCTTCGCCATCGCGATCGCGAGGATTCCGCTTCCGGTGCCGACATCGAGCCCCGTCGCGCCGTCGAGCTCCATGCGCTCGAGAAGCTCGAGGCACATCCAGGTGGTCTCGTGCGACCCGGTGCCGAAGGCCTGCTCCTGGGGGATGACGATCGCGATGCGTTCCGCGCTCTCGAGCAGCTCCGCACGAGGCGCCACCACGAAGCGCTCGCCGATCTCCATCGCCACGAGCGAGTCCTCGTAGTGCGCGAGCCAGTCGATGCGCGGGCGCGACGACGCGCGCAGCGCGATCCCTTCGACCTCTGCAAGCCGCTCCTCGGCAATCGCGAGCGCGGCGGCGTCGGGAAACCACGCGACCACGACGATGCGGCCTTCCGCCGGCTCGTGGGAGCTTCCCGACGATCCGGCCGCGTAGAGATGAGCGGCGACGAGCTCGATCAGGTCGTCGCGATCGTCCGGCACCGCGATCTCGAGCACCGGGTCGAACGACGAAGGCTCCGGGTTGTTGCCCGGAGCCTTCGAGTTGCCGTCGTGTGTCTTGCCGCTCACGAGCGCTTGACGATCGGGACGTACTCGCGGCGTGCGGGTCCGGTGTAGATCTGCCGGGGACGCGCGATCTTCTGGTCGTCGTCCTCGAGCATCTCGACCCACTGTGAGAGCCAGCCCGAGACACGAGGGATTGCGAAGAGCACCGGGAACATGTCGACGGGGAACTTCATCGCCTGGTAGATCAGCCCCGAATAGAAGTCGACGTTCGGGTAGAGCTTGCGGGTGACGAAGTAGTCGTCCTCGAGCGCGATGCGTTCCAGCTCGAGCGCGATGTCGAGGAGCGGGTTGCGCCCCGTGACCTCGAACACGTCGTACGCGATCTTCTTGATGATCGTCGCGCGCGGGTCGTAGTTCTTGTAGACGCGATGGCCGAAGCCCATGAGCCGCGTGCCGTCGCCTCCCTTGACCCGCTTGATGAACTCGGGGATCGCGCTCGTCGATCCGATTTCCTGCAGCATGCGGAGCACGGCCTCGTTGGCGCCGCCGTGGAGCGGGCCGTAGAGGGCCGCGGCAGCTCCCGCGACCGCGGAGTAGGGGTCCACGCGCGAGCTTCCGATCGAGCGCATCGCGCTCGTCGAGCAGTTCTGCTCGTGGTCGGCGTGGAGGATGAAGAGCACCTCGAGCGCCCTCTCGAGCGCGGGATTCGGCGTGTACTTCTGCTCGGTCATCCGGAACATCATGTTCAGGAAGTTGCCGGTGTAGCTCAGGTCGTTGTCGGGATAGGCGAACGGCATGCCGACGATGTGGCGGTAGGAGAAGGCCGCGAGCGTCGGCATCTTCGCGATGAGCCGGTGGATCTGCCGTCTCCGGTTGTCGGCGTCGCCGATGTTCTTCGCTTCCGGGTAGAAGGTCGAGAGTGCCGCTACGGTCGAGATCAGCATCCCCATCGTCGACGCGTTGTAGCGGAAGCCGTCGATGAACTTCTTCACGTTCTCGTGGATGATCGTGTGGTGCGTGATGTCGCGTACCCAGTCCTCGAGCTGCGGCTTGGTCGGCAGCTCGCCGTAGAGCAGCAGGTAAGCGCACTCGAGATAGGTCGCCTTCTCGGCGAGCTGCTCGATCGGGTAGCCGCGGTACTCGAGGATTCCCTTGTCGCCGTCGATGTAGGTGATCGAGCTCCGGCACGACGCCGTGTTCATGAACGCGGGGTCGTAGGTCATCAGGCCGAAGTCGTCGTCCCCCGTCTTGATCCTGCGCAGATCGGTCGCCTTGATGGTGCCTTCGGCAATCGGCACTTCGTAGACCTTGCCCGTTCGGTTGTCCGTAATCGTGAGGGTTTCCCGGGACATCGCGACCACCTCCGCTGCTCGTGTCTTCGGCCGTAATCTACCATGAGACGGGTGAGGCTCCGGGCGAGGAAACGGAAGATCGCCGCGCGCTCTACCGCAGGTCGCCCCAGAGCGATCCGACGACGACGAGGCTAGCGATCGCGGCGGTCTCCGCGCGCAGCCTTCGCGGCCCCAGCCTGCGGATCTCGCATCCGCGCTCCCGCGCGAGCCCGAGCTCTCCCTCGCTCCACCCGCCCTCCGGCCCGATGAGCACGACGATTCCCGCGGGCGCGCTGCCGATCGTCCGCGTCTCCTCGGCGTCCGCGTCGAAAAGGAGTCGCGGCCCCTCGCGCGCGACGAGTGCTGCGAACGGCTCCGGATCGCCGAGCTCCGGAACGCGGGCGCGCCCCGACTGCTTGGTCGCCTCGACCAGGATCCGCCGCCACCGATCCAGTTTTCCCGGGATCCGCTCCGGCTTCGTGTCGATCCGCGCGCTGATCACGGGTGTCACGCGGGAGACGCCGAGCTCGCAGCTCTTCTGCAGCACGAGCTCGAAGCGCTCCGGCTGGATGATCGCAGGCGCGAGCTCGATCGCGAGGACTGGCTCCCGCGCCGCGACGGCAGCGTCGAGGATCTCGAGCTCCACCGCGGAGCGCGTGACGGTGCGAACCACGGCCTCGGCGGCCGCGCCGCGTCCGTCGATCAGCTCGACGAGCTCTCCCTCGCGCACGCGGCTCACGCGTGCCGCGTGGTGCAGCTCGTCGCCTTCGAGCCCGACCATCGCGCCCGGCACGAACGGGCCACCTGCGAGGAAGCGCGCTTTCACGCTCGAACAATAGCCGATTCTGGCGCGGCGGTGCGGCTTGCTGGCCCGGACTATTCATGAGAGTTCGTTGCTCCGCAGTAAAACTCTCATGAATGATCCGGGTTAGAATCGCGCCCGCATGAAAAGCTCGCAGCAGGGCCTGAACGCGCCCATTCTCGCGCTGTTCTTCGTCTCCGGCGTGAGCGCGCTCGTCTACCAGATCGTCTGGCTCAAGTATCTCGGCTTCGTCTTCGGCAATTCGGTCTACGCGGCCGCGACGTTGATCGCCGTCTACCTCTCCGGGCTCGGCATCGGCGGATACCTCTTCGCCGGAGCATTCCGAAGGCGGAACAGCCTCCTCGTGTACGCCGTGCTCGAGGCGGTCATCGGCCTGCTCGGATCGATCTCGCCGCAGTTCTTTCAATGGCTCGACCGGATCTACGTTGCGGCCTATCCGGCGATCGGCGATTCGCCGACGACACTCGCCATCGCGCGCGCGGCGATGGCGGCGTTCTTCCTTCTTCCGCCGACGATCCTGATGGGCGGCACGCTCCCGGTGCTGGTCCGCTGGTTCACGCGCGAGCGACTCGAAGGGGGACGCGCCGTCTCCGCGCTCTACGCCGTCAATACCTTCGGCGCGACCGCGGGAGTCGCCTTCGCCGGGTTCTACCTGATTCCGACCATCGGCCTTCTGCTCACGCTCAGCACGGCCGTCACACTCAATTTCCTTCTCGCGGTGGTGTCGCTCATCTTCGCCTGGATGTCCAGGAGCCGCGATGAGTCGGACACCGCCGAGCCCGAGCTCGAGTCGGATCGATCCGATTCGCGAGCGCTCGCGATCTCCCCACGCTTCGTCCTTTTCGCGAGCTTCCTCATGGGGCTGACCGCGATTGCCGACGAGGTCTTCTGGTCGCGCATCCTCGTCCTGCACCTCGGGAGCAGCGTCTATTCGTACTCGCTGATGCTCTTCGGCTTTCTGATCGGGCTCGCCGCGGGAAGCGCCGCGGTCTCGCTCGTGATCGAACGCGCCGATCTCGCGAAGCTGCTCGCACGGCTGGAGATCGCGCTCGCGGTCGTCCTCGGCGTGCAGATTCACCTGTTCGTCGCCTTCCCCGATATCCTCGAATGGTTTGGCGGCGTGACCGGCGTGGCGACGCATCCTCAGCGACTGCTCGCGTTTCTGGGAAGCGTGCTGATCGCGATCCTTCCGCCGACCGCGCTCATGGGGGCGACCTTTCCTGTCGCCGTGAAGCTCTACAGCCGCCTGCGTCACGAGAGCGAGAGCCACGGCGTCGGGACGGTCTATTTCTGGAACACCGTCGGGAGCATCATCGGATCGCTCGGTGCGGGTTTCGTCTTCATTCGCCTGCTCGGATCGCAGAACGGCCTCTACGCGATGGCGGCCGTCAATCTCGTGGTTGCGCTGCTGCTGATCGCACGTAACGCGGGAGCGAAAAAGGAAAAGCTGGCGCTCGCCGCCGGCGTTGCCGCGCTCGCGATCTCGTTCGCCGTCGCAAAGCCCGACCAGGTCATCCTCTCCGCGGGCGTCTTCGTCGACGAGAACGCGCCGATTCTCGTGTTTCGCGAGGACGTGTCGGCCACGGTCACGCTCCGCAAACTCGGCGACGAGTCGCTCTCGCTCGAGCTCAACGGAGTGAACGTGGCGGGCACCGCGAGGGATCTGCGCGGAACACAAAAGTTGCAGGGACACCTGCCGCTGCTGATGCATCCCGATCCGAAGAAGGTGCTTCACATCGGTTTCGGCAGCGGCGGCACGGCCTATTCGGTCTCGCTCCATCCGGTCGAGGAGATACGCATCGCGGAGATCTCCCCCGAGGTGCTGGAAGTGTCGGATCAGTACCTGCGCTCGGAGAACCACGGAGTCCTGGAGGATCGGCGCGTCGTCACGGAGATCAACGACGGCCGGAACTTCATTCTCGCGACGCCGGACAAGTTCGACGTGATTCTCTCGGACTCGATCCACCCGCGTTACGCGGGCAACGGCTCGCTCTACACGCTCGACTACTTCCGGCTCTGTCGCGAGAAGCTGAACCCGGGTGGCATCGTCTCGATGTGGCTGCCGACCTACTCGATGACGAACCGGAACTACGTGCAGATCGTGCGCGCGTTCCACGACGTCTTCCCCAACACCACGATCTGGTACGTGCCTAACGTGCCGAACGCGTTCACGATCGTGATCGGACGGATGGAGGCGGGGCCGATTCCTCTCGATAGGATCGAGGCGAACATCACGCCGGCGATTCGCGCCGAGCTTGAGTCGGTCGCGATCGCCAACGTCTACGAGATGGCGAGCACGTTGATGCTGGACGAGCGGGGAGTGGAGACGCTCGTGCGCGGCGTGCCGCCGCACATCGACGACGTTCCTTCCGTCGAATACGAGAGCGGCCGGCTGCTCGATGCCAACCGGAGCTGGGTACGCAACTTCGCGATGCTCCAACGGTTCCAGACCCCTGTGCCGCGCGCGTTCTCGGGAGCTGCGGACCCCGCGCTGCTCGAGAAGGCGTGGGAAGTTCGCGACCGCCGCGTCGCGGATCACATGCGACTTCTCCTCGAGGCCTTCGGCCCGGGCCGCTCGCCCGGCCCGAACTGATCTCGAGCGAAAGGCGACAGGCGGGAGGCGATGAGGCGAAGAGGCATGTCGGCGCAAGCCGTCGCTACGCGACGACGCTCGATCCGGGACAAGTCTCGTTTCGTGACGACGCTCGATACGCCTACGAGGTTCATTCTTCGACGTACCTCGCGACGCTACACACGGTTCCCTCGGCTCTCCCGCCGCCTGCTCACCGCCTTTCGCCTCTCGCCTAGTCGCCTTCCCGATCAGGCTGCGGAGGCGCGTGCCTTCGCCCTCATCGCGGCCACGAGCCCCGGCAGACCCAGCGCCATGGTCAGCCAGAAGAAGGCGACGAATCCGAGGCTCTGGGCGAGCAGGCCGCTTGCGGTGCCGGCGAACGATCGCGACAGCCCCATGAGCGCGGTCAGCAGCGCGAACTCCGTTGCGGCGTCGTCGCGATCACACGAGGTCATCAGGAACGAGAGGAACGCCGCGGTGCCGAGTCCGCCGGCGAGGTTCTCGATGACCGAGGCGCTGTACATCGCGCCCCTGCCCGCGCCGGTCGCGGCGGCGATCGCGTACATCGCGTTCGAGGCGAGCTGGATCACGCCGAGCTCCACGAGCGAACGCGCGGGACCGCGACGCGAGATCCAGACACCGCCCGCGATCGCACCGAGAATCGTGCAGCCGATGCCGATGACGGTCGTCGCCGTCCCGATCTCGGTGATGCCGTAGCCGCTGTCGACCCAGAACGGCTTGATCATGTGCGAGAGAGTCGAGTCGCCCAGCTTGTAGAGCAGCGCGACCGAGAGGATGGTCGGCATGTCGGGCCGGGCGAGCCAGCGCCGCAGCATCGGAAGCGGCGAGAGCGTCGCTCTCGGAACGCGATCGTCGCGGATGAGCAGTGTCGAGAGAAGGCAGGCGAGAGCGATTGCGGCCCCGGTCGAGAAAGCCGCCTCCCAGCCCCATCGCCCTGCGACCGCGGCGAGCCCGCCGCCGGCGACGATGATCGCGATGCGGTAGAACGTAATGCGGGTGGAGTTCACGTGGCCGACGTTCGACGGATTGCTCTTCGCGACGGCGATCGCGTCGATCGCCACGTCCTGCGTGGCCGAAGCGAAAGCCAGCGTCGCGGCGACGGCCCAGAAGAGGGGAGAGCCGGCCGCGCCGCCGAACCCGATCGCCAGGAGCGAGGCGGAGACGACGATCAGCGAGCCGCGCACCCAGGTCGCGTAGTTCCAGAGACCGTCGACGAGCGGCGCCCAGAGGAACTTCAGCGTCCAGGCGAGGCCGATCGTGCCGAGAAACCCGATCCGGGCGAGCGAAACGCCCTGTTCGCGGAGGTAGAGGGGAAGCAGCTCGGAAAATATGCCGTAAGGGAGGCCTTCGGCGAGGTAGAGGGCGCCGATGATGAGCAGAAGCGGCGCGTTCCCACGAGATTGCGCCTGAGGCTCTCCCATCGGGCTGGCATCGTCGCAGAACTGGCTTGCCGACTGCAACCGCCCTGACGCGCTTCCGTAAACTCTTGGGCGGCCGCGGGAGCCAGGGCGACGAAAGTGTCGAAACTGGAGGCTTCCCTGCTAGAATGCGCCGCTGATTCGGCCCCTTGAAGGGGACCCGGTCGGAGTGGATATTGAAGGTCACGGCCGTCGTCGCCGCGTACAACGAAGAACAGACGCTCGCGAACGTACTCGATTCGCTGCAGCGAAGCCCCCTGATCGACGAGATCATCGTGGTAAGCGACGGGTCGACAGACTCGACGGTGGAGATTGCCCGCGCGCACGACGTACGGACGATCGCCCTCCGCACCAACCAGGGCAAGGGCTACGCGATGCGGCTCGGTGTCGAGCATGCGTCCCACGACGTCGTCTTCTTCGTCGACGCCGACATGCTCGACCTCACCGAAGAGCACATCGCGTCGCTCGTCCGGCCGGTGCTCGACCGCAAGTGCGAGATGAACGTCGGGATCCGCCACCGCGGCCCGATCCGCAACTTCCTCCATCTGAAAGCGCACATGGGGCCGGTGCTCTCCGGGATCCGCGTGATGCGGCGCATGGTCTGGGACGCTGTGCCGCCCGCTTACATGGAGCGCTTCAAGATCGAGCTCGCGCTGAACTACTTCTGCGCGGCCGCCGGCTACCGCCAGATGAACACGGTGGTTTACGAGCTCGGCCACGTGATCAAGGAGTCGAAGCGCGGATTGCTTCGTGGCCTGGCCGCGCGATACGAGATGACCTACGAGGTCTTCCTGCTGCACTTCGACCTCTACCTCTTCCAGACCTGGCGCTGGTCGGTCTCCGGCGACGTCCTTTCCTCCGGACAGGACTACGAGCTGTTCGAGGCCGAGTTGGTCGATTAGGCGCGTTCGATCGGGCGTGAGGCGCCGAACGCGCGACCTGTCGCCCTGAGCGCAGCGAAGGGCCTCTCAGGGTTCTACCGTCGCGGTTTTCGGCCACCGGTTTCCGCCTCGTGGCGCGTCGGTAGAAGCCTGAGAGGTCCTTCGCTGTCGCTCAGGACGACAACTCGTTTGCGTTATCATCCGCGCTACTTTTCCCATCTGACGAGGTGAACCGATGACCACGCCCGACCCTGACGCAGGCCTCTCCCTCGACGAGGAACTGGAGTTTCTCCGGAAGGGCTGCGTCGACCTGATCGAGATCACCGATCTGAAGGCGAAGCTCAAGCGCGCGCGAGACAAGGGCCAGCCGCTCCTCGTCAAGGTCGGCTTCGATCCGACGGCTCCCGACATCCACCTCGGTCACACCGTCGTCATCCGCAAGATGCGCCACTTCCAGCAGATGGGGCATCGCGTCGTCTTTCTCATCGGCGACTTCACCGGAATGATCGGCGACCCTTCGGGCAAGAAGGCGACGCGGCCGGCACTCTCGCGCGAGGAGATCGTCGCGAACGCCGAGACCTACCGGAAGCAGATCTACAAGCTGCTCGACCCGAAGACGACCGAGATCCGCTTCAATTCCGAATGGCTCGGCGCGCTCGGTGCGGAAGGGATGGTGAGGCTCTGCGGCAAGTACACGCTCGCGCGCATCATGGAGCGCGACGACTTTCGCAAGCGTTGGGAGGCGCATCAGCCGATCTCGATGCACGAGCTGCTATACCCTCTCGCGCAAGGCTACGACTCGGTCGCGCTCAAGTGCGACGTCGAGATGGGCGGCACCGACCAGCTCTTCAACCTGCTCGTCGGGCGCGACCTGATGCGCGAGTACGGGCTCGAGCCGCAGGTGGTCCTCACGATGCCGCTGCTCGAAGGGCTCGACGGCATCGAGAAGATGTCGAAGTCGCTCGGCAACTACATCGGCATCGACGAGGCGCCCGATTCGATCTTCGGTAAGGTCATGTCGATCTCCGACGAGCTGATGTGGAAGTACTACCTGCTTTCGACCGACCGCACGCCGGCGGAGATCGACGGGATCCGCGCCGAGGTCGCGAGCGGCGCGCGGCATCCGATGGACGCGAAGCGCGACCTGGCCAAGTCGATCATCGCCGACTTCCACGACGCTGAAGCGGCCGACCGGGCCGAGGCGGAGTTCCGCCGGATCTTCTCCGAGCGCCAGGCGCCGACCGACATCGAGACCGTCGAGCTGCCGGCGAGCCCCGATGCGATGCTCGTCGTGAAGGTCGTTGTCGCGGCGGGGCTCGCCCCGAGCAACAGCGAGGCGCGCCGGCTCGTCGAGCAGGGTGGGGTCTGGATCGACGACGAGAAAGTCGGCGACCCGAAGGCCACGCTTCCCTGCGCGGTGGGCGCAAGCTACCTCTTCAAGGTCGGCAAGCGCCGCTTCGCGCGCATTTCGTTCGCATAGAGGCTGTGCTTCCTGCAGACAACTCGAGTGCCTCGTGTGGCGCAGACACTCCTGTCTGCGCGCCGCCGCAGGCGACACGAGAATGCCGACGCACGAACCCCGCCCACGATTCGTGGGCGCTCCTCTCGCCTTTCGCCTACGTTCGCCTGCCTCACCTCCCGTTACCCCGCCTTACACCGATTGGCGTATGCTCCGCGAATCGAAACGTGGGAGGTATGTGTGAGCAGAAACGTGTGGATATTCGCAATCGTGTGCGTGCTGATTTCGGGCTCGGCGCTCGCGGGCGAGCTGAGCGGAATCGAGATAACGCCGACGATCGGCTATCGCTGGAGTGGTGACTTCGACCATCTGTCGATGGAGGGAACGCCCGGGGAGATCGCGCTCGACGATGCCGAGGAGTATGGCCTGATCCTGAGCTTTCCCGTGACCAAACGTGTCGACGTCGAGTTTCGCTGGACGCAGCAGAGCGCGGATCTGGAGTCGGCCTTCGCTAACGATGCGACGCCGCCCGATCTGAAGAGCGACAGCTATCTCGCCGGAGTCGCCGTCTTTTTCCCGGTCGAGAGCAAGGCCATCAAGCCATACGTGAATTTCGAGCTCGGAGTGACGCAGTTCGATGTCAGCGACGAGTTCTCGAGCCAGAGCGCTTTCGCGTATGCGATTGGCGGAGGCTCGAAGTTCTACCTGGGCGAACGGTTTGGCATCCGGGTGCAGGGAAGCTATCTCTCGAGCAACATCCCCGGAGGTCGCGACATCTTCTGCAGCGCCAACGGAACGTGCTTCAGCGGCACCTCGAGGAATTCGGTGAGCCAGCTCGAGCTGACGGGTGGATTCATCTTCCGGTTCTGAGTCGCGTCATCGCTTCGGTTAGGTCTGCTCGAACGCCTAAGGCCCGGCTGTGCGCCGGGCATTTTCTCGTCTTCGCGCCACGAGGCAAAAAAATAGGCCCGAGGCGACGATCGCCTCGGGCCCGCTCAACCCCGGAATGACCCTCGGGTCTACCGGAAGTTTACCGGAATCGTGAAGTCGACCGAGTCGATCCCGTCGGAGATCCGGACGACGATCGTGCCGCTCGTCCCCTTGAGGCCGGCGCTCGGCGACCAGGTGATCGTTCCGACGCCGTCGAAGAGGCGCGCAGAGCTGTCGCCGCCGAGGAGCGTGTAGGTCAGGTTCGCCTTCTCGGGATCGTTCGCGACGACGCGGAAGACGTTCGGGAGGCTTGCGGTGGCCATGTCGAGCGCCTCGTCGAGCACGCCGTCCTGGTTGGCGTCGCGGGCGTCGAGCACGCCGTCGCGGTTGAGGTCGACGCCGAGGACCTCGGGGAGCAGGTTCTCGCGGGTGCGGGCGCCGGGGATGTAGGTCGGGTCGCCCGTCTGGTTGTTCACGACGCTGCCATAGATCCAGGCGTGGCCGGAGCGAACCTTCGCGTGAACCACGTCATTGTCCTGAGGGGTCTGATTGAAGAGCGTGGTGATGCCCGCGCTGTGCTGCGTCTGCGTGGCGGCGGCGTAAGTCTTCACGATGCTCGCAGCCTCGGTGCCGCCCCGGCGGAGAAGGCGCCACTCGATCGTCGTCTCTTCCGAGGCGAAGAGGCCGAAGTTGAAGCGGTTCGCGGCGGCGTTCGCGGGGCCGTTGAGGATGCCGGTGTCGCCGAACGCGACCGACTGCGCGGCGGTCAGCGCAGGGATGTCCTGTCCGAACTCGCCGGCGGGCGAGAGGTTGAAGGTGCGGCTGGTGATCGAGAGCTTGCCGCGGAGTGCGTCGTCGGTGTCGAACACGATCGCGCCGGTCGACTGCGTCTGCCCGAAGTCGTTTTTCACGATGTCGGAGAGCGTCTTCGTCGTGCGGCCCGGCATCGGGAGGTCGATCGAGCGCAGCGCGCCCGTCGCGTCGTGGTAGGAGAGCTTGAGGAGCAGGAGCTCCTGTCCGGCGTTGTGGATCGTGACCTCGCTCTGCCACTGGCTGCCGTTCGCGCCCGGGCCGGTACCGGCGGCGGGGATGACGTAGTCAAAGGTGTCGGCGGAGGCAAAGCCGGCCGTGAGGACGATGGATGCGGCGATGAGCGTCTTCTTGAAGTTCATTGTGTTTCTCCTCTGATGGTTTCGTTTTTCTCGCGGGTTTCGCTGCTCCGGGTCGGCCGATCACCGGGGCCTCGAGGTTCAGATCACTGCGTTCTCCCGCGTCATTCGAGCCTTGATACGGAGCTTCGAAAAGGGTCGTCTATACAAATTATGCTTTCGACGCATAAGATCAATTATCGACAAATAGGCACACTTATTCTGTAGTGAATTGAGTAATCGTCCGGTCGGACGTCGAGGCGGGCGGCGCGTCGTGCGCCGTTGTCATGGGTAGATACGGAGCATTGCAGCCGAGCGTTGAGGGCATCGTAGGCAAGGCGTCCCGCCTTGCCCGATCTACGCGCCTCGAACGCGAGTTCGCGAAGGCGTGCCGTGACCTTGGCTGGCCATGGGCATGGTGCCCAACACTGGTATAATCTGCCAGCATGAAGCATGGTGCGTTGCGCAAGATCACCGTCGAGGTTCCGGAGGACGTGCTCGCGCGGGCTACGGCCGAAGGTGAAGGTGTGACCGAGGTCGTCCGGAGAGCCCTCGAGTTGCGGGCGAATCAGCGTGCCTGGCGACGGCTCGAGCGCTGGTCCGGCAAAGTGACGTGGTCCACGAGCCTCGAGGAGCTGCGCGAAGATTGATCGCTATCGATACCAGCTCGTTGCGGCGCTATCTTTCCGGCGAGACGGGCGGAGATGTGACGCTCGTTCTCTCCGCGATCGCCGAGGGGCACGCGGCGCTTCCTCCCGTCGTTCTCTGCGAGGCGCTGAGCGATCCCTCACTGCCCGCCGAGCTCATCGACGACATTGCCGGCCTTCCGGTGCTGGAGCTCGAGGAAGGATTCTGGCGCAGAGCCGGTCTGCTGCGGGCGAAGCTCCTGAAGGCCAATCGAAAGGCGAAGCTCGCTGACGTGCTGATCGCTCAGACCTGCATCGATCATCAGGTTCCGCTCGTGACGAACGATCGCGACTTTCGCAACTTCGTACGCTACGGGTTGAAGCTCGCGTGATGTAGTGACATCCCCTGCGGCGCCAGCCGGCGGCTTCCCACACCGCCCGCATCGTGCCGGCCTGCTATTGCCCCGCACGCGCTTCAAGCCCGGACCTTTCGAGACCGTGCGCGAGTGCCCAGGAAATCCGTCGCGCAGCCATCCCCCCGACTGACCACGCCGCAGAAAAAACTTTTGCCGCGAAGGCGGAGGGGGGGTAGGGATTTGCCGCGCCCAGCCACTCCTCCCCTGAAGCGGGATTCGACGACTCTCGAACCGATACGTTCGCGAGCGTCGCAATCCGGTTGTCGAGTCAACGAGCGACCGACTGGTCGGCTCATGGAGAGCGTCTGATGCTCACAGCGGGACTATCGAATTCTCGGGTTCCACACAGCCCGAATACCAAGGCTCGGACATCCATCTACGATCTCGGAGGACCGTCCAGTCCGAACGCCACGTCCGGCGGGTCTACAGTCAAGCTTCCGGCTTTGACCCCCAGGCTTCCGCCCGCCAACACACGGCAGGGTGATGCTAAACACCGGAAAGCGACTTTTCTGCATGGTCTGATCCCACCGTCCGACGAGAGACACCTCGGCAGCGCTGTACGTCGGAAGGCCCCGCACTCACGCAACAACCTACAAGGCTTCGGAGACTGCAGGAGATGTGCGATGCCCCTTGCAGCTCTCGAGGCCGTTTTTACGGAGGGAACAACCCCTTGAAAACCCCGAACCGAGTCCTCGCGACCTTCGCCCTCTCCTTGATACTCACGACCCCGCTCCTCGCGGCCGGGCCAGGCCAGGAGAGCTTCCTCCAGGGCGCAGCAAGGCTGAACGGCTTCAATGGAAGCGTGTTTCACTCGACGCTCTACCTCGGCAATGCCAATCCCGGGCCGGTGAGCGTGACGATCGCCCTGATCCCGGCGTCCGACACCCCGGCGGTCGCGCCTGTGACCCGCACGATCCCCCCCGGCGAGCTCGTGACGATCGACGACGTCCTCGGGACCCTCTTCAATCTCGAACGAGGATCCGGCACGCTCCGGCTAACCTCGGACGCCGATCTACTCGCGACGCTCACGACGACGAACGTCAAGGATCCGGCAGCGACCTTCGGGCTCTCGATTCACGCCATTTCACGACCCGAGGTCTGTACGGCGGGAGACACGTGCTACGCGCCGGGCGCGGAACAGTCCGCCGGACTCGCCTCCGGCTTCCGCACGAACGTTTCGGTGACGACTCTCGAGCCTAACAGCTCCGTGAGGGTGACGATCTTCGATTCCAACGGCGTGCAGCGCGGCCAGACCACGGTCGCGTCGCCCGCGCCGATGGCGTGGCAGGTCCCGCTCTCCACTCTCGCCGACCCCTCCGCGTTCGCGCTCGGCTGGGTGCAGTACGACGTCACGGCAGGGAGCATCACGGGATACGCGGTCGTCAACGACAACGTCACGTCCGACGGAGCGGCCATCCAGGCTACGCGGGCCGGCAGTGGAGCAACTCGCTTCCTCCTCGCAGGCCTCGCATCGCTCTCCGGCGCGAACGGCACGCAATGGCAGTCGGACGTGAACCTTTTGAACCCCGGAGCCTCCCCGATCGAGGTCACCATCAAGGCGCTCACGAATCAGGGAAGCCGGAGCTTCACGCGGTCGATCCCCGGGCGGACGATGGTTCAGTACAAGGACATTCTCCAGTCGGGCCTCTTCGACTTCGAAGGGGACACCAAGGGAACGGTCGAGTTCTCCGCCCAGTCGCCGTTTCTCCTTTCGGCGAAGACCTCGAACTTAGGCGGTCACGCCGGCGGACCGGCCGCGACCTTCTCCGCGCAGCAGCAGGCGATCCGGACGCCCGACGACTTCATCTCGTTCCCCGCCGTCGGCCAGCTTCTGGGCGTCGTGCACACGACCAACGTCCCCGGATCACGCACCAATCTCGGGCTTTTCGCGGGCGAAGCGGGGAGCTCGGGAACGCTGGTCCTGCGCTCACCGAACGGTGGCATCGTCGCAGAGAGGACCTACTCCCTTTTCTCGAACCAGTGGCTCCAGCAGAGCCTCTCCGAGTTTTTCCCTAACGTCGAGGTCCCCGCCAACTCGCGCATCGAGATTCGGCCGGCCGAGGGATCGGTCAGCGGCTACCTGAGCCGGGTCAACAACGTCACGCTCGACGCCGTCGTGATCCAGCTCCAGGCCTCACCGCGGAGCGCCTGCGCGCTGCCGAGTCTGACGCTCACGACACCGACCGCCTCTCCCTGCTTCGGCGACTCCAGGATCACCTGGACGTCGAGCGACCCCGGCGCGTCCGTCGACATCGACGGCGTCGGGACGGGGCTTCCCGCGTCAGGTTCGACGACACTCGCCATCACGGGGCCGCGCGTTGTCACCGGTCGCGCCTCGAACGCCTGCGGCACGGGTCCGCAGGCCTCACTCAGCATCAACCCCGTCACCGCAGCCTCGCTGCAGCTCTCCGCATCGGCGGCCAGCGTTCCGTTGGGCGAGCCGGTCACCGTGAGCTGGTCCGCGCTCGGAACGGTCACGAGCATCAGCCTGACCGACAGCCTCGAGGGCCCCATCGCTGTCCCGGCCGGCGCGACCTCGGTGAAGATCACCGGACGGCTCGGAACGCACACCGTGACGGCAACCGCGACGACGAACTGCGGCACGGCGAGCTCCAGCGTGACGTACGAAGTCGGAGCGGCCTGCGTGCCGCCTCGTATTACACGGCTCACGATCTCTCCGTCGACGCTCTGCGGACCGGGCGACGTGGAGATCAGCTGGGCGATGACCGGGAGCGGCACAGCGAACATCAGCGGCATCGGCCTCGTGTGGGCCAACGGCTCGATGACGCGCCGCGTAAGCGCGACCACCGAATACGAGATGTCGGTCACCTCGAGCTGCGGCAACGACTCGAGGCAGGTGTCCGTTCAGGTTCTTCCGAGGCTCGTGGTCGCGATCCTGGCGCCCGGTTCGGTCGCCGGAGGTACCGTCGGGCACCACGCCTCGGCTACCGCTGTGCCTAACGCACTATACGCATGGACGATCACCAACGGCACGATTACGGGTGGTCAGGGAACTTCGTCGATCACCTTCTCGGCTGGAGCGACCGGAACCGTCGGGCTCGGCGTCACCGTGACCACGTCCGATGGCTGCCCGGCGACGGCGGCGCGGAATGTCGCCATCGACTGCATCCCGCCTGTCGTCTCGGCGAATCCGATGGGGACGACGACGTTCTGCGAGGGAGGCTCGGTGACTCTCGTCGCCTCGCCGCCCGGGCTCGCGTCGTACTCCTGGAGCACTGGTGAAACGACGCCGAGCATCACCGTCACCACCTCGGGAATCTACTCGGTGCAGGCGAGAACCGCGAGCGGCTGCCTTGGCACGTCGCCTCCGGTCACCGTGACCGTCCACGCTGTGCCGTACGCGAGCATCAACGCCCCCGCGATCGTCAACAGCAACTCGACCGGGAACATCGCATCCGTTCCGGCATCGAGCGAGGGCGCCAGTTACGCGTGGAGCATCGCGAACGGCACCATCACCTCCGGCCACGGCACGAGAGTCGTGACCTTCAAGGCAGGCACCACCGGCACTGTGACGCTCAGCCTCACGGTGGCCATCGGGGGCGCATGCTCGAGGTCCGATGTCGCGGTCGTTCCGATTTTCTGCGACGCTCCAGCGATGACGATCTCGGCATCGGGCCCGACGACGTTCTGCCAGGGCGGGTACGTAACCCTGACGGCACTTCCGGCGGGACTCGCCTCGTATGCGTGGTCCAATGGGGCGACGACACGGAGCATCAAGGTGACCACGTCAGGCAACTACAGCGTGCAAGGCACGACGACGTCGGCAGGCTGTCCGTCGGCACCGTCGGCCGCGACGGCGGTCACCGTCAATCCGTTGCCGGCGATTCCAGTGATTACAGCGGACACGACTGCCATCTGCCCCGGCGAGAACGCAATACTAACGGCCCCTGCCGCCGCCTCGTATCTCTGGAGCAACGGAGCGACGACCCAGTCGATCGTCGTCTCCACGCCCGCCACTTACAGCGTCACCGTCTTCAGCGCGTCCGGATGTCCGCGCACATCGGCGCCGATCTCGATCACGCTGAACGGGGTGTGTCCCTAGCGAGGGACACGGCCGGACTCATTAGTTTTCACGTCGACCACGCCGACTCGGGACCGTCCGAGTCGGCGAGTCGGCGATCCTGTTTCGCCGGCGACTTGTCGTGGCCCGTCCGCCATCTGCCGAAGTCGGCTGTCCCTCGTCGTCCTGCCCGGGCAGCCATCGACGTAGCGCACGTTTAGGCCTTGGTCTAACTGTCGCGCGTCTTCTGTCCACTGCCTTTCCCGCTATTCGCGACGAGTCCTCATGACTGGTCCGGGCTAGAGGCATTCGCTGCGGCCGCGTTGCCGCCCGCGGGCTGGTGCTACAGTATTCGCACTCGAAAAACCGAAAGACCCGCAGTCAGCGGGAAGCCCCGTGAGAGGAGACTTCGATGTGGCTGATCCTCGTCGCCGCGTTTGGGGCGGTCGTGCCGAACGGCATCTTTCTCTATTGGCTCTTCGCGGAGCTCTCGTCGCTCGAGCAGGTGCTGAGCGACAAACTGGCCATCGCGTTCATCCTCGACGCCGCGATGGCGACGGGGCTGCTGACGTACCTCTTCGCGATCAAGCCGCCGGGACGCTACCGTTGGCCGTGGTTCCTCGTATTCTCGATCCTCGGCGGGTTAGGCTTCAGTGTTCCGTTCTATCTGTGGCTCAATCAGCGCGCGAGCGGGCAGGTCGGCAGCTTCAACTCGTGGTGGCGCTCGGCGTGAATGCTCGATGAAGGCAACACCTCGAGATCGGACGAAATCATGCCGGTGATGGACGAGCTCGCGGCCGGTCTCCCGAAGGAGACTCCATTCCGTTGGAGCATGGTCGCGGACTCGCTCAAACGACCGTACCGGGTGACCGTGCCCATGGTCGTCCTCGTCATGCTCGTTCCGGTGTACCTCTTCATCCCGGACCTCGCATCCGGGAGGACGATGCACGTCCCCGCTCTGTCATTCGACTACCGCATCCCGCAGCAGCCCGCATGGGTCCTCGTGTACGGGTCGCTCTACCTGTTTCTGATTCTGCTGCCGGTCTTCGTCGTGCGCCGGGAGGAGCTGATCCGCCGGACCGTCTACGCCTACCTGACGATCTGGATCACGGCATACGTCTGCTTCTACCTCTATCCGACCGCCGCACCGCGCGCCGACGATGTCGTGCCCGGCGAAGGCTTTCTGGTCTGGGCGCTCCAGTCGCTCTACTCGTCCGATCCGCCGTACAACTGTCTCCCTTCCCTTCACGTCGCGCACTCGTTCGTCTCGGCGCTCGCCAGCGGCCGGGTGCATCGGGGCCTCGGCATCGCCGCAACGGTCGGCGCCTTCTTCGTCGGGCTCTCGACGCTGTTCACCAGGCAGCACTACATCCTCGACGTGGTCACCGGCATCGCGCTCGCGTATGTCGCGTACGCGATCTTCCTGCGCGGGACTCGTCGCCGCGACGTTCCCGAGCTCGACCGGAAGGTGGCTCCGGCCCTCGCGCTCGTCATCATCGCGCTCGTCGTCGTCGGCATCGGCTTCTACTGGTTGCTCTACCGTCTCGGCGTCGCAGTCTGACGACGGACGCGATCGCATTCATTACGGATCGCGAAACCCCCAGTGACATCTCGGTGCCGCCTCCTCCTCGGCGCTTGTCCAGGCGCTAGATTGCAGCAACAACACATTCGACGACGCCACGACAACCGCAACGGGGAGGACCGCTCATGTTCCGCATCGCTCTCGTCTCGCTCTCGCTCCTGATCGCCACGACGGCGACCGCGCAACAGTTCGTCGGGCCGCCGGTCGACTCCTCGCGCATCGTCGTGACGAAGGAGATCGTGTACCGCGAGCTCGGCGGCCAGACGCTCAGGTTCGATCTCTACCGTCCCGCGGGTGACGCCGTCGTCCCGGTCGCGATCACGTGCAACATCGGCAATCGCGGGATGAAGGAGTGGCCCGGCTACGTCGGCTGGGGCAGGGCGACAGCGGCCGCTGGAATGGCGGCCGTTCACTACGATGCTCTCGGAGACGACGCGGTCGCGAACTTCGACGCGCTGATGGAAACGCTGCGCTCGAAGGCGGACGAGCTTCGCATCGATCCGACGCGGGTCGTGCTCTGGGCCGGCTCGGCCAACGTGCAGCTCGGGCTTCCGCTCGCGATGGACGCGAGGCGCAGCTATCTCCGCGGCGCGGTGATCTACTACGGGGATGCGCCGGTGTCGACGCTCCGCCCCGATTTCCCCGTTTTCTTCGTCCGCTCGGGGCTCGACCAGAAGGCGCTCAATGACCGGATCGACACGCTGCTCGGCCGCGTGCTGACGGCCAACGCCCCGTGGACGATCGAGAACTACGGCGGAGGCCTGCACGGCTTCGACATCTTCAACGACAACGACCTCTCGCGCGAGATCATCGCGCGGACGCTGAGCTTCATGACCCGCGTGACGGAGCCCGCGCTCGCCCGCGCCTACGCCGAGACGAGCGTGGAGGCGGAGCTCGTCGGCGCGCTCAACAGCGGGCAGTGGCAGAAGGCGATCGACGGATACGGAGCGCGGGTCGCCGCGAACCCGAACGATGCCGACGCGCACCTCAGGTATGGATACGCGCTCTACGGCGCGGGGCGTTACGCCGATGCTCTGCGCGAGCTCGAGGCGGCCTGGGCGGGAGGGCGCAAGGGGCCGCGTGACACCGGTGTTCCCGCCGCGCGCGCGGCGGCGAAGAAGGACGACATCGATCGCGCGATCCACTGGCTCGACATCTGCCTCAGCACACCCTTCGTGACGCCCGCGGACGTGCGCGCCGACGCCGCGTTCGCTTCGATCCTCGCCGATCCGCGCATCGTCGCGCTGCTCGCTGAAACCGAAGAGCAGAACGCGATCATCGCAACGCTCGAAGCGGGGAGAACCGCCGAGGGGATGAAGGCGCTCACGGCGTCGACGGCGAAGCGACTTTGGCGCGAGGGCACGCTCGTATCGATCGGCTACAGGCTTCTCAACCGCGGCCACACCGACGCGTCGCTCGCCGTCTTCGAGCTCGCCACCGAGCGTCATCCGAAATCGGCGAACGCGTGGGAGAGCTACTCCGAGGCGCTCGAGCGTGCGGGCAGGAACGTTGCAGCCGTGGACCAGGCGCGCCGCGCATTGAAACTCGATCCGCCACCGGAGGTGAAGAAGGCCGCCGAGGAGAGAATCGCGAGGCTGGGGCGAGGGTAGTCGGGGGCCGTAAGGCGATGCGGCTGCTGATGCGGAACGAGGTCGCGCCCGAACGCTGAACTTCTGGGGCCGACCACCCGCGCACACCCAGGAGCGTTCGAGGCACGCGGAGCGGAGCCCGTTCCGCGCACCGCTCGAGAAGACGGAGCCGCTCTCTTCTGGACCGCTGGCATCCTGCCGGCCCGCTCTTTTCGAGCTCTCCTGTCTGTGAGTGACGGGAGGGCTCCGTCGCTCCCCACCCCGCGCCGATCGTCCACGCTGCGAAAATTTTTTTCGCCCCCGTCGGGCTAAAGGGGGTAGGGATTGGCCGCGCTGAGCCACTCCTCCCTTGCAGGTGGATTCGACGACTCTCGAACCGAGACGTGGGTGAGAGTTGCAACCCGGTCTTTGCTGAGTGGTCTCGAGGGCTGATCGATGGTCGACCGACTTGTCGGTACACGGGAAACGAACAGCTTCAACCGGCCGACCGGGCGTCTCGCGAGCTACACGGAAGAGGGCGAGACCTACAGCTACGTCTACCAGGATGGTCAGACGCTCAAGACCGATTCCGGCGGGCGGAGCTGGACGTTCCCGTACCAGAACAACGACCTCATCACCCAGCGTCAGGGGCCGGACGGTACATCGTCGACCGAGTACGACAGCGCCGGCAGGGTGATCTCGTCGACCGACCCCGCCGGCATCCGCACTCAGTACGGCTGGACCGCCGCCGGCGTCCTAACCTCGGTGACGCAGGCCCTCGGCACGGCCGATCAGGTTCGCTACGACTACGGCTACGACGCGAGCTTCCCGTGGAAGGTGACGTCGGTCGTTCCGAAGGACCCGGACACGAGCGCGGTCGACCGCGACTGGCAGGAAACGCGCTACGAGTACTACCCTCCGGGCGCGACAGCTCCCGGCTCGCTTCACAAGGTGCTGCGCGTGAAGACCGACGGGTCGAGCGAAGTGGTCACGACCTACGAGTACGACGCGAA
>JBPPMG010000518.1:0-2931 GCA_051305935.1 Thermoanaerobaculia bacterium
AAGTCGAATGGTTCGAAGGCGCCCCGGAGGCGGCTGTCGAGGCGATCGTCGCCACGCCCACAGCCGCTGCTCCCGCTCTCCACCAGGACCAGCAGGCGGCTCAGACCCATCCCTCAGGAAAGAAGAAACGGAGACGCCGTCGTCGCCGCGGCCACGACGCCACCACGCTCCCCGATCTCGAAAGCGCCCCGCATGCGGAAGCCGCTCCGGCGCCGGACGAGAGCGACGACGAGTACGACGACCACGAGGACGTCGAGCTCGAAGGCGAGAACGACTCCGAAGTCGAGCAGGAGGCGGGCGAGGCGCACCACGACGACAGCCATCCCGAAGGCGTGCAGGCCACCAACGGCCGCAAGCGCCGCCGCCGCCGTCGCCGTCGCGGCGGACGCGATACGGCCGCCGGGCAGGAACCCTCGCCTCAGGCCGACGGAGCCGCAGCCGCCGGGCAGGTCGCACAGGAAGAAGAGCCACCTTTCGCGCTCTCCGACCCCGACGCGATCGGAAACGTCGCCGAGCCCGACGACCACGAGTCAGCCGAAGCCCCGGCGGAAGGTCCCAAGCGGAAGCGCCGCCGCCGTCGCGGTGGCCGGGGACGCACAGGGGAACATGCCGCTCCGGAAAACGGAGAGGAGAGCTCCGCGTCGGCGCCAGACCCAGAGGAGATCGAGGCCGAGGCACCGCCCGAGCCGGTTCAGGCCGAGGCCGCTCCACCCAAAGAGGTCAAGGTCGCCCGAAGCCGGCGAACGCCCAGACCGAGGACCGCGGCTCCGGAAACCGAGCCCCGGCGTTCCGCCCAGCCGGAGGCCGGTGAAGCGGTGACGACCTCGTTCTGGGAGGAAACGGCGCTCGAGGAAAAGCCCGCTCCGAAGCCACGGAAATCACGGCGCCGAAGCAAGCCGGACGCGAGCGCGGAGACGGCGGTCGAGCCTTCGTCGGACGAGTCATGATGGTATTCGTCCTATTCGTCCTATTTGGCAACACTCCTACCCCCGCGCACGCGGGGGACGCATATTTGAGTTGTAAGGAAGGTCGCACTCTGACGCGACCAGGAGCCCTATGATCAACCTCGCCGCACCATTCCTCCGTCCCGACCGTCTCACACCCGACCAGAAGCAACTCGTGCAGCGACGCTCGGGAATGGAGCTCTCCCGCAAGCGCGTGCTCCACGATCTCGACACGAGCACCAACCCCGCCTATCGCGAGAACCTCAAGGCAAGCCTCACCTTTCTCGAGAAAGAAATCGCCGCGATGGACATCGAGATCACGGCGATCGGCGCCGAGCAGAAAGAGACTGCCGATACCGCCCGTCGCGCACGGACGAACAAGAAGCACTAGGAGAGCTCGGAGACCCGGCGGGCGACGACCGGCCACGTGGCTTCCCGCCACGCGGGCATCGCGTCGCCCATCAGAAGTCCTACCGTCGCCAGGTAGAGGAGGATTCGCCGGAGCGGATACTCCCCCTCCAACTCCTTCACAGCCTGCTCGACGGCCGCTTCGTCGGGCGGCTGGTAATCCTCCGATTCGATGACGCCCTTCTCATGGGGAACGCTCCACCTCTCCAGGAAGGCGGCCATCATCTCCCGCTCCGCCTCGGTGTGGTGCGTCATCAGGGCGACCTCGAACGTCTCCTCGAAATCGGGCGCCCCGATCCTCGAGGCGAGCAGATCGACGCGGCGCGCGCGCGGGGCCGAGCGAAGAGTCTGCTCGCGGAACTTCATCGACTTGGCGAGAAGCCCGAGCGCGCCGTGCCGCGCATGCTCGTCCGCTGACTTCCAGAACGAATCGAGAACGCCTTTCCGCTCCTCGGCTTCAGCAATCTCTCGAAGAATCCTGCGCGCGTTCCAATCGCTCATCTCGGTCGCCCCCCGGGCGGCGCAGTGTAACGAAACCGGACCCGCCCCGTCATCCCGTGGCAGAGGATCTTTTTCCCTGCCGAAAACCCAGACCGAAGCTGAAAGCTTCGGCTCCTGTGAGCGAAGCTGGAAAGCTTCGCCTACGGCCTTCCCCTCGAACGCTTCGCCCAGCTCCCTTGCTCTCCTCGTCGCGGCTTCGATGGCGCTGATCATCGCGGCTCGGACGCCGTGCTCTTCGAGGACGTGGAGGCCGGTAATCGCGGTGCCGCCGGGCGAGGTGACCATCTCGCGGAGGATCGAGGGATGCGTTCCGGTCTCGAGGACGAGTCGCGCCGCTCCGAGGAGCGTCTGCGCGGCGAGGAGTTGTGAGGCGCGACGCGTGAGACCGGCGCGCACTCCCCCGTCGGACATCGCCTCGAGCACGAGCATCGCGTAGGCAGGGCCGGAGCCGGAGAGGCCGGTGACGGCGTCGAGCTGGTGCTCCTCGACGATCGCGGTGACGCCGACGGCGTCGAAGATGCGCTGCACGATCGCGAGATCCTCCTCCGTCGCATGCGTTCCGGGAGCGACCGCGGTCGCCCCGGCCTGGACGAGGACGGCGGTGTTGGGCATCGCGCGGACGACGCGAATCCCGTTCCCGAGGCGCGACTCGATCGCGCGGAGCGGCGCGCCGGCGGCGACGGAGAGGAAGAGCTTGGACGCGTCCGCATCGCCGGCGATCTCCTCGAGCACGGCGAGCAGCATCTGCGGCTTGACCGCGAGCACCACCACGTCCGACCGCCGCACGACTTCGGCGTTGTCGTGGAAGACCTCGATCCCCCACCGCTCGCGCAACTCCACCGCGCGACTCGTGCGCGGCACCGAAGCGGTGATCTGCTCCGCCCTCGCGGCGGCGTGCCCGAGAAGTCCGCGAATCATCGCCTCGGCGATGTTCCCCGCCCCAATGAAACCGATGCGCTGGTTGATCTCCATGTCGTTTCCCCTTTCGCCCCAGAAATGAAAAAGCCCGGCTTCTCGCCGGGCTTCGGATTCGTTCGTGCGCTGGTGTCAGGAGGTCTTCAGCACGCGCGGCTCCGGC
>JBPPMG010000524.1:0-27357 GCA_051305935.1 Thermoanaerobaculia bacterium
ACTCCGCCGCCCAGCCGCATGACGTCTTCGATCCCGGCGATTCCTGCCGCACCGCCTGCCACGAACCCGACCACGAGTGCCACCTCGCCAGCCCGGGGCGCGACCTTCCCGCCGGCGGTCTCCCAGAACCCGAGCCCGAGCAGCGCCAGGTGTGCCGCAAACAGCGCGAGCACCAGCGGCGCACCCATGATCGCCATGCTTCCCCACATCGCCAGGAGCGCCGCGAACGACGACGAAGCGAGCAGCACCCAGCACAACGCCCAGCGCCGCGCCGAATCGACCGTACGATCCGTGCGGAAAAGGAACGACAGGGCCGTCAGCGCTACGCCAACCGCCCCCATCGTCACGATCACATGGGTTGACTCGAGCATCGGAGGTTCTGAACTCTTCCTTCAATGGCGGCCAGCCGCGAAACGTTTCGACTCGATCGAGCGTCCGAGACCGCAGTTGTGTGACAATCTGGAGGCCGATCGGACACGGAATGACACGATTTTTTCAAACCTTCGGCGCAGCCATGTTCTGTGCGACGCTTGCCGCCGCCGCGCCGGTGCAACCACCCTCGCTCGCGATCGGCGAAACCGTCTCCATCTCGGTGGAACCGGGACCGCCGGCGGTCCGGCTGATCGAAGTCCCCTCGGACAGCTACTTGCGCGTGGAGGCAGGCCAGCCAACCGCCGATGTGTCGATCACGCTCCTTGACCCCGCCGGAGCCATCGTCCGCCAGGCGAGCTCCGAACGGCCGCCCGCTCCCGAAATCCTCGAAGCTCTCGCGAGCCTCGCCGGGACGTACCGGCTCGAGATCGCCTCGGCTCGCAACAGTAAGGGCGAGGCGACGCTGCTCGCCGAATTGCGCGCGCCGACCGGCGACGAGCGTAGCCGCGTCGCGGCTGAAACCGTGCTCGCCGAGGCCGACCGCGTCTTCGACCTCGGCACTGCCGAATCACAGCAGGCTGCGATGGTGCTCTTCGAGCAGGCGCTCGCACTGTTCCGCGCACGCGACGACAGGAAAACCGAGGGCCGGATTCTCGACAGCCTCGGCTGGGCGAGCGACGTCTCGGGCGACAAGCGTGCTGCCCTAACATGGTACGAAGCCTCGCTCATCGCGCGCCGGGAGACCGGCGACAGCGACGGCGAGCTGCTCACGCTTCAGGGTATCGGCCTCGTGTATCACTACCTCGGGTACTTCGACAAAGCGGTCGAGACGAATCGCGCTGCGCTCGCGCTCGCGCGCGAGATGAAGAAACGGAGCCGCGAAGCGGGGCTGCTGCACAACATCGGCGGCCTCTACTGGTCGATCGACGAGATGCAGACGGCACTCGACTACTACGCGCAGGCGCTAGCCATTCTTGACACGATGGACGAACCGCTCGCGCGGGCAGGCACGCTCAACAACATTGGCGACGTCTACCGCCGGCTCGGCGAGTACGACCGCGCTCTCGATTACTTCAACCAGGCGCTCGACGTCCGGCGTGCGAAGGGAAACCGCCGCGGCGAGGCTCACTCGCTGCACACGATCGCGCTCGTCAATCTCGCAACTGGCGAGTACGTGAAGGCGCTGGAGAACTTCACGCGCGCGCTGGAGATCCGGCGTGAGACGGGAGACAAACGGGGGCAGGCATACTCGCTGGGCGGTTCGGCGAGCGCGCAGTCGAAGCTCGGCGACCGGGGGAACGCGATCGCGCTGCAACTGCAGTCCGTCGCGCTCTGGGGAGAGATCGGAGAGGTCCGGGCCGAAGGCGAAGGGCTCGCGAACCTCGGAATGCTCTACGTCGAAACGGGGAATCTCACGGAGGCCGCGCCGGCACTCGAGCGGGCCCTCGAGTTGAGCAGCCGTGCGCTCGACCGTACGACCGAGGCGAACACCCTGTTCGGGCTCGCGAAGCTCGAGCGGGCGCGGGGCGACCTCCCCGCGTCGAAATCACGCGTCGAGGAGGCTCTCGCGATCGTCGAGTCGCTTCGCGGGCGGCTCGCGAGCGAAGCGCTGCGCGCGAGCTACCTCTCGACCGTCGCGGGCATCTACGAGTTCTACGTCGACCTGCTGATGGAGATGGACCGCACGACGGAAGGCCGGGGCTGGGCCGCAGCCGCGCTGGAAGCGAGCGAGCGCGCGCGGGCACGAAGCCTTCTGGACGCGCTCGGCGCCGCTTCGGTCGACCTGACGAGCGGCGCGCGTCCGGAGCTCGTGAGCGCCGAGGCTGCAATCCGGCGCCGCATCATCATGCTCGACAAACAGCGAATGACCTTCGTTGCGGACCCACGACAGAAGTCGGAGCTGCAGCGCACAGAGCTCGAGCTCGAGCAGGCCAATGCCGAACACGCGGCAATCCTCGCGCGAATTCGGGCGGAGAGCCCCGCATCCGCCGAGCTCGCCGAGCCGCGCACCCTTGCTCTGGCGGAGATCCAGAGACTGCTCGACGACGACACGACGCTCGTCGAGTTCTCGCTCGGAAACAGTCGCAGCTACGCGTGGGCCATCAGCCGGGACGGGCTCAAGAGCTGGACTCTCCCCGGCCGGAACGAGCTGGAGACGGCGGCTCGTCCCGTCTACTCGCTCCTCACCGCGCGCAACGAGTCGCCCGCCGGCGAGTCGCCCGCGGCGCGGCGCGCACGGATCGCCGGCGCCGACGACGAATGGCCGAAGAAGGCCGCCGCGCTTTCGCAGACGATCTTCGGCGACGCGGGGAAGCCTCTGAACGCGAAGCGGATCGTGATCGTTGCCGACGGCGCGCTTCAGTACGTTCCCTTCGCCGCGCTCCCTCGTCCGGGCGCTCCGGAAGCAACGCCGTTCATCGTCGAGAGCGAGGTCGTATCCCTTCCGTCGGCCTCGTCGATGGCGCTGCTCCGCTCGCGGCGCGGCGGAGAGCGGGCAAGCACCACTGAGGTCGCCGTTTTCGCCGATCCCGTCTTCCGGGTCGACGACGTCCGGCTCGCGTCTCTGGAAACGCGCCCCGCGGGATCGGCATCCGACTTCGGCAACGACGCCGCGCTGATCCGCTCGGCGGCCGACGCGGGGTTCACGTCGCTCCCGAGGCTTCGCTTCTCGCGGCAGGAGGCCGACGCGATCGTCGCACTAGCGGGAGAAGGGAACTCGACTCGCGCGGTCGACTTCGCCGCGAGCCGCGACGAGGTCCTCAGCGGCGGAATCGCCGGAGCGCGCATCGTCCACTTCGCGACCCACGGAATCGTGAACAGCCGCGAGCCCGAGCTCTCGGGCCTCGTCCTATCTCTGGTCGACGAGAAGGGAGCCCCACGCAACGGCTTCCTGAGGCTCCGCGAGATCTACTCGCTCGACCTCGATGCCGAGCTCGTCGTGCTGAGCGCGTGCCAGACTGCGCTCGGCCGCGAGATCCGCGGCGAGGGACTCGTCGGCCTGACCCGGGGGTTCATGCACGCCGGCGCGCCTCGCGTCATCTCGAGCCTCTGGCGCGTCGATGACCGCGCGACCGCCGAGCTCATGAAGCGCACCTACGCCTCCATGCTGAAGGACGGACTCCCCCCTTCCGCCGCCCTGCGCTCCGCCCAAAGCTCGATGGCCCGCGAAGACCGCTGGCGCGCCCCCTATTTCTGGGCCGCCTTCTCGCTGCATGGAGATTGGCGGTAAAGCAGGCCAGAGGCCAAAGCAAGCAAGCGCAGGCCTGTGCCTACCCGCGACAAGACGAAGCCGGCCGAGAATCTTGCCATCTCCGCATCTCGCGATCAGCGTTCCACGTCGCGCCTGCTGAGCTTCTGCTTGCTTTGACCTTTGGCCTCTGGCCTTTGGCCTGCCTCATCGCCTCCTTCCGCCCGATCCGCGATAAAATCCCGCCCGGATGACACCGGAAGCCAACGACTCCCCTGACACCGGTAGCGCGATTGCGCTGGGCACCGTCGAGCGAGGCCTCGAATTACTGATCGAGCGGCTTGATCCCGACCTCACGGCCGCCTCGCGAAAGTACCAGCAACTCCGCCGCAGACTCGTCCGGCTCTTCGAGTGGCGCGGCGCGTGGACGGCCGACGATCTCGCCGACGAGACCCTGACCCGTGTCGCGAGAAAGCTCGGCGAAGGCGCCCGCGTCGACGGAGAGATCGAACCGTTCGCGCGCGGCGTCGCACGACTCGTCTTTCTCGAGTTCCTTCGCGAGCAGGAGCGCGAGAGGCGACTGCAGACCGCCAATCCCCCTCCACCGCCCACTTCGGCGAGCGAAGAAGCGAACCTCGCCTGCCTCGACCGCTGCCTCGAGCGAATCGACCAGGAGAGCCGCGACACCATCCTCGGTTACTACACCGACGAGAGCTCGAGCCGGATCGAGTCGCGCCGGGTTCTCGCCGAGCGCCTCGGCGTCTCCGCGACCGCCCTCCGCATCCGCGCATTGCGCATCCGCGACCGACTCCAATCCTGCATGGAGGAGTGCCTTGCCTCCCGCGCCGGTACGCCCTGAAACGAATCGTTTGTCCTCGTCATTAAGTGGCAGAAGCAGGCGAAAGGCAATCTATGCAACAGTTTGAAGATTCCACGATCAGACGGTTTGTAGTGGGTGACCTCGAGGATGACCTTCGCACGCGCCTCGAAGCCGAGGCGATTGCCGACCAGGATCTCTTCGACCGCATCGAAGCGATCGAGGACACGGTCATCGAGGAGTACCTAGCGGGCGACCTCCCTCGCAGCGAATCGAAGATCTTCGACGAAACTCTCGACACCGTTTCAGGCAGGCGCCGCCGCGTCGAGCTGGTACGTGCGCTGGCGGCCAGAACGCGGCACTCCGCGGAGGCCTCGAACGTCGTCAGCATCGGGGCCGGCGTTCGTTACGCATCGCACGCCCGTCTCGCGATCGCTGCCGGCTTCGCCGCAGCGGCAATCACCGCGATCATCTTCGTTCAGTCGCGCCAGACTGCTTCCGAAGTCAACCCGCCGGTGCCTGAAATTGCCCAGGCTCCCGCTCCCGTCCCTGCCCTCATTCCTGACATTGCAGTGCCGGCTCCCGAAACCTCGTCCGCGATTGCCGCCCGGCGCCCGGGCAAGCCCATACTCGCGGCCCCGACCCGTCCGATCGATTCGATCGCCGCGGCTTCCGTGGTGACGTTCGTCCTGACCAGCGGCACGTCGCGCAGTGGTGACACCGGCCGGATTCTCGATCTCGCTTCCGGCATCAAGGCGGTCGATCTGCAGATCGCTGTCGATGATGACGAGTATTCTCACTACAACGCCGAGCTCCGCGCCTCCGACGGCTCCACCGCCGCCTCACGTCGCGAAGTGCCGGTAACCGCCCTCGACGGCGCCCCGGTGATCACCGTTAGCGTACCCGCCTCCGCGCTCCACGACGGGCGGTACGAGCTCGTTCTCGCGGGAGTGCACGAGCGAGGCGCCGAAGAAGTGGCCTACATCGAGTTCGACGTTCGGAAGCGCTGAAGCGCGACTACTTCACGCGAATCGCACAGAAACGCAGGTACTCGGCGAGCGGCCCTTCGCTCAGCGGCAGCACCTGGATTCGCTTCTTTCTCCGGCCGCCCTCCCAGACGATCAGGTCCTGCGCCTCGACGACGGCGTCGCGTCGTACTCGCTCGCTCGTGTCGGCGCCAAAGAGGATTGCGAACGCCGGACAGCAGCCGCGCCTCTCGCTGATCATCTGGAAGAAGAACCCTTCGATCGCCCCTGCGCCGCGCACCACTCGCTCCGCCGTCTCGACGATCCCCGAAGGAAGGCCGTCGCGAAGCGGTTCGACGACGAACGGCGCGATCGAGCTCCCTTCCGGAAGCTCCCCGCCGTCGAGGAGCGCGTCGATCTGCTCGCTGGAGAGCTCCAGCGACGCGGGCCCGGCTGCATCGATCACCAACGCACATCCGCCGATCGAACGAACGAACTCCAGCAACTCCCTTGCATCGAGCGGGATCCGGTGCCGATGCCGCTCGTCCCACGCGGCGAGAGGTTTCGCTCCCGTGAAGACGAGTGTCACGCTCGCCCCCGCGGCATCGACCGCGGTGATCGCCTCGATCGCCAGGTCGGCCCGCTCGGGAAGGCCGAGATCGAGAATCGGGACATCGACCACGGGGCGCTGCAGCGGCAACAGCAACACCGAGGCCAGGAGCTTCCCAACCATGGCGCGTCGAGTCGCCTGCGTTTCGTGTCGCGCGTAGGCCGCGAGCGCCCGGTGAAGCGCCACGCTCGCGCGCGGGTCGTTCGACGCATCGGGCTCGATCGCGGCGAACGCTCGTTCGTAGAACTCGAGATGCTTCGGAAACGCGCCCGGCTCACTCGTGCGTATCGCGGCGACGAGCGCCTCGCCTTCCCGGCTCCGCCCTGATTCGAGCAGCGCGTAGAGCAGATTGACTCCGCAGCGTGTGCCATGACACGAGGGGTCGAAGCGAGGTAGGACGAGCTCGAGCAACCCCGCGACGTCGTTCTGTCGCACGAGCAACGCGGAGAGCGGACCGGGAATCGAGTCGCCCGGCTCGCACGCGCACGCCTCCTCTGCGAGCCGCCGCGCCTCACCGATCTCTCCGCTGCGGAATCGCAACTCCGAGAGCAGGAGTCGCGCCCGCCACGCGTTAGGGCGTGCCGCCATCGCGGCGATCGCCTCGAGGCTCGCATCGGCTCCCGCCGTCTCGTTGTAATGATCGACAGTTCGACGCAGCGCGCGCGAGTGGTTCGGATCGGCGTCGAGTGCCGCCGCGACCGCAGCCTCGCCCTTGGCACGCATGTGGCGGTTGATGAGAATCTCCGCGTCGACGTAGAGAAAGTCCGCGCAGTCGCCGAACAACTCCCGGCCGCGGGCGATCGTTTCTTCCGCCCGCGTGAACCTGCCCGCGCGGCAAAACACGAGCGCGGGAATCCAGGTGCGCCGGCGACGATCGACATCGATCTTTCCGAGATGCTCGGCCGCCGCCACGACCTCGGCGGTGAAACCCGAATCGAGCGCAGTGAGTATCGCCTCCGCGAGCCGATCGGGCTCGGCGCGCCACGCGTCCAGCACCGCGGGGAGCACGTCGGTCCGATACGCCTGCCGCGACGTCGCGCGCACCACGCCGTCTGCATGGCGCGCATCGATCAACTCCGGACGGGACGGGCTCTGCATCACTCTATGGTAGGCGAGAAGCGCATGGCCGGGTTCTGCTACGATCCGCCGCGATGAGTCCCTCACCCATCGATCCGGCGTCACGCAGACGCACCACGCTCGGCGAGCGCTTCGCCGCCTTCGTCGCCGAGCGCCACCCGTTCGCGCTGCGCCTTGCGATCGAGGCGTTCGCCGAAGCGCTCGCGAGGCACGAGCTCTCCGGGCGTGACGCGAGCAGAATCGATGCGCTGCGCGGACCGATCGCAGAATCGCTCCGCTCCAGGCTCGCGCGGGAGATCGGCAACGCGTCACTCCCGTCGCTCCCGGAGCTCGAGACGACGCCGCGCGTTTCCGCGACCTCACGCATCGAGGCGGCGATCGACCAGGCCGTCTCCGATTGCGACGGCTTCCTCGCGCGGGAAGCGATCTCCGCCTCACTCACGGCCGAAGAACGGACCGAGATCCTGCGCGGCATGATCCTCACGCGCGCAGTGGACAATCGCCTCAAGGCTTTCTTCACCGGTGGCGAGGTGCGCTACGGCTCGGCGGGCTTCCAGGGCAAAGGATTCCGCTCGCTCGGCCAGGAAGCGATCTACGCGGCCGCGATCCGTTTGCACCGCGGAGACGATTTCGCCGCGCCCGACGGCTCATGGGAGGGCGACGTCGTCGCGCCGCTCATCCGCGACCTCGGCGCCGCTCTCGCGATGCGGCCGACCGCGGACACCGTGCGCATGGTGCTGAGCGCGCAGATGGCAAAAGCGGGGCCCCCGATGGACGGCCGCGACTTGCACGTCGGCGACTTCGCACACGGCATCCTCCCGGCGATGGCGCCGCTCGCGACTCCCGCGCTCACCGCCGCCGGTCTCGCCATGGCGTACGCGTTGAAGCGGACTCCACAGGTCGCCGTCTGCTTCATCGGCGACGGCGGCTCCTCGCTCGGCGAATGGCACGAGGCGATCAACCTCTGCGCCGCCCGCCGGCTCCCCGCAATTTTCTGCGTCCAGAACAACCAGACCGCGCTCTCCACACCGGTCCCGGAGCAATCGAGCGCCCGCGTCTTCGCGGACAAGGCGGCCGGCTACGGTATCCCCGGCATCACGATCGACGGCACCGACCCCGACGCGATCGCTTCCACCTTCGCCTGGGCCGCGGAGCGCGCCCGCGCGGGCCTCGGCCCCACGCTCGTCGAGCTCGTCGCGATGCGCATGTGCGGCCATGCCCACCACGACGACATGCTCTACCTCGGCAAGGACCCGGCGATCTCCTGGAACTACCCGGAGCTCACCGAGCAGGGCTACGCGAATCGGGAGGCCTGGGACTACTGGAGCGTGCGCGATCCGATCCCGGCCTACGCCGCGCTGCTCGCCTCCGAGGGGCTCGTCGGGAACGACGCGCTGGAGACGATGCAACGAGAGGCGGCGGCGCTCGTCGAGCGCGAAGCGCGCGCGGTGATCGAGGCCCCGTGGCCCGAGCCTGCGAGCGCGGGCGAGCGCGTCCTCGCGAACGAGCTGCCGCGCACGCGCATCGAGCTCCTCGACGAGGCGCCGCGCAAGCGCGTGGAGCGCCTCGCAATGCCGGCACTCGAGCAGGGGCCCGCGTTCGATCCGAAGGGCCGCACCATGCTCGACGCGGTCATGTCGGGCGTCGGCGACGCGCTGCGCGGTGATCCGCGTGTCTTCGTCTACGGCGAGGACTGCGGAGGGCGCTACGGCAACGCCTTCCTCCTCCTTCGCCCGCTGCTCGAGCAGTTCGGCGACCGGATCATCAACTCGACGCTCGCGGAAGGCGGCGTGTTAGGCGTGTGCGTCGGCGCGGCGCTCGCGGGGATGCGGCCGATCGGCGAGATCCAGTTCAACGACTTCGTCGCTACCGGGTTCAACCAGCTGGTCAACAACGCCGCGAAGCTTCGCTACCGCTGGGGCGCGTCGGTGCCGATGGTCGTGCGCATGCCGTGGGGAGGCCTGAGGCACGCCGGCCCGTACCACAGCCAGAACACCGAGGCCTGGTTCTACCGGACGCCGGGACTGAAGATCGTGGCGCCATCGACCCCGCACGACGCGCGCGCTCTCATGGCGAGCGCCGTCGCCGATCCCGACCCGGTGCTCTACTACGAACACATCGCGCTCTACCGCGACCCTCGAATCAAGCAGATGCTCGGCGAAGAGCCGCCGGCGCCGATCGAGATCGGCAAGGCGGCGCTGCGCAGGAAAGGCAGCGACCTCGCGATCATCGCGTGGGGCGCCTACGTCCACGTCGGCATGCGCGTCGCGGAGTCGCTGGCAACGGACGGGATCGAAGCGTCGGTGCTCGACCTCCGCACGCTCGCCCCGCTCGACCGCGACTCCGTCCTCGGGGTGGCGCGCCACTGCAACCGCGTACTCGTAATCCAGGAAGACACCCGCACCGGAAGCATCGGCGAGAGCGTTGCGGCCATCATCCAGGAGGAGGCGTTCGAGTGGCTCGACGCCCCGGTCCGTGTCGTCGGCTCGCTCGACACCCCGGTTCCCTACTCGCCGCCTCTGGAGAAGTACTTCCTGGCCGGGGAAGCCGAGATCGAGCGGGCAGCACGGCGGCTGGTGGACTACTAACTTTCGATGACCCCACCAGCGCCCAGCCGCTGTGTTAACCTGTTTTCGTAACTATATTTAGCGAGCGGGGCGTTCGCAGGACGAGGACCTTAGATGGCGCATGTGAAGTCGGGGGCCGCTCCGGTAGAACCCAGAGTCACCCGCCGTGCGAAGAGAGTTCGCCTGTTCTCGCCCATCGGCGCGAAGATCGACGGCTCGAAAATCACCGTCGTCGACATCAGTTCGATCGGCGCCCGCATGGAACACGGCTTCCCGCTCAACATCGCCTCCCACGTCCGCGTGGATTTCGACTGGGATGACGAAGTGATCGGCGTCGAGTGCGAAGTCGTCCGCTGCAAACTCGACAAGAGCATCTTCAAGGATCGGATCAGTTACACGAGCGGCCTTCGCTTCACCGATCCCGACGGCGCCGACGTCCGCGAATTGATGAACCTCGTCACCAGTGTAGTCAAGGAAGACCTCGAAGCGCGCCGCGAGTACGCGAAGAAGAGGCGCTGACGTCCGCCGCCTCGCGGCGGATTTGAGAATTTCCAATCAGCCCGCAACTTGCGCTACACCGCCAAGCTCGTCGTCCTGAGCGAAGCGAAGGACCTCTCAGACTTGTACAGATGAGGTCGTGAGCCGCGTCACCGCGGGTAGTCGCGCCTAAGTACTCGCGCGAACCTCCCGCATCTCTCAATTCTCAATTCATAATTCTCAGTTCGGCCTTACCTCCCCCGCTCCATCACCACGAACGCAAAGCCCCACTTGTTCTTTTCGTCGGGTTCGTGCGTCTCGCGAGACACTTCGCGCCACGCACGCTCGTCGAAGGCCGGGAAGTGGGTGTCCGCCTCGAACTCGCCGTCGATCCTCGTGAGGATCATCCGGTCTGCGATCCCGAGCGCCTGCCGGTATATCTCGGCTCCGCCGATGACGAACGCCTCCTCGCGCCCGGCGCAGTGTGCGATCGCCTCGTCGAACGATCCGACAGCGATCACTCCATCCGCCGCGAACCTCCGGTTCCGCGTGACGACGATGTTCTCCCGCCCCGGCAGCGGCTTCTTCACCTCGTCGAAGGTCTTGCGTCCCATGATGACGGCGTGCCCCATCGTCGTCCGTTTGAAGAACGCAAGATCCGAGGGGAGGCGCCACGGCATTCCGCCGCCACGGCCGATCTCTCCGTTGCGACCGATCGCCGCGATGATGGTCAGCTTCATACCGCGACCGCCGCGCGGATCGCCGGATGCGGGTCGTAGCTCTCGAGCGCGAAGTCGTCGTACCGGAAGTCGAGGATCGAGCGCCGCTCGGAGTTCATCCGCATCGCGGGAAGCGGGCGCGGCTCGCGCGTCAACTGCAGCCTCGCCTGCTCGACATGGTTCGAGTAGAGATGGACGTCACCGAAGGTGTGAACGAAGTCTCCCAACGCGAGATCCGCCACCTGCGCCACCATCATCGTAAGCAGCGCGTACGACGCGATGTTGAATGGAACGCCGAGGAAAACGTCCGCGCTTCGCTGGTAGAGCTGGCACGAGAGTCGTCCGCCAGCGACGTAGAACTGGAACAGCGCGTGGCACGGGGGGAGCGCCATCTTGTCGATCTCCACCGGGTTCCAGGCGCTGACGATGAGGCGTCGCGAGTCGGGATTCTCTCGAATCTGGTCGACAACCTGAGAGATCTGGTCGATCGATCGCCCATCGGCCGCCGGCCAGGATCGCCACTGATGCCCGTACACCGGCCCCAGCTCGCCCCGTTCGTCGGCCCACTCGTCCCAGATCGTTACCCCGTTCTCGCGAAGGTACCGGACATTCGTGTCGCCTGCCAGAAACCAGAGCAGCTCGTGAATGATCGACTTCAAGTGCAGCTTCTTGGTCGTTAGCAGCGGAAAGCCCGCCGCCAGGTCGAATCGCATCTGGTAACCGAAGACACTCGTCGTCCCCGTCCCCGTCCGGTCCGCCTTCGTGACGCCGTGATCAAGGATGTGCTGCAGCAGATCGAGGTAGGCACGCATAAGGAGATTCTAGAGGCGAATTGGAAATCGGGCGAGAGGCGAAAGGCGATAAGGCGACAAGCTGTCAGGCGAAAGGCGAGAGGCGACAGGCGAGAGGCGATGAGTAGGCACCCACTTCGTGCTTCTTCTCGCCTCTCGCCTTTCGCCTCTCGCCTTTCGCCTGCCTCTCGCCTCTCGCCTTTCGCCTAGCCTTTCGCCTCTCGCCCCAATTCGTACAATGTACCCATGTGCGTCATCCTTTTCGCCTACCGCTCCGATCCTCGCTTCGCGCTCGCCGTGGCGGCGAACCGGGACGAGTTTCGTGATCGCGCCGCCGCGCCGCTCGGCTTCTGGCACGACGCGCCGGCCGTCCTCGCCGGCCGCGATCTTGCCGGAGGTGGAACCTGGATCGGCGTCACCCGGTCGGGGCGCCTCGCGGCGATCACCAACTACCGCGAGCCCGCGGCCCCGCCGAATCCCGCCGCGCCTTCCCGCGGGCAACTCACGCGCAACTTCCTCACCGGCACACAAGGGGCGCGCGAATATCTCGACGTGATCTCTGGCGTCGCAAACGAATTCGCCGGCTTCTGCCTCATCACCTTCGACGGCGACGAGCTCGCCTTCTTCTCGAACCGCGGCGGCGCCCCGAAGACACTCCCTCCCGGCGTCTACGGCCTGAGCAATCACCTTCTCGACACGCCGTGGCCCAAGGTGCTCCGCGGGCGCGAGCGGCTCGCCGCGGCGCTCTCGGCTGGCTCCGATCCCGTCCCCGCGATGTTCGACATCCTTCGCGACGGGACCTTCGCCACCGAAGACGAGCTGCCTCGGACCGGGCTGCCGATCGACGCCGAGCGGGCGCTCTCGCCGCTCTTCGTCTCGGGCGACCCCTATGGAACTCGTTCGTCCACCGTCATCCTCGTCGGCGCGCGGGAAATCGAGGCCTCCGAACAAACGTTTGCGCGGGATGCGAGCCCCGCGGGCATCCGCGTCTTTCGGATCCCACGCGACCCGGGCGCGTAATGCTGCTACCCTGCCTCGCCGACCGTCATGCTGCCAGCCTGGGAAACAGAAGAATCCGCGACCGCCGAGGCTGAAGACGAGGTCCGCCAGCCCCCCCTCTACCGCGTGCTGCTGCACAATGACGACTACACGACCATGGATTTCGTCGTCTATGTTCTGCAGGCCATCTTCCATCGCTCCGAGAGCGACGCGATCCGGCTCATGCTGCAGATACACCAGCAAGGATTCGGGGTCGCCGGGGTCTTCACCCACGAAATTGCCGAAATGAAGGCCTCCGAGACGATGGAGCTGGCGCGCGCAAACGAATATCCTCTCCTCTGTACCATCGAAGAAGCCCGATAATCAGAGATCGCCATGATCACGCGAGAGCTCGAGAAGGCATTCAACACCGCGGTCGAAGAAGCCGCGCGGCGCCGCCACGAGTACGTGACGCTCGAGCACCTGCTCTGGGCGCTCCTCGACGACCCGGTCGCCGGCGAGGTCATCGTGCAGTGCGGCGGCGACCTCGAGACGCTTCGCAACGAGCTCGACGACTTCTTCAAACAGAACCTCGCCTCCCTCCCCACCGACCGGCCGGTCTCTCCGCAGAAAACGGCGACCTTCGCGCGCATCGTCGAGTACGCCGTCCTGCAGGCGCAGTCGTCGGGACGCGAATCGCTCGACGGCGGCCACATGCTCGCCGCGATCTTCCAGGCCGCGCGATCGCACGCCGCGTTCCTCCTTCGCAAGGCCGGCATCCAGCGCATCGACGTGCTCAACTACATCTCGCACGGCATCGCGAAGAACGACGAGAGCGAGCCGGAGATCGAGTACCTCGGTGCCGGCGACGAGGACGAGGAGCAAGCCGGACCGTCGCGCCAGTCGCAGAAGAAGGACCCGCTCAGCGCGTACACCGTCGACGTGGTGAAGAAAGCCGCCGTGGGGGCGATCGATCCCCTCATCGGCCGCGCGCTCGAGCTCGAGCGCACGATCCAGATCCTCTGCCGCCGCCGCAAGAACAACCCGATCTACGTCGGAGAGCCGGGTGTCGGCAAGACCGCGATCGCCGAAGGGCTCGCCCTCAAGATCCACAAGAACGAGGTCCCCGAAGTACTGCGGGGCTTCGAAGTCTTTGCGCTCGATCTCGGCGCCGTCCTCGCGGGAACGAAGTACCGCGGAGAGTTCGAGGCGCGCTTCAAGGCGGTCATCTCCGCGCTCAAGAAGCGAAAGAACTCGATCCTCTTCATCGACGAGATCCACACGATCGTCGGCGCAGGCGCGGTCAGCGGCGGATCGATGGACGCCTCCAACATCCTCAAGCCCGCGCTCGCCTCGGGGGACATTCGATGCATCGGCTCGACGACGTTCCCGGAGTACAAAGCATCGTTCGAGCGTGACAGGGCACTGGCGCGGAGGTTCCAGAAGATCGAAATCGGGGCCCCGTCGGTCGCCGAGACGATCGAGATCCTCAACGGCCTGCGTGGCTATTACGAAGAGCACCACGGCGTGAAGTACACGAGCGAGGCGATCCGCCTTGCCGCCGAGCTCGCGGCCAAGCACATCCACGAGCGGCATCTCCCTGACACCGCGATCGACGTGATCGACGAGGCCGGGGCGCGCGTGAAGATGCTGCCGCCCGACAACCGGCCGACGACGATCGATCGCGCGGAGATCGAGACCGTGGTCGCGCGCATGGCAAAGATTCCGACGCAGTCGGTCGCCGGCACCGAGCGCGAGCGGCTGCACGACCTCGAGGCCGAGCTGCAGGCGGTGATCTTCGGACAGGAGTTCGCGATCACGCAGCTCGCAGAGGCGATCAAGATGTCGAGAGCAGGCCTCGGGCACCCCGAGCACCCGATCGGCAGCTTCCTCTTCTCCGGCCCCACGGGCGTCGGCAAGACCGAGCTTTCGCGTCAGCTCGCCAGGGTGTTAGGCGTGGAGTTCATCCGCTTCGACATGAGCGAGTACGCGGAGCCGCACACCGTGTCGCGCCTGATCGGCGCCCCTCCAGGCTACGTCGGCTTCGACCAGGGAGGGCTGCTCACCGACGCGGTGATCCGCACGCCGTATGCCGTCGTCGTCCTCGACGAGATCGAGAAGGCGCATCCGAACCTCTTCAACATCCTGCTGCAGGTGATGGACCATGCGACCCTCACCGACAACAACGGCAAGAAGGCCGACTTCCGCAACGTCGTGCTGATCATGACGACGAATGCGGGCGCCGAAGAGCTGAGCGGCAAAGGCATCGGCTTCGAGAACGATCCGAGCCGCGGGAAAGGGCGCGCCGCGATCGAGCGCACCTTCAGCCCCGAGTTCCGCAACCGGCTCGACGCCTGGATCGCGTTCGAGCCGCTTACCGAGGAGTCGATCCGCCGCGTCGTCGTCAAGTTCCTCGACGAGCTGCGCACCCAGCTCGCGGGAAAAGGCGTCGAGATCTCCGTCACCGATGAAGCGATCACCTGGCTGGCGCACCGCGGCTTCGACAAACTCTACGGCGCGCGCCCGATGTCGCGCCTCATGCAGACGACCGTGAAGAAGAAGCTGGTCGACGCGCTGCTCTTCGGCCCCCTCGCCGCCGGCGGCACCGCCGTGGTCGACATGGAATCGGACGAGATCGCGGTGAAGTGCAGCGGAAGCTGACGAGAATTCGGATTGCGGATTTCGGAATGCGGATTGGCTTCGCCAGGCCGAGCGATTCGCGCGTGGCGCCAGGCTGAGCGATTCGCGCGTGGTGTAATTGCGAGCAACGATCGTTAGGCTTGTCGTCCTGAGCGTCAGCGAAGGACCTCTCAGGCTTCTACCGATTGTGTCGTTCGCGCGACGCGCTGGCGCCTGTGGCTTGATGGTAGAAGTCTGAGAGGTCCTTCGCTGACGCTCAGGACGACAAGTCGTACGGGCAGCGCAACGCGATATCCCTCGACGCGAATCCCCCCAGCCTTGCGAAGCCAATTCCGCATTCCGCATTAGAACAGCCTCAGCTCCCGCACCTGCGTCTCCGCGAGTCTTCGCAGGAACTTGTCCCGCGACTCCTCCCGCGCACCCAGCGCCTCCATGTGTGGCGTGAGCATCTGGATGTCGATCCAGTCGAGCCCGCGCGCGGAGAGGTGATCGACAAGGTGCAGCAGCGCGAGCTTCGACGCGTTCGGCGCGCGGAAGAACATGCTCTCCCCCGCAAACGCGCCGCCGGCATCGACACCGTAGAGCCCGCCGGCGAGCTCGTCGTCGAGCCACGCTTCCACGCTGTGCGCGTGCCCTCGCCGGTGCAGCTCCGTGTACGCGTCGATCATCTCGGCCGTGATCCACGTTCCCCGCTGCCCCGACCTCGGAAGCTCCGAGCACGCCTCGATCACCTCTCGAAAGGCCGCGTCGATCGTCATCCGGAACTCCCCGCGCCGCTTCACCTTGACGAGCGAGTGCGGCACGTGCAGCTCCGAAAAGACCAGAATCCCGCGCCGCTTCGGGGAAAACCAGGGGAGCGGCCAGCCCTCCATCGGCCACGGGAAGATCCCCCGCCGGTACGCCGCGACCAGGTTTCTCCAGTCGAGGCTCCCGCCAAGGCCGACGATTCCGTCCGCGCCCGCGCTCCTCGGGTCAGGAAACTCGATCAGGCCAGGCATGGCTTTCCGTCAGTCTGGAAGCCCGGGGGGTCCGCTTCCGTTACCACTGCTGCAGCGCCCGTTCTCATCCGCTATTATGCGAAGCATTACCGAACAAATTCGAACTGTTTCTCCTATGGGGTGGTCCATGTCCATGCTTCGAGTGATTTCCTTTGCAGCAGCAGCCTTGGTCTCGACCTCGGCCTTCGCCGCTGAACCAGCGACCGCAAGCGCGTCGTCGTCGGAAGCGTCCGCCCAGGAACGTCGGGCGGTGGAATCGGCCGAGGAGCCGCTTCCTGCCGGGAAGGGCCTGCGCGCCTTCATTGACCCGAAAACGGGCCAGCTCCGCCAGCCGACCGCGGAGGAGACCGCTGCCTTCGCCGCAACCTCGCGCGTCGCGCGAAACAAGTCGATCGAAGGGCTCGAGGTGGAGTATCGCAAGGACGGATCGAAGTTCGTCGACCTCCAGGGGCGCTTCATGCATTCGCTCCGCGTGACGCGAACAGCGGACGGCACCTCGAGCTTCACCTGCACCGACCGTGATCCGCACACTCATTCGCAGCCGGACCAGCCCGCGGCTTCCGTCGCGCCGGCAACGAAGTGAGGAGACGCACGATGAAGACCACTCGCGCCATCCTCGTCACCGCTCTCGTCACGTCACTCTTCTGTCTCCCGGCTCTCGCCGGGGCGAAACTCACGATCAACAACCTCGACGGTCCGAGCGAAGGCTTCAACGACCCGACCCCCGCGACTCCCGTGGGCGGCAACACCGGCACGACGATCGGCCAGCAGCGGCTCATCGCGTTTCAGCGCGCCGCGGATCTCTGGGCAGAAACGCTCGACTCCGACGCCGAGATCGTCATCGACGCCCGCTTCGACCCGCTCGACTGTGACGCGTCTTCCGCCGTCCTCGGCAGCGCGGGCCCACGCTGGATCGGATCCGACTTCCCCGGTGCTCCGGTCGCCGACATCTGGTTCCACGGCGCGATCGTCAACCGCCTCTCCGGAGAAGACGGCGACACCGCCCGCGCCGAGATCAACGCGCGCTTCAACTCCGACCTGGGTAAGCCCGGCTGCCTCAGCGGCAGCGGCTGGTACTACGGCCTCGACAACGAGAACGGCACGAAGATCGACCTGCTCGTCGTTCTGCTCCACGAATTCGGCCACGGCCTCGGCTTCTCCGAGTTCGTCGACTCGGATACCGGCGAGTTCATCGACAACCAGGTCGACGCCTACGCCAGCTTCCTCTTCGACAACGAGACGAACAAGCGCTGGAGCGCGATGACGAATGCCGAGCGGCTCGCGTCATCGGTGAACACGGGAGCGGTCGTGCTCGACGGGCCTAACGTCGTCGCCGACGCGCCGCAGTTCCTCGAAGGCAACGGCCCGCCGCGCGTCGTCGTCACCACGCCCGCTTCGATCGCCACCAACTACTCCGCGGCGAAGGCGCAGTTCGGCGGGTCGCTCGCTTTCGGCGGCCCCGTGTCGGGCGCCTTCATCCTTGCATTGGATCCGACGGACGTCGCCGGCGTGCTCACCACCGATGGCTGCTCGGCCCTGACCAACGCCGCGGAGGTCAACGGGAAGATCGCCCTCGTCGACCGAGGGACCTGCACGTTCGTGATCAAGGCGAAGAACCTGCAGAATGCCGGCGCGACCGGCGTGATCATCGTCAACAACGAGGACAACTCGAACCCTCCGCCGCTCGGGGGCACGGATTCGACGATCACGGTTCCGGTCGTCGGCATCTCGAAGCCCGACGGAGCGACGATCAAGGCGCAACTCGGCAACGGCGTCAGCGGCCGCCTGGAGCTCGGCCCCTCGACCGCGCTCTCCGGTGCCGACACGAGCGATCGTCCCCTCGTGTTCGCACCAGGTGCCTTCTCCCCCGGCTCGTCCACCTCGCACTACGACACGTCGGCTTCCCCCAACCTCCTCATGGAACCGAACATCAACGACGACCTGACGGTCGATGTCGACCTCACCGAATCGTACTTCCGTGACGCCGGCTGGTTCACGTCCTCCACGATGACGCTCACGATGAACGACAGCCTCGCGGTTGACGTCGACGGCGACGGCAAGGCCGATCCCGGTGACCGGATTCGCTACTCCCTCACCGTCACGAACACGGCCGGCGCCGGCGCGACGAGCGTCGTCCTCACGAACACTCCCGATGCAAATACCACGCTCGTCACCGGCTCCGTGCAGACCTCGAGCGGGTCCGTCAGCAAAGGCAACGGCGCGAGCGACACCTCGGTCGAGGTCGCCCTGACGGGGCTCAAGCCCGGAGCGACCGCGACGGCGCAGTTCGACGTGGTCGTGAAGAGTGGCATCTCCGCGGCCGTGAGCTCGATCGTCAGCCAGGCAAATCTCGCCGGCTCGAACTTTGCGACCGTCCCGTCCGACGATCCCGACACGACCGCGGCGGGCGATGCGACATCGACTCCTCTCGACCTCAGTCCGCTGAAAGTCGACAAGACGGTCGTCGTCACGGCCGATGCCGATGCGAGCGGCGGCGTCACCTCGGGCGACACCCTCACCTACACGATCTCGGTCAGGAACGAGGGCACGACGACGATCAACGACCTGGTGCTCACCGACGCTCCCGACACGAACACCTCGATCGTCGCCGGCAGCGTGACGACCTCGCAGGGATCGATCGTCTCGGGCAACGATCCGGGAGCGGCAATCGTCAACGTGAGTCTCGGCACCCTCGCCTCGGGGCTGAGCGCCACGATCACGCTCTCCGTCAACGTCAACGCAGGAATCGCGACCGCGACCACGATGATCCTCAACCAGGCGACCGTCACCAGCAGCAACGTGCCGGCCGTCCTCTCGAACGATCCGCGCAATTCCGTGCCTGGCGATCCCACGATCATCGGCATGCAACTTCTGCGCAAGCGCACGACGCGACCCTAACACTCTCGCGGAGCGGCCGGCACGGCTGGTCGCTCCGCAGCTTTGCTCGACGATGACGCCGACGGCCACGCTCCTCGAAGCTCTCTCCGCATTCGAACCGTTCGACGACACCGAGCGCGCCCACCACGCCGCGATCACGCGGCTCGTCGAGCGCACTCCCCGGCCGTTCTCGCGTCACACTTTCGAGCCGGGCCACGTCACCGCGTCGGCCTTCATCGTCGATCCCACCGGGACGCGCCTGCTCCTGCACCACCACCGCCGCCTCGACCGATGGTTGCAGATGGGCGGCCACGTCGACGACGGCGAGCTCGTCGTCGATGCCGCGCTGCGCGAGGCGCACGAGGAGTCAGGGCTCAGCCAGCTCGAGCTGGTCGGTGTCCTGCCATTCGACCTCGACATCCACGCGATCCCCGCGGGGAAGGGCGAACCCGCCCACGCGCACTTCGACGTCCGCTACATCGTTCGCGCCGCCGACCCCGCCACAATCCGAATCGCCCCCGAAGAATCGAACGCCCTCCGCTGGTTCACCCTCGACGAAGCCGCCGAAGCGATGGCGAGCCCCGAGTCACGAAGGGCGATCCTTAAGGTCGGAAGAACAATTGCGGATTGCGGAATGCGGATTGCGGAATGAGCTCCGCGCATCGACAGCGCCTGCGGAAAGAAACTGGGATCGGTGACCGCGTTGCCGCACCAATCACAGTTCTGGCGTAGCACGTGCGACCTGTCGCCCTGAGCGAAGCGAAGGGCCTCTCAGGCTTCTACCGTCCAGACCTTCAGCCCAATCCTGATCGCGCAACGATAGAAGCCAGAGAAGTCCTTCACTCCGCTTCACTCCGTCCAGGCCGCGCCAGTGGAGCGATGCCGGCTCCATCCTGTAGCGCAGACCAACGACGGATCCGTCGGATGACCCGGCGCTCCGTGCCTCCCATTCCCCCTACTTCTCCTTCAACGTCCACACCCGATCCCACTCCGGGCCCGGGGGGTTCGCGAGGTAGTAGGCGGAGCGTTCCTTGTAGACCTTCGACGGGCCGTCGCTCGGGTGTGCTCTGAGCGCGGCGTCGAAACGCTGCATCGCCTCGCTCCAGCGCTGCTGCTTGTAGAGCGCGAGCCCCGAATCGTAATAGTCGAGCGTGTCCCTCATGTTAGGGAACGTCTGCTCGTCGTGGTGCGCGAGGGCCTCGAACACGGCAACCGGCAGGTCCTTCCCCTTCACGCGCATCAGGTCGATCTCGCGGAGCGGCGTGTGCTTCTTCATGCTCGCCACCGTGAACTCGCTCACCAGCACCTTCACGCCGTAGAGCTTCGTCGCCCCCTCGAGCCGCGAGGCGAGGTTCACGCTGTCGCCAATCGCCGTGTACTCCATCCGCTTCGGCGAGCCGATACTCCCGACGATCGCGTCGCCCGTCGAGATCCCAACCCCGATGTCGATCGGCGCCTTCCCTTCGCGCACGCGCTTCGCGTTGAGCTCGCGCAGCACGACGATCATGTCGTTCGCCGTCGCCACCGCGTTCTCTGCGTCCCCTTCGCGCTCGAACGGCGCGCCGAACAGCGACATGATCGCGTCGCCGATGTACTTGTCGAGAATCCCGCCGTTGCGGAACACCACCTCGACCATCTGCTCGAAGTACTCGTTGAGCATCGAGACCGTCTCGCGCGCTCCGAGCGCCTCGGCGACGGTCGTGAAGCTGCGGATGTCGGAGAAGAGGATCGAGATCTTCTGCGACTTGCCGCCCAGCACTCCCTCGCCTTCCTGAAGCAACTGCTCGGCCACTTCCTTCGACATGTAGCGCGACATCGTCGAGCGCACCCGTTTCTCGCTCGTGATGTCTTCCAGGATCAGCAGCGACCCGAGATTCTCACCTTTCGCGTCGCGGAGCGGCACCGTCGTGAGGTTCACCGACGCACTCGTCTTGTCGCGCAGGCTCAGGTCGGCGTCGAGGTTGATGTCGATCGCCCCGCTCTCCTCGACCCGCGCGATGCTCCGCGCCACCCAGTCGTTCGCCGAACCGAGCAGTTCGTCGGCCTTCTTGCCGACGAGCGCTTCCGAAGTCTGCTTCAGGATGCGGATCGCAGGGTCGTTCACCTTCGCCACCCGCCGCTCGTTGTCGAGCGAGATCATCCCGTTCGACGTCGAGCGCAGGATGCTCTCGTTGTAGTTCTGCACCCGCATCACGTCTTCGAAGAGACGCGCGTTCTCGAGCGCGACCGCAATCTGTGCCGTGAATGCCCGCAGCCGCGACTCGTCCTTCGTCGTGAACTGCCCGCCCCCCTGCTTGTTCAGGACCTGCGTCACGCCGATACAACTGCCGTCCTTCGAGAAGATCGGCATCGCGAGAATGCTTCGCGTCGTGTAGCCGGTCTTGAGATCGATCTCCTTGTTGAATCGTTTGTCGTTGTGCGGGTTGGCGATGTTCGCCGGCATCCCCGTCCGGAACACCGAGCCCGCAACGCCCTGCGACGCGGGAATCCGGATCTCCCTCCGCGCCCCGGGCATCGGCACCTCGGAGCTTCCGCTCGGCACCGGGATCTCCTTCGTGTTGAGCCCCTCGGCGAAGCGAGAGAAGAGCTCGTCCGTCTTGCGGTCGTAGAGGAAGAGCGTGGAGCGGTCGGCGTCGAGCAGCCCGGTCGTCGCGCGCATGATCCGCTCGAGGAGCACGTCGAGCTGCAGCTCGCCCATCAGCGACTGGCTCATCTCGAGGATGCGCACTTCCTCGCGCAACTCGTCGACCATCAGGTTGAAGCCGCGGAACAGCTCCGCGTACTCGTCGGTCGACATGATCTCGAGCCGGACGTCGAGGTCGCCCTTCTCGACCTTCGCCATCGCGTCGATCAGTTTCCTCGCTGAACGGGAAACCTCCTGCGCCGTGAGCGCCGACATCACCATCGCTCCGATGACGCAGACCGCGACGACGCCGAAGACCCAGATCCGCAAATCGAGCTTCTGCTGCGCCGTGGCCGACGCGCCGATCTGCAACAGCAGTCGGTCGACCTTGAAAATCACCGAGCCTGTGAGAAAGACGAGCGGGAGCGCGCTGACGAAGATCGCGAGATAAAGGAGCTTGTTGCGCAGGCTCGTCGAGCGCAGCGCCTGCTGGTCCTCGTCGCGCAGGTCGCGGGAGTACGCCGAGAGGCGCTCGATCACCGGTTGCACGTCGCGCGAAACCGAGAAGAACTCGAAGATCGCGTGCGTAGGCGACGCGAAGAAGACGACGATCGTGAAGAAGATGAAGATCTGCCAGTCGTAGAACGCAGCGCCGAAGAAGACGTTCTCGAGATAGAGCAGCAGCGTCACCGCGATCGCTGCGAGGGGACCGTGCATCGTGGTCACGCGCACGGCCGAGAGGAACGGCATGTTCAGCGCACGTGCCTTGGCGCGCGAGGCGTCTTCCTCGTTCGGCATCTCGCCGCGGTCGAGCATCCGCAGCACCTTCAGGATCGGCGCGAGATGCCGGTTGATCATGAAGAAATCGGGGCCGAGATAGAGCGCCATCGCGAACGGCGTCCCGCCGAGGAGGAACATCCACTGGGTGGCGGAGAACTCGAGCCCGAGATAGACGAGAAGGAAGACGAGGGCCACGGCCACGGCAGAGCCCTGAAAGTAAAGCCAGATGAGGCGGCGATGGAGCGATCGCGCGCTATCGAGCCGTCCCGTCCCCGGGACGGTGTGCGGCTGGGTCTCGTCTGGCATTCCGCGTCAGAATAGCGCAGCGGAGCAAAGGGCGCTAGAACGATCCCGAGGGGGAGACGCGCCGGCCGCCGGCGGCCCTGAACGGCGCTTGTAGACGGGAGGAAATCCAAGGCTTCCCGGGGCACCGGATGTCAGGAAACGGCAACGGCGCGCGAGCGGCGACGGAGTCTGGAAACAACGACACCGCGAGCGGCCGAGACAGTTCGCTCGACTGCTGATCGTCGCCCACCTCCGCGCGCCGCCGCGCCTCCCCGCCTGCTTTGACCTATCACCTTTGCCTATGACCTTTGAACTACGACCTCTGCCTCTCGCCTCCTCGCCTCCTCGCCTGCTCTGGCCTTTGGCCTTTGGCCTTTGGCCTCTGGCCTTTGGCCTCTGGCCTTTTGCTTTTGGCCTGATGGCCTCTGGCCTTTGGCCTGCCTCATCAGCGACAATCACCCACGCATGGGCACAACCGGCATCATCGCGATCGGCGTCGCTCTCTCGGCCTCGGGGGCGATCATCGGCTTGAACGAGGCGAAGGGGCTTCTGAGCCAGGATCGATTCCCGTCAAAGGGCTATCGCTACGCGGCCTACACCCTGCTCGTCGGTCTCTTCGTCTTCGTGACGGCGCTCGTGACGATGGCGTCGCGGAAACCGGCGACCGCGGCCGACCTCGCGGCGATGCCGTTCTGGTCGCTCTTCATGATGCACGCGATCCTCGTCGTCTTCCTCGTCTGCTGGTGGCTGGTGGCGGGTCGTCCGAATCTGCTCACCTTCTTCAACATCAAGCGCGAGAACGTTGGAGCGGACGCGCTCTCCGGCGTCGCGATCGGCGTCGGCGGCTGGGTACTCACGGTCAGCGTCGCGATGGTGATCGGGCTGCTCGTCCAGGCGTTCGGGAACATGGACGAGCCGCTGCATCCGCCGGCGGCGATCCCGTGGATGGCCTCGCTCCCCTGGTTCAAGAAGCTGCTGATCGTCTTCTCGGCGATGACCTTCGAAGAGCTCTTTTTCCGAGGATGGTTGCAGAAGCGGGTCGGCCTGCTCGCGTCCACCGCGGCCTTCGTCATCGCCCACGCCGGCTTCGGCGAGCCGCTCATGTTCGTCGGCATCACCGTCGTCTCGCTCGTGATCGGCTACGTCTTCTACCGCACGAAGAGCCTGCTCCCCTGCATCATCGCGCACGGCGTCTTCGACGCCATCCAGCTCTTCATCGTGATCCCGGTGGCACTGCAGCTCATGCCGAAGGGGTAGGGGCGGCGCGACCACATTCGACCGAGTGAATTGGGACCGCGAAGGAACCAGCTGTAGAATCACCGCATGCCTGCGGAAGACGCACCCGCGAAGGGTCGGGACTCGATGGACGAGGTGATCGAAGTTTACAAGCGTGACGTCGATCGCACGCTGCTGCGGGAAAACCTCGCGAAGACCCCCACCGAACGTCTTCAGACTCTCCAGCAACTGCAGCGGTTTGCGGAGGAGCTTCGACGGGCAGGGAGCGCGGAGAGGAACAAGCGTGGTTGACTTCGAGGGCCTGCTTCGCGCGCTGAGCGGTGCGGGAGTCGATTTCATCATTATTGGCGGAGTTGCTGCGACCGCGCACGGGTCGGCCCGGCTGACCACCGATCTCGACATCGTCTATTCGCGGGCGCCGGAAAACCTCGAGAGAATCGTAAAGGCCCTGGCGCCCCACGCGCCTTATCTGCGGGGAGCGCCCCCCGGGCTTCCGTTCCGACTCGACATCGAAACGATGCGTGCAGGCTTGAACTTCACCCTGACAACCAGCCTCGGGCCGATCGATCTGATTGGCGAAGCCGCGGGGGGCGGATCGTTCCCGAACCTGGAGAACCGGACCATCGTGCTGCTGCTTTTCGGGATTGAGTGTCGATGTGTCGATCTCGATACCCTGATTCGCCTGAAGCGCGCCGCCGGAAGACCGAAGGACCTCGAGACAATCGCTGAGCTCGAGCTGCGACGCGAAGAGCAGTAGCCGGCCGCTTTACCTACCTGCCTATCGCCCGCGCTGAAGGACGGACAAACGCCGTCTCGCGCAGCAGCGCGGAATCGAACGTCATGACCGACTCGCAGCCGGCGCGGCGGGCACGCTCCCGGATCAGGTAGTCGGCAAAGTCTCCCTTGCCGGCAGCGAAGGCATTCGCCGCCACCATCACCTCGTCGCGTCCCTCCACCTCGAGACCTGAGCTCCGAAGGAGCGAGTCCAGGATCGAGGCGACCTCCTTGCGACTGTGTCGGTAGGCACGAGAGAGAACCCACACGAGCTCACACATCACGATCTGAGAGACGAATACGGCCAATCGCCTGCGTGCCGCCGCCTCGAACGCCGCCGCGGCAGCCGCGGTCTGTAGCTCGTCGTCTGCGACGAGAAAGCGCACGAGGACATTCGTATCGACGGCGATCATCGTCGGCTGGCTCCCTTCTCGATCGCCTCCTGCATCTCGCCGAGGGAGACCGCCTTTCGTCCAGGCCGCTTCAGCGAGCCTCGCAACTTCAGGAAGTCAACGGACGCTGGCTCGATCACGATCTCTCCCGACGCGCGGATGACGAAGTCGACACGGTCGCCGGTATCCACGGCCAGCAGCTCCCGCACTTCCCGCGGAAGAGTAATCTGTCCCTTGCTGGTCAACTTTGCGCTTGGCATCCTTACCTCCATCGGCTTTCCTTACTTTACGTCTTACGCAGAGAGTTCTCCAGATATTTCGAGGAAGCCGTGACCCCTTGAGACAGCGCGGAGTCCGCCTGTAGAATTAGTGAACGAGCGAGAAAGCGCCTCCCGAGACGGGTCGCAACTCGATCGACGATGTGATTGAAGTCCACAAACGAAACGTCGATCGCACGCCTGACGACAGAACTCGACGTCCTCAACGATGATCGACCGTGAACTGAAACTCAGAGCCTTCCTGCGTGCGTGGACCCAGGGAGCCTCGCCACTTCCCGTGGTGGAGACCTATCTCGAGGCTGGTCAGAAGGACGAGGCAATCATCTTCGCCCGCGGCGCAGTCGAAAGTGCGAACGCCCATGACCGCGCGCGCCTCATGGCGCTGCTCGACGAGCTCGTCGCGTGGCCACCCGAATGGGAGACCGTGCTCGACGAGATTGCCGCCGACCCCACGATCGAGCGCTGGGACGGCTTGCATCGCTTTGCGTCGGGCGCGGCGATCTACGACTGGCGCCGCCTCGCCCTGCAGAAGCTCCGCGATCGCGGCGTCGATCCCATCGCTCTCTTCCGATTCGCATCCTCGGGAGGCGTCATCCCCGACGCCATCGCCCTCGTCGAGACGGGCGAGATCCCGCCCGAAGTCCTCGTCGCCCGCGCCAACGAGCCGGGCGCCGCGACGTCGATCTGGCTCGGCCTCGCCGCGCAGGCGAGCCTCCTGCGCGGCGACGAGCACGGCACGCTCCGCTACATCAAAGAGGCCGCGGCAGCCGCCGACGGCTTCTCGATCGCGACCTTCAGCCTGATCTGGCTCCTCGAGCACGCCGAGAGCGAGGAGTTGCGGACAGCGCTCGAACGAATTGAAGAGCGGGAGTGAGCGAGGTCCGACTCGGATCACACCTGAAGAATCGACTTGCGGCAAGCCAGTTCCTGCCGCGCCGCCTCTCGCCATCCGCGGTCGAGTAGAATCAAGGCATGCGATCGCACGAGACCATCGACCAGCGAAGCCTCGCAATGGTTCGAGCCATCGTCGCGAAGATCGACGCCGATCCCGAGCGCAAGGGGCTCGAGCACGCGCGCGAAGTCTGTCGCAACTGGGTCAAGGCAGGAAATCGTCCCGCGATGGAGTGGAGCGCGATCATTGCGCGTCCCTGGGAGGAGATTCGCGCGATTTTGCTCGACGAGTCGGATGAGGGTCAGCGACTTCGCCAGAGCGACCCATTCTGCGGCATCCTCTCCCCCGAAGAACGCTGGAAAATCTATCGGGAGTTCGACGACCGATGACGCGCGCTGAGCTGGAACACATCCTTCGTGCCGCAATCGCCATCACCGGCAGGCGCGAGTGGGTGATCGTCGGCAGCCAGGCAATCCTTGGTGCGTGTCCCGACGCGGCAGCTGAGCTCCTCGTTTCCCAGGAGGCGGACATCTACTCGCCGGAGGACGAACGTGCTTCGGACTTGATCGACGGCACGATCGGCGAGCGTTCACCGTTCCACGAGACCTTCGGCTACTACGCTCACGGCGTGGGTCCTCGAACCGCAGTCCTCCCCTCCGACTGGCGGTCGAGAGCGGTGATCGTCGAAGGCCCTGACACTGGTGGCGCCGTCGGACTCTGCCCGGATCCCGCCGACCTTGCGATCAGCAAACTGGTCGCGTGGCGCGAGAAGGACAGAGAGTTTGTCGCGGCGATTCTCCGTCACGGCATCGCGACTTTGGACGACCTTCGATCTCGAACCGATGAGCTCTCGGACGAAGTGGCTCGCGATGTCCTGCAGCGGCTCGCGCGGCTCACTCCTGTTTGACGACGCAGTTCCATCGGAGCCTTCAGCAGCACAACGATTCCCCGTCCCAAAACGAAACTCGGGGGCCAGAAGGCCGCCCCGCCACGTACAAACCCCAACCCCCCCACAGCAAGAA
>JBPPMG010000528.1:0-2353 GCA_051305935.1 Thermoanaerobaculia bacterium
CGGCGGCTCGCCGCGACGAGAGCGAAGCGCGAGACCGAGCCGGGTGACCGGATTCGCGCGGGGCATCTCGAGCTCGACCTGCAGCGCTACGAAGCGACGTGGAAAGGCGAGCGCGTCGGTCTCACGGTCACGGAGTTCATGATGCTGCGGGCTCTCGTGCGTCATCCCGGCCACGTGAAGACCCGGGAGCAGCTGATGCGCGAGGGGTATCCCTACGACACGTTCGTCAGCGATCGCACCGTCGACAGCCACGTCAAGCGGCTTCGCCGGAAGTTCGAGACCGTCGACTCCTCGTTCGACGCGATCGAGACAGTCTACGGGCTCGGCTACAGGTACGGGACGGGCGAGGCGAAATGACCTGCCGCCTCCGCTGCGACTGAGGATGCCGCGATGGCGCTGCGACAGTTCGTCTCGCGGATCTCCGTCAGGCTGCTCGCGTTCAACGTCCTGCTCGTCTTTCTGCCGTTGTCAGGGGTGTTCTTTCTCGGCGAATACGAGCGGAGGCTCGAGGACTCGCTCGACAGGGCGCTGATCTCCGAAGCGGAAGTGCTGGCCGCTGCACTCTCGGGCAAGTCGCCGCTCGACGGGAACGAGGTTCGCCGCGTCGTCGCCCGGCTTGGGGACGGGCGCCCGTCACGATTGCGCGTGCTCGCCGCCGATCGCATCGTCGTCGCCGACTCCCGTCCGCTGGTGGTGCGTTCCGGAGCTCCGCCGACGGGCGTCACGGAGGAGGCCCGCGGCAGCTTCCTCTATCGCCTCGGCGCAGCGTTGACGAAGATCCCCCGGGCGATGTTCGGGTCGTCGGATCTGCTCCTCCAGCCCGCCGACTACTACGAGGCGTCCGCGCGACTGCAGGGGCCGGAGGTACAGGCGGCGTTTCGCGGCGAGTACGGCCGGCAGGAGCGGACGACGGCGGGTGGCGAGCGATCGGTCACACTGTACCGGGCCGTGCCGATTCGAACGGGAGGCGAGGTGATCGGCGTGGTTCTGGCGACGCAGACGACGAGGCGGCTGCTTCAGGATCTCTACGTCGTGCGGCTCGGAATCGCGCGAATCACCGTGATCTCGCTCGCGGTCGCGGCGGTGCTGAGCCTCTGGATAGCGGCGACGATGGTTCGGCCGATCTCGAAGCTGCGCCGCGAGGCGGGGGAGATCGTCGACCGCCGCGGACGACTGCGCGGGAAATTCAGCGGATCCGACCGGCTCGACGAGGTGGGAGACCTCTCGCGCGCGCTGGAGACGCTCACGAGCTCGCTCGAGCGACACATCCGTTTCATCGAGAGCTTTTCGGCCGACGTCTCACACGAGTTCAAGAACCCGCTCGCCTCGATCCGCACCGCGACGGAGATGCTTTCGGAGGTCGAGGACCGTCCTTCGCGCGAGCGCTTCCTTCGTATCGTGCAGCAGGAAGTCGCGCGGATGGAGAGTCTGCTCTCGGGGATTCGCGAGGTGACGCAGCTCGACGCCGAGTTGCCCGGCGAGGCGAGGGAAGAGGTGGGCGTCGGTGAGGTTGCCGGCCAGGTCGTTGAGGGTTTCCGGCTTCGGGAGGGGAATCGGATCGAGTATCGATATCGAAGACCTGACCCCGATCCGCGCGTCCGCGTCGCCCGTGACCGGCTCGCCCAGGTGCTCGAGAATCTCCTCGACAACGCGGCGGGCTTCACGCCCGCGGGTGGTGCCGTCGACGTGTCGGTCGCCCTCGAGGAGTCGCGGGTCGTCATCTCCGTCGCGGATGGGGGCCCGGGAGTCCCGATCGAGCACATCCCGCGCCTCTTCGACCGGTTCTTCAGCTACAGGCCGGGCGAGCCGCGCGGCAGCGGAAGACACGTCGGACTCGGGCTCTCGATCGTGAAGACGATCGTCGACGGCTACGGCGGCAAGATCGCGGCGTCGAACCGGGCGGAGGGAGGTGCGCGATTCGAAGTGCGACTCCCGATCGCCAGGCAGGGCGCGCCGGGGCAGTCAGCCCAGGGTGCTCCTCTTCGGTGAAGAGTCGGGCTACCTCGAGCCGCGCCCGCTCATCTCGAATCGAAGCGTGCGCCACATTTTCACCCTCACGCCGTCTTTGGTCGCAGGCGAGAAGGTCGATCTCCTGGCCGCGGTGGCTGCCAGATCATCGAAGGCGGCACTCCCGCTCGAGCGGATGAGGCGCGCGGACTCCACCGATCCGTCGATTCCCACGAGCACGCTGAACATCGCGAAGCCGCGGTTGTCGAGGCCGGCATAGTTAGGCGGAAGGCTGGGCTCGACGATGCGCAGGGGCGTCGCGGCCACGACGCCGTCGCCCGGCGCGACGATGTCGCCTTCGGCGACCGCCGGCTCGACCGGCTCGGCCGGCGGTGGCGGCTCCGGA
>JBPPMG010000069.1:0-4163 GCA_051305935.1 Thermoanaerobaculia bacterium
GAGCATCTTGATCGGCAGCTCGTCGCGCGTGACCGCCGACCGCGTCTTTGCCGCGGACTGCATGCTGCGGATGGCGCTCACGACGAGCGGAAGCGCGAAGACGATCCCCATGAGGGCGCCTCCGACGAGCATTCCGATTCCCACCGGCTGGAACAGCAGTCGGCGGAGCTCGCCGGGGTTCGTCGTCGGAAGCGCTCCGGTCGCGGCGAGCAGCGGCGCCAGGATCCAGTAGCTGACGAACCCACCGACGATGAAGAAGAAGCCTCCCTTACCGGCGAGGAAGGCCACGCCAACCGTCAGCAACGAGAGATACCAGGTCCCGTTCATGTACTCCGGCATCCCGACGATGGCTCCGAAGTTCCAGTTCTCGAACCCGGAGGAGAGAGAGATGTAGTGCGCGATGGCACTGACGGCCGCGGCGGCCAGCAGGTACTGCGCTTTCCGGATGCCCGCGCCCGGCGCGCGGAGGATCGCCGCCGTGGCGATGCCGCCCGGGTACGCGAGCCGGTCGAAGTCGATCATCTGCTTGCGGAGCGGGATGATGAAGGCGATCCCGAGAATTCCGCCGGCGATGGAGGCGATGACTACGAGGGGATAGCTGAAGTCGGAGTAGCCGAGGATGAATAGCGCCGGGATCGAGAACATCATGCCGGCCGACGCGCCGTTGACCGCGCTCGCCAGCGTCTGGTTGATGTTGTTCTCGATGATGCTGTGCCGGCGCATCAGGCCCCGCAGCACGCCGAAACCGAGGATAGCGGCCAACTCCGATCCCTCGATCGAGAACCCGAGCTTGAGACTGAGGTAACCGATGCTGATCGCGATGACGGCACCGATCAGATATCCGACGATCACGCCGGCCCAGGTGAACTCGGGATAGGGCCCGCGGCGTATGGGACGCCCGGCTGATTCCGTGATTGTGGTCACGACGACTCTCCTTCGGTTTGGACGGTCCGTTGGGTCGCGCTCTCGAAGCCGCGCGCGGGTGGAGCGTTCATATCACCGCTCAGGCCGGCAGGAAAGGGAAACCCGCACGCCCCCCGGTTCGCCGCTCGCTCCGCAACGGCGTCCAGACCCATCTCTCACCGTAGCCAGAGGACTGAGATGTACCATAACGGCGGCGAAGGCCGCGTCCGCGCCGCCGCAACGTTTCCGAGGGCCACCTGTGACTTCTCTCTCATGCCCCTCGCCTCGGATTGCGCTACGGTTGCGCAGACAACTGCGGAAGAGGAGGGCTTTTCCATGAGCATCGACACCCTAACGAACGACTCCGAGAGGAGATGGCTCAGCGGCACGTTCTCTCCGGCCCTCGCCGCGACGCTCGTGGCCCTCTTCTCCTTCCAACCTGTCGCGGCGCAGACCGCCACGGAGGACCAGGTCCAGCCTCCCCCGGCAACCTACTCCGCGTTGCCGAGCGAGATCCCGGAGAAGTTCGAGCCCCGGAGCTCGCTCCTCGAATATGACCGTCGCGAGGAGAAGATTCCAATGCGCGACGGCGTCCGCCTCCACACCGTGATCCTCGTTCCTAAGGGTGCGGATAACGCTCCGATTCTTCTCACGCGCACGCCCTACAACGCCGACCGACTCACCTCACACGCCGAGAGCTCCCACCTCGAGCCGCTCCTCCGGGGATACGACAACGCCTCGGACGTCATCGTCGAAGGCGGCTACATCCGGGTGGTCCAGGACATTCGCGGCAAGCACGGCTCCGAAGGCGACTACGTGATGAACCGGCCGGTGCGCGGCCCGCTGAACCCGACGCCGGTCGATCATGCGACCGACACCTGGGACACGATCGAGTGGATGCTGAAGAACGTTCCCGAGTCCAACGGGAGGGTCGGCATTCTCGGAATCTCCTACAACGGCTTCCTTCCGCTCGCGGCGCTCGCCGACCCGCATCCGGCGCTGAAAGTCGCCGTCCCGATGAATCCAATGGTCGACGGGTGGATGGGGGACGACTGGTTCCACTACGGGGCGTTCCGGCAGACGATGCTCCCGTTCATCTACAACCAGCAGGCGAACCGCAAGTCTGAGATCAAGTGGTGGAAGACCCACTTCGACGCCTACGACACCTACATGGAAGCGGGATCCGCGGGCGCGCTCGCGAGAGAACGCGGCCTCGACCAGATCGGATTCTGGCGCAAGATCGTCGAGCATCCCACCTATGACGCCTTCTGGCGCGAACAGGCGATGGACCGCATTCTAGGAGCGAGGCCGCTCAAGGTCCCCACGATGATCGTCCATGGGTTGTGGGACCAGGAAGACATCTACGGAGCGGTCGCCGTCTACGACGCGCTCGAGCCGAAAGACGTACGCAACGACATGGTCTATCTCGTGATGGGGCCGTGGTGGCACGGCCAGCAGATTCACGAGGGGAGCACGATCGGCGCGCTGAGGCTCGGAAGCGACACCAGCCTCTGGTTCCGCCAGAACGTTCTCGCCCCCTTCCTCGCGCAATATTTAAAGGAGGATGCGCCCGCAGCCGGTGTGGCGCCGGTGACGGCGTTCGAGACGGGAACGAACCGCTGGATCCGGATGGATGCCTGGAGCGCCGAGTGCGGCGACAGCTGTTCGCCTCTCTACCTTCGCTCCGAGTCGACACTCGCCGTGTCGCCTCCCCGCAACGACGGCGCTCCGTACGCCGAGTACGTGTCCGACCCCTCGAAACCCGTTCCTTATCTTCCCCGCCCGATCCCCTCGGATGACCGGGCCTGGAAGACCTGGCTCGTGAGTGACCAGCGCGAATCCTCCGGCCGTCCCGACGTTCTGACTTTCGTCTCGGACGTGCTGACCGAACCGGTGAAGATCAGCGGCAGGCCGGTCGCCAATCTCGTCGCGTCCACCAGCGGAACCGATTCCGACTGGGTCGTCAAGGTGATCGACGTCTACCCGGACGAAGTCGCCGCGCAGCCCGAGATGGGAGGCTACCAGCTGATGGTATCGGCCGATATCTTCCGCGGACGCTACCGCGAGAGCTTCGAAACGCCGAAGGCGCTCGCGGCGGACGAGCCGCTCGTTTACCGCTTCGCCCTTCCGGCGGCGCATCACGTCTTTCTGCCGGATCACCGGATCATGGTGCAGGTCCAGTCGAGCTGGTTCCCGCTCTACGACCGCAACCCGCAGACGTTCGTGCCGAGCATCCTCTTCGCGGAGCCGAAGGACTATGTGAAGGCCACCCAACGCATCTGGCACGCGCCGGGGCGCGCCAGCTTCATCGACCTTCCCATCGTGAAGTGAAAAGTGTGGCGGAGGCTTTCCAGCCTCCGCGCTTTTGCTCCGCCGCTTCGCTCCAAAAAGCGGAGGCTAGAAAGCCTCCGCCACGGAAGCGCTACTATTCGCTCGGCATGCGAAGGTTCGAGCGTTACGTCGCTATCGGCGACAGCACCGTCGAGGGTCTCGATGACCCCGACGGTCAGGGGGGATATCGCGGCTGGGCCGATCGTCTCGCGGACCACATCGCCGCGGCCCAGGGCGGTGTTCTCTACGCGAACCTCGGCGTCCGCGGTCAGACGACGCGGCAGATCGTGGACGGCCAGCTCGCCCCCGCCCTGGCCTTGCGGCCGGATCTCGTCGTCGCGGTCTCCGGCACGAACGACCTCCTCCGTCGGCGTTTCGACGTCGCGCGCCTCCGCGCCGACATCGAATCGATGCAGACCACGCTCGTCCGCGCGGGGGCGACCGTGATCACCTTCACCCTCCCCGATCTCTCCGCGATCATGCCGATCGCCCGCCTTCTGCGCGCGCGCCTCTTCGCGATGAACCAGGCCATTCGAGACGCAGCGGCGGCGAGCGGGGCGATCGTCGCCGACATGGCCGCCGTGCCGGTCGCCTCCGATCCGCGCCTGTGGTCCGACGACCGGCTCCACGCCAACTCCGCCGGCCACGAGCGCATCGCCGCAGCCCTCGCCTGGCACCTCGGGCTCCCGGGCACCGACCGCTCGTGGGCCGAGCCGATCCTGGGCGAGCCGCCGCGCGGAACCGCGATTCTCATCCATGCCGAAGCGGCCTGGATGCGACGCCACTTTGTTCCATGGGTCTGGCGTCACGCCCGGGGCATCTCGTCGGGTGACGGCATCACGGCCAAGCGGGCCGAGATGTCGTCCTGGACTCCGAGGCAGTGATCCCTACTGCTTCCCGAGGGATTCTCCCCGGCAGCTTGCCGGTCA
>JBPPMG010000102.1:0-34747 GCA_051305935.1 Thermoanaerobaculia bacterium
CTGTCCCGCGGAGCGACTCGCAGTGAATCCGACTTCGACGGTCGCGGGGTCGACGACCCGGCTCTTCTCGAAATCGATCCCCTGCAGGTATCCCGAGAGCTGGGACGAGTCCTCCGCATACTTCTTCACGCTGAAGAGGACGTCGGCTGCCGTAACAGGAGTTCCGTCGTCGAACGACGCGCGCGGGTCGAGATGGAACGTGAACGTAGTGGCATCCGGCGAGACGACCCAGCGAGTCGCGATTCCGGGCGCCGGCTCCATCGCTGCGTCGATCTCGATGAGGCCGTCGAACAGATACGCGAGCACGTCGCGCTCGTACGCCGTCGACATCAGCACAGGGTTGAGCGTGTTGATGTCGCTCTCGAGGCGACGGACGATCAACCCCTCAGTGTCGATCGCGTTCGTCGACGGGGCGGTTGTCGTCGCGGGCGCCGGCGTCTCTGCACGGCATCCGATGAGCAGCAGGGCGACGAGGAGCGCGGCACCGACGCGGGTCGGCGCGCTCAGGAATCGTGGTGTCGAAGACATGGCGCCATTATAGGCCGCCAGTCGGGGTTACTCGACTCGGACAGAGGCCGTCGCGACGTTGTACTGCTCGTCCACCACGCGAACGACCACGAACTTCCCTTTCAGCGTTGCGGCATCGATCTCGTAATCTTCGAGGAGCGAGTCGCTGATTCCGTCGACCGGTGCCAGCCTCACCCACTCCTTCGCGTCGATGGCGTACTCCGCCCGGACGATCGGCGAGTACGCGTCGGAGACGCGCACGCGAACTCGTGAGCCGTCGACCCGGCTCGTGATCTCCGGAAGGGAGTTGTCGACGACGACCTCGACTCCTTCACGCGATGTCGAGAGCGGAGACTGCGGGTTGCCGGGAGCGTCGGAAACGGTGACGCGAAATTCGTATCGCCCGTCGGGCAACTGCGCGCTGTCGAAGTTCATCCGGCTCTCGGTGACGTTTTCGCGGAGGCGGAGCCACGACGACGTGCCGGCCCGGCGGAAGTGGAGATCCGTCCGCAGTGAATCGCCGTTGTCGTCCCTCGCGCGCCAGACCAGCGTACGGTAGCCCTTGCGAAAGAGGCGCTTGCCTGGATCGTTGCGCTCGCGAGGACTGTCGAGGCTGTTGAAAATGCCGTACTCGTCGGGGTTGGTCGCCTCGAGCACCTGCGGCGACGACGGATACGCCGAGCTGACGAAGACCGCGCCAGGCTCGAGTACGTTTACCGATTCGATGACCGGCGAGAGATTGCGATTCACGAAACTCATGTCGAACGAGTCGAGTCGCATCGCGGCCGCAACGCGCTCGGCGCGCAGCTTCCACTGAACGTAACGCGCCGGCGGCGCCGTGACGGCTCCCGTAATTCCCTCCACGGGCTTCGACCAGTCGCTCCACGTGTCGTCGGGTGTCGACGTGTTGCCGCTGCGGAAAGAGACCATGCACTTGCAGCCGTCGAGCGAAGTTCCCACCATGCGATAGCGCCCGAAGGACGAGAAGCGCACCGTGTCCTGAACCGCGGAGCGGAACTCCGCCTCAATAGACGGCGTCGATTCGAACGTGTAGACCGCGCCACTGTTCGTCGTGGTGAGCGTCAGCGTGGTTCCGCGCCTCGCGAGCGACACCGCCTGCTTCTCCGGGACCACTCCGATCAGCGCGATCTCGCCGCGAGTCATTTCGTAAACGCGTCCGGTGGGCCCGGTCGCAACGAAGACGCGCTCGGACTCCGAAGCCGCAAGTGCGTAGACGGTCTCCTTCTCGAGCCTACCTACAACCTCGACGAAGCCGTCGGCGGCGATGCGATAGATTTCCGACGCTCCAGTCCGCGGCGGAACGGAGACGGGCGCTGGCTCGCCGTAGTCGAATGAAACGTCAACCGAAACAGTGCCTTCGGCTGCCTCGGGCTTCTTCTCGTCGGTCGTGGTCTGCTGTTGAGCCTGGCCGCCTCCGGGCGCCTGCTGCGGGCGCGAGGGAGCCGTCGACGGGAGTGCCGAGGTGACCGCTGCAGCCCATGCGATTCCCGAGGCCGGGTCGGCGGTGATCGAAGTAATCTCGCTGAATGACGAGTCGTAGAGCGCGCGTCCTTTACCAGTTGCGTCGATCTCGTAGATCCGTCCCTGATCGGCCCCACCCGCCAGAATCCGGTTCGGTCCCGCGATCGCAAGCGCGCGGACGTGCGACTCGGGCGCGCTGAAAAAGAGAGCGCCCTTCCCGTCGGATCCAACCTTGTAGATCTTGCCGTCGAGCCCCGTCGCGACCAGAAGCGAACCGTCGGGATGCGCTGCGAGAGCCCATACGTACGCATTTTCGGTCTCGAAGAAGCTCCTGGATGCGCCGCTCTTGAGATCGATCTCGTAGACTTTTCCGTATGGGGAGCTCGCGGCGTAGAGCTTTCCCCGATTCAGCACGAGCGCGTAGATCTCGGGCTCCGTCGCTTTGAAGAGCTGCTCGAGCTTTCCGTCGCGGAGTCGATAGACCTTCCCCGCATTGCCGGTACCGAGGTAGATCGTTCCGTCCGCATCCGTTGCCTGCGACAGGACGAACGGATCATCGATCGCCACGACCTTCTTCACGGCAGGCCCGGGACGCAACTCCCCGCGGGCGGTAACCGCGAAGCCCTTCTCGAACTCTCCACTGAGGAACTCTTCCGGCGTGGTCGTCGACCAGGTCTGGGGCGATACAGCGGCGAGCGGAACCGTCGCAAGGAGAGCAATAGCCAGGAGCATCGAAGTTCTGTTCATTTCACCCACGCAGTTGAATTTCGTTCGGAGGAGCGCTCGCCGGACTGCAGTGACGCGATGCGGTTCGTCATCATAACGGCGAACTCGGTAGCGCCGGACAGGGCACGGCTGACGTTGACCTGTTCGTTTCAGCTCTTCGGTTTGACGTTGAGCTCGAGACGAAGGAAACCGTCGACGATCTGATCGAGTTGGCGCGTCTCGCGGCTGGTCGGATGCAGCCTGACCTGCGCTGCCGCGGTGTGGCTCGTGTCATCGACGAGGAGCTGTTTCATCGACACGGGAAGCGCAGGGTGATAGGCGCCTCCGGTCACGGTGCCGTCGCGCGGCGAGTAGATCGCCGCGGACAGATTCGTCGAAGGATGGAGCCGCTCGATCACGTCGAGGACTTCGTCGAGACTCCGCGGATCGGGAGGAACGGCCGAGAACTCGAGACGGTTCATCGCGCCTCCCCCGCCGAGGAAGAGGAACGAGCGGCCGCTCGGAATCTCGTTGGAAACTTTCATCGTGAACGTCTCGACGAACGATTCGCCGCGGAAGGGCTTGAGCGTGGCAGCGATGACGATCTCGTCTCCCGGGTTGATCTCGCCATCCGCGGGCATGCGGATCGACGCGTCGGTCACTCGGGAGACGCGGAGCTGGTCATCGTGCGACATGCGGATCTTTACCGACTCGATGTCGGCGTTCCTGAACTCGTTCGAGATCAGGTACTGCGTCACGACTCCGAGATAGAGCGGAATCGACTGACGCGCGCCGGCGCCAGCCCACCCTTCGCGAAGGCGTACGCTCGGTGATCCTTCAATCGCCAGTTCGACGTCGAGGACGACCGTTCGCTCGCCGGTAGCCTTCTGGGTAGATGCCACGATGCTGTCGGTCGTCATCGCGAGCAGCAGCGGGAACATCATGGGATGGCGCGCGATGCGGAACTCATGGTGCTTCGTCGTGCCCGCTTCCTGAACCTCGACCGACACGGGAACCATGTCGGCCTCGACACCGGTGAGCCCCATGATGCCGGCGAAGCGATCCTGACGAAGGGCGCCGACGACTGCGCCGGCATTCGAGAACTTGAAGGAGCGCGCGAGGTTCGGAAGGACCCCGATCACTTCGGCACGCGCCATTGGGAAAGAAACTTCGCCGATGTCGAGAAACGGATGCCCGAAGCCGTAGACCTCGTTGCCGCGAACATAGGTGACCGTTCCGGTGGCTGCGACCGAGAAGTCTCCGTCGACGAGCACCGCGGCCACGGCGTCGCCGGCCTGGAACGGTTCCGCCGATCCGACGGACGGCGCCGAGCCGGATGTTCCTGCCGCGACCGGCATCAGCGAGTCGCTCGCGATGACCGGAGAGAACCGCTCGATCGTCGACGCGTCGAAGCTTGCGAACGAGATCGGAGTGGCGATCGGTCCGGCGCCGTGGAGCGAAGCGGTCGATGCGGCCGGACGCACGCCGGCGCTGAAATCGCGCCAGAGGGCCTCCGCATCGCCCCCCACCATCGTCGAAAGGAACGCACTCGCGCTGCGCGGGGAGCCACCACTCGCGGCGCCGACGGAACTCCGGCCATTCCGATCGGACATGCGCACCATCTGCTCGATCGGGGTGATCCCGGCGATCGGTTCCGTGGCGAACTGCCACGCATACGCCAGCGCTCCCACGATCTTGCCGTCGATGTAGATCGGAGAGCCGCTCATCCCGGCGATGACACCCGTGCGCCGGAGCATCTCGGAATCGACACGCGCGAGGATCAGGTCGTGGCCCGGGCCGATGTTCCGGAGAATGCCCATGATCTCGACGTCGAATCTTTCGGCCTCGTTCCCTTCGAAGACCGAGACGCCGTAGCCGCGCATCCCCTTCTGGACCGAGTCCAATGCCATGATTTCGGTGGCCGACGCGTGAAAGGCAAACGCGGCGGAGGCCAACAGCAATGCAGCGACAGCGAGTTTTCGAGGATTCACGCGCTTTGAAACAAAGCGCGCTATCGCACCATTTCGATATCCGGCCCGAATGGGGTACGCGTTGCCGCGACGTTACCGAGCCAGAGGGGGGGGGCCCACGGCGCTGACCGTCCATGGGCCAGCCGGTTCCCGCGGGTAGCGGGTTCTGCTACGGGGTGACAACGCCGGGAGGAGGCGCCGGCTTTTCGGCGATCTGCGTCGGCGGCTGGTCGATTCGTCGCACGACCTCGCTTGCGAAGTGAAACGTGTAACCGAGCTCCTTCAGCCGCGGAATCTCCTCGATCAGAACCCGTACGGTCGTCGGATAGACGTGCCCGATTCCCACCGCAAACTCCTTGCGATCAGCGAGCCGAACGAGCTCGGCGAGTTGGCGGCGCACCGAGGATTCGCCGGGGTCGTCATCGAGGAAGACGTCGCGGGAGGCGACCGGAACTGCTCCTGCTCCCACGATCGACGCCGCCAGCGAGTTGCCGGCCGTCCGCGAGTCGATGAAGAACGCGCCCTCCTGTCGCAGCACCTCGGCGACATTCTTCATGACCCGTCGGTCGCGCGTCGCGCGCGAACCCATGTGGTTGTTCACTCCCGTTGCGTTCGGAACCGCGCGAAGCAGCGTGCGCGTCCGCTCCTGGATCACTTCGTCCGTGAGCGAGACGAGGATCGCGTCGCGGCCCGGAGACTGGCGGGGATAGTCGAGCGGTTCCATCGGCAGATGGCAGATGATCTCGAAGCCCCGCTCGGCGAGCATCGTCGCGGCACGCTCCGCTCTTGGCGCTGTCGGGATCACCGCGAAGGTCAGCGCTGCATCGATCCCCGCGGCATCCTCCAGCGGCTGGTTCTCGAATCCGACGTCGTCCAGGATCAGGACGATTCTCTTTGCGCCCGTGGCGACGGCCTGCTCCGTGCGGGTCGCTGGCCTGACCGCCTTCGTCTGCCCTGGTTCGGGCGAGGCGGCGCTGCCGGCATCCTCGAAACTCTCCCCCTCCGTGTCACGCTTGAGCGCCACGACCCGGAGTCGCTCCGGGAGCCCGGCGCCGGCGACTAGGATGTACTCGCCGTTCGAGGACGCCCGAAGCGAGGGCTCAGCGACCTGAAGCTTGTGTGCGACCACTTCGGGCGGATCGAATGTCTCCACGAAGAGCACGCCGCCAGTCGTGCCGATGCGATCGCGCTCGTAGCCCGCATCCACCAGGGCTCTCTCGAGGGGAGGCGTCTCGGGTTTCAGGTCGGGTTCGACGCGCTTCACGACCGGAGCGGGCTCTCCCGGAGGAGCGGATGTGCGCGGGTTCTCGGGAGACGCCGTAAAAAACCGGTATCCGTAAACGGCCAGAAGTGTCAGTGCAGCGATGCCGGCGACGAGGCCGACCGGCCCGAGCCGCAGGCGCGAGCGTGGTGCGCTCCGCTTGCGGGGCGGAGCCGATCGGGCGGGGTGGCGCGAGGCCTTTCCGTGCGCCTTCCCCGTCGCCTTTCCCATCAGGCCGCGGCCTTCGCCGCCTTGGTGTCGATCAGGGAAAGTGCCTTCTCGAGAATCGGGTCCGCGTCGGCGGTCTTGTCGGGCTCAGGAAGAGCGCGATCGATCGTAACGTCAGGCTTCACGCCCGCTTCCTTGATCGGCTTCAGGTCTGGAGTCGTGTAGTGGGCAATCGTCACGCGAAGCCCTCCTCCGCTCGGGAGGTCGATCGTCTGTTGGATGATCGCGCGACCGTAGGTCGGCAGTCCGACGAGACGACCTCGACCATTCCCCCCGATTGCCGACGAAAATACCTCCGCGGCACCAACGGTCGACTGGTCCACGAGGACGAGCACGTCTCCGTCGAAGAGCGTTGCGCGGTCGGCGGACCACGACTTTGCCTCGGCCCGCCGGCCGACGACCGAAGTGATCATGCCCTTCGTGAGAAGCATGTCGGCGCACTTTACCGCGCTCTCCACGTCATCGCCAGCGTTGCCTCGGACGTCGATCAGGACCATTTTGGCGGCCTGTTTCCTCGCATCGCCGAGAAACGACTCGAGCTCCGCGGGAGTGTCCGGACCGAACTCCGGCACCTTGAGGTACGGAGTCCCTTCGAAGTCCTTCCGCACGAACTCGACCGGCGCCGCCGGAGTCAGGACGATCTTCATCTCCTCGCGCTTCGTGATCCCGGCATGCACGACGGTCAGCACTCGCGTCTCGTCTTTCGCGCCGCGCAGCGCCGCCTCGACCTGCCAGGCGGCCATCTTTTCCGTCAGCGTTCCGCCGATCTTCTCGATGAAGTCTCCGGGTCCGAGCCCCGCCGACGCCGCGGGCGAACCCTCGCGAACGGCGATCACGTATGCATATCCGAAGCGCTTCGAAAGCAGCACACCCGCATCGATGAGCTTGTCCTCGGCGACCGACTTTCGAAACGCCGCCATCTCCGCGGGAGGAACGTAGAAGCTGAACTCGTCCACCGCGCGGGTTACACCGGTGAACGCGCCGTCGAGCAACTCGTCGGAGGAGACTTCCTCGACGTAGTTCCCGTTCACGATCGACATCACCTCCGTAAAGACCGAGAGGTGGCGGTAGACGTTGTCCTTCTGCAGCGACTGGCCAAGGACACCGGCCGCCAGGAGCGAAAGCATCGCCACTACGGATATGAGCAGGAACAGCGCCTTCTTAGTCGTCATCAGTCTTCTTTCCGCCGTCAGTACCTAGCGTCGTGCCATCTTACCGCAGCCATCTTCGAGGATCGGCTGGCTTGTTGTCCTCCCGAACCTCGAAGTAGAGGAAGCCACCGCCATCGTCACCTTCGGCAACAGACGTAATGACCTGACCGGGCGTGACTTTGTTCCCGACTCCGACCACCGGACCGCGAGTGTTACCGTAAAGTGAATAGACCCGCTCGCCGTGGTCGACCACGACGAGGTTGCCGTAGCCCTTGAACCACTGAGAATAGATCACCGTCCCGTAGAAGACCGCGGAGACCGACGATCCGGGCGCTGCGGCGATCTTGATGCCGTTGTTGACGGTGTAGGTCGCGAACTTCTGGCTTCGCACCTTGCCGAAGTTCTCGATGACGTCTCCTTTCAGAGGCCACTGGAGCGCGCCTCGGAATTCCGAGACTTTCGCTGCCTGTATCGAATCCTCTCGCTTGCGGCCGTAGAGGATGCCGAGGAGTCGCTCGAGGCGCTGCGCCCGTTCCTCGAGCTCGGCGAGGCGTTCCTCGGATCTCCCTTCCTGGCGCCGGAGTGTCTTCAGCAGAATCTCCTGATCGCGTTTTCGAGCGGCGATCTCCAGGCGCTTCTGATCCCCCGCCGCACGCAGGTCGGCGATCTTCCGCGTGCGTTCCTCGATACCCGTCCGCTCGGCCGCGAGATCGCGCTGCATGGAACGGAACCGGTCGATCTCGCGGCCGTCGCGCGAGATCAGGTAGCTGAGCAACGTGAGCGATTCGAGCGGATTCTGCTCCTCTTCCATTGTCAGGAGGAGCCGGAGGTAGGAGAGCGAGCCGAGGCGGTAGAGAGCTGCCATCCTCTCGGCGAGAAAGCGCTTCTGGCGGGCGATATCGCCGTGAAGGGCCTCGATTCGCACTGCCGCTTCGTTGGACTGGAGCTCGAGGCCTGCTTGAACTTCCTGCGCCATCCCGAGCTCTCGCTCGAGGATCTCCAGCTCGAGGCGCGTCGCCTCCAGATCGCGCTCTGCGGACTTTGCCTGACCTCGGACACGTTCGAGCGTCGACCGCAGACTCCGCACTTCCTGTCGCAGGTGTTCGAGGGCGGCCTTCGATTCGGCGTCGACCGCCTGAGCCAGTCCGGTGTCCGTGCCGAGAGGAACCACGGCCACGATGGCTGCAAGAGCGAGGATCAGCGCCGCCCGTCTCACCGCGGCATCTCGATTCAGGCTCCGGAGGGAGAGAGCCGCGTCTCGTGAAGTCGGAGCGCTTCCTTCGCCGCCTGCTGCTGCGCTTCCTTCTTGGACGACCCTTCTCCGCGTGCGGAGATGTCCTGGTCGAGCACGACCTCGACGAGAAACCGCTTTTCGTGATCGGGCCCGTACTCGTCGACGACGCGGTACTCCGGGAGGGGAAGTCCGCGGGCCTGCGCGATTTCCTGGAGCGCGGTCTTGTAGTCCTGAAAGAGCAGATCGCGAGCGTCGATCTTCTCGAGATCGGCCGCGAGCGCATCGAGGATCAGCGACTTCGCGGCCTCGATGCCGCCGTCGATGTAGACAGCCGCGATGACTGCCTCGAGGACATTCGCGAGCAGCGAGTCCTTCCGGCGTCCCCCCGACTTCTCCTCACCGACGCCGAGAAGCAGCATCTCACCCAGCCCCTTGGCACGAGCCTTCGCAGCGAGTGCCGGCGCGCTCACCATGAACGCCTTGATCTTCGAGAGCGCGCCCTCGTCGAGCGCGGGAAAGCGCCGGAACAGCGCGTCTCCGACGACGAAGCCGAGCACCGCGTCTCCGAGGAACTCGAAGGTCTCGTTGTCGCCGGGGCTCGATTCGCGCGCCTCGTGAAAATACGACTTGTGCGTGAGTGCGCGGATGGCAATGGAGCGGTCGCTGAAGCGGTAGCCGAGTCGCTCTTCAAATTGTTCGAGTGTTTCGTCGGTGAGGTGCACGTCAGGCGGGAGTATAGCGCAGGCGTTTGGCGGGAATTCGGAAAGCAAAACGCCCCGCCGGGAAGGCGGGGCGAAGGTCTTTGCGAGTGGTGCCCAGGGACGGAGTCGAACCGCCGACACGAGGATTTTCAGTCCTCTGCTCTACCAACTGAGCTACCTGGGCGAGGTGCCGCAACGGCGGCGCGACGCGAACGATAGTCGAGCGCGCCGCCTCTGTCAACGCGTGCCGACAACGGCCGGGAGGCCCTCGCAAATTCCGCAGAAAAAGGTGAAGCGCCGCATGGCGGCGCTTCACCCTCGCCCATCGTTCCGGTGCCTGCGGAGTTAGCTGTCGGATTCGGGCTGGACGCCCGTCCGGCTTTAAGCCGGATTCACCCCGGACGGTGGCAAGCCGTCGCCTGAATATCGGGTCCCCCGCTCCCCGTTGCCTGACGGGGATTCGGCTGACAGGCTGCTGCGCGCGGCAGCAACATCAAATGTAGCGACTTGCCGTGGAATGTCAATCGGCGCGTCGTGTCGCGCACTCACGACGTACGGTCGCGAAGCATCGCGGCGAGCGAGCGCAACGGATCGGCCGCGCTTCCGAGCGATTGAATCGCACGAATGCTCGTGTCGATCAGCTCGCGATTCAACTGCCTCGCCCCTTCGACTCCTGCGAGGCGCACGAACGTCAGCTTCCCTTCGTCCTTGCCCACGTCTTTGCCGAGTACGTCGGGAGAGGACGTCGCGTCGAGGATGTCGTCGGTGATCTGAAACGCGAGCCCGAGGTTCTTGGCGTATGCCTCGATGGAACGAAGCGTCGCGTCGCTCGCGCCGGCGAGCATCGCCCCGACGGCAGCCGAGGCGACGAAGAGCGCGCCGGTCTTGCGAGAGTGGATGTACTCGAGCGTGTGGAAGTCGAGAGTCTCCGCCTCGCAGTGGAGGTCGACTGCCTCGCCGGCGATCGTGCCGTCCCAGCCCACCGCGTCGACGACACGCTTGATGACGACGCCGAGCGGCCAACGCCGCGGCTTCAGCGACGCGTGGCTCGCCGCGACGAGCGCGTACGACTGGTTGAGCAGCGCGACCGCCGCGAGAATCGCGAGGTCCTCGCCGAACACTCGATGCAACGCGGGCTCACCGCGTCGTAGCTCCGCGTCGTCCATCGACGGAAGATCATCGAGGATGAGCGACGACGCATGGATCAACTCGAACGCGGCGGCGGCGTCGAGAAGCTTCTCTCCGCGGGCGCCCAGCGCCTCACCCACGGTCAGCGTAAGAACGCCGCGGACTCTCTTTCCGGGCGAAGCGATCGCCTTCGCGAGTGGAGCGCGAAGTACGTGAGGCGCGTCGGCCTCCGCAGCGAGTCTCTCGAGCCGCGCGTTGACGAGCTCGCGCCTGATCAGAAAGTGTTTGTCCACGTGGTTTCCGGCGTTCGCGCGCGCCGTCCAACTGACGACGGAGGCGAGGCGTTATGGTAGCATCCGACGGCGATGGGGATGAGCCTGAAACCGATCCTTTTGAATCGACTTCTATGGGCCGTCTCGGCCGGTTTCGTTGCCTTCTTTCTCACTCTTGCGCTCCTTACCGACCTCTGGTCCCGTGAGGCGCTCCACGCGGTTCTCGCCGCGGTCGTGGGCTGCACCGTCGCCATCGTCCTGCGCTTCGTTTTCTCCCGGGAGGCGATGACTCTCAGTGGCGGCTCGCCGTCGAAGGTCCTGAGCAAGATCACCGCTGGCGACCTGAGTCTCTCGTCGAGTGAGATCACGCGAACCGTGGTTCAGCCCGAGATGGCCGCGGCGATCCGTGGTCTCGTGCTCAACCTCGAGCGGACGATCAGTCGTTTCGGGCAGCTTTCAGCCGACGTCAGCAACGTCAGCGGGCAGATCAACGAGCGCGCGAAGAGCCTCGCGAAGATCTCGGCCGAGCAGCTTCGGTCCGCCGAATCCACCTCGGGATCGGTCACCGAGATCGACCGCTCGATCAACTCCGTGCAGAAGAGCATGGAGAACCTCTCCATGAACGCGGAGGAGACTTCGGCGTCGGTGCTCCAGATGTCCGCCAGCATCGAGGAAGTCAGCAGGATCACCGACCGGCTCGCCGAGTTCGTCGAACAGGCGGCCTCGGCAGTCAACGAGATGATCGCGTCGATCAACGAAGTGGCGGTGAACACCGAGTCGTTCTCCTCCTTCGCAACCCAGACCGCGAGCTCGATGGTTCAGATGAATGCGACGACGGTCGAGATCGGACGCTCGGCGCGCCAGTCGACCGAGTTCGCCGACAGCGTCCGCGAGGCCGCCATCGAAGGGCGCCAGGCGGTCAAGAGCACCGTCGAAGGCATGCGCAACATCAACGACACGGTGCAGGGCTCGAAGCTCTCTCTGAACCAGCTGGTGGAGCGCTCGCAGGAGATTGGCGAGATCGTCCGAGTCATCGACGAGATCGCCGGCCAGACGAACCTGCTCGCGCTGAACGCGGCAATCATCGCCGCGCAGGCTGGAGAGCGCGGCAAAGGGTTCGCCGTCGTGGCGGACGAGATTCGCGACCTCTCCGAGAGAACTTCCGTGTCGACCGAGGAGATCCGCACGCTCATCCTCAACGTGCAACGCGGCGTCGAGGAAGCGATGGCGCAGATGGAGTCGACCGGAGAGCGTGTCGGCGAAGGGGTCTCCCTAACGGCGCGCGCCGAGCGTGTCCTCGAGAAGATCCTCGACCTGACGCAGCGTTCCAGCGAATCGATCGCCGAGATCGCGCGCGCGACCGAGGAGCAGATTCGCGGCAGCCAGGCCGCGACCCAGGCCATCGAAGAAGTCACGAAGATGGTCCAGCAGACGGCGAGCGCGACCCAGGAGCAGTCGAAGACGTCGACGAAGATCGGCGAGCAGGTGGCCACCGTCCGCGACTATACCAACCACCTTCGCCGGGCGATGGAGGAGCAGGAAAGCGGAAGCAGATCGATCGGCCAGGCGATGGAGAACATCATGACGGCCGTCAGCACGGTCGTCGAGTCGACGTCGATTCTGAGCACGGAGAGCGGCTCGATCGTCCAGTCGGCGAAGGCGGTCGAGCGCGGAACCCGCGAGGCGAACCTCTCGGTCTCGGACCTTACGGTCATGGCGAATACGCTGCGCCACGAGTCGTCGCTCCTCTCGCAGCAGCTCGAGCGATTCACGCTGGCGACTCCCGCCAAGGGCGGCTCGCTGACGACGGCGATCGTCATGCCGAGCCGGTTCACGCTCGATCCCGCGTATTGCCAGTTCATGGCGCTCGGCTACATGGAGCGCGCCGTCCACGAGACGCTCGTCACCTTCGGAGAGGGCGCCGAGATCGTGCCTGCGCTCGCGACGAGGTGGGAGATCCTCGAGCACGGGACGCTCTACCGCTTCCATCTCCGGCGCGGGGTTACCTTCCACAACGGCAACCAGTTCACGTCGAGGGACGTCGTGGGCACGTTCAACCGGCTGATGTGGCAGGAGATCAACTCGCCCGGCAAGTGGATCATGCTGTCGGTCGTCGGGTCTGACGACGTGATGTCGGGCAAGTCGCGCGCGGCCTCGGGACTCGTCGCCGTCGACGAGCATACGGTCGAGATACACCTCAAGGAGCCGCTCGCCTTCTTCGTCCACCTGCTGTCGATGGCCGAGGCCGCGATCGTCCCCATCGACGAAGCGAAAGACAAGGAGACGTTCGGGCTCCGCGGCGCCGGCACCGGCCCGTTCGCGATCGAAGAGGTGCGCCCGGGAGAGATGCTGAGCCTCCGCGCCAGCCGTTCGTATTTCCACCGCGGCGCTCCCCTGCTCGACTCCCTGAAGTTCCGACTCGATCTCAAGAGCGCAAGAGACGTGGGGAACGCGTTCCTTCGAGGGGAGCTCGACATCGCGCACGGGCTTCCACTCGCCGTCGTATCGGAAATGCGACAGGATTCCCGATACGCGCCGTATCTGATCGACAACGTGCAGCTCCACACGTCGTACCTGACCTACGATTGCTCCCACGGCCCCTTCAGCCATGTCGAGGTCCGCCAGGCCGTCAGTCACGCGATCAACAAAGAGAGAATCAACGAGAAGGTCTTCTCCGGTCTCGGCATCCCCGCGCAATCGGTTCTCCCTCCGGGACTTCTCGGCTACGAGCCGGACCTGAGAGGTTACGCGTACGATCCGGAGAAGGCGCGAGACCTCCTGCGACGGGCCGGATACGCCTCCGGTTTCCGTGTCCGGTACTTCCGCTGGGAGACCGACGAGTTCTACAACTCCGGCATGCTCCCGATGATGATCGAGGATTTTGCCGAGATCGGGATCAAAGTGGAGGTCTCCGAACACTCGGTCGAAGAGGCCCGCAAGGCGCGCGAGCGGCGCGGCCATGACCTTCTCACCTGCGGCAACTGGTACGCCGACTTCCCCGACTCGGACAATTTCTTCTACATCTTCTTCCACAGCGCCTCCCGTACGATCCTCGGAATGAACTACCCGGAGGGCAAGTGGGACGGCCTCATCGAGGAAGGCAGGACGACGAACGACCTCGACCGCCGCATCGAGATCTACCGCCAACTCAACCGCAGGAGCCTCGAGGATGCTCCGATGGCTTACCTCTTCCACGACCGCCTCTTCGTGGCACACAAGCCGGAAGTCCGAGGTCTGCGTACGCATCTCGTTCCGCCTCCGGTCCGGTACCATTCCATCTGGATCGAGCGATAGCCGGCGGGACGCCGTTCCGCGAGTCAATGTAAACGGCGCGACCCGCTGGCGCGTCTCATGGACGTGACGATGGCGAACATACGCCTGCTCCCCCGCGAAGGCGGGCCGTCCGATCGGGAGCTGATCGATCAGACCCTTGCTGGCGACCAGGCCGGCTATGCGCTCATCGTCTCGAGGTACCAGAAGCGGGTTTTCAGGATGGCATTCGCAATCGTCAGGAACGAATCGGAGGCGGATTCGATCACGCAGGACACCTTTGTGACCGCCTACACGAACCTCGCGAGGTTCGAGGGGCGGAGCGAGTTCGAGACCTGGCTGACGCGGATTGCCATCAACAAGAGCCGGGACCAGCTTCGGGGGCGGCGCTGGAAGCTCGTCTCGATCGGCCAGAACGGTGGCAGTGACGAGGATGGCCCGGAGCTCGACCTCGCGGATGGACGCCCGGACGCGGAACAGGAAGCGATGGCGACGCAGATCGGTCGTGCGATCGAGAAGGCAGTCGAAGGCTTGTCGGCGCAACAGAAGGTGATCTTCCGGCTACGGCACTACGAAGACATGGCCCTCGAGGAGATCGCCACGATGCTCGATCTCGCGCCGGGCACGGTGCGGGCTCATCTCTTTCGTGCGGTTCACAAGGTGAGGAAAGAGCTGGAGCCGTGGGCGGGGCCGAGAGGCGCCGCGGAGGAAGCACGATGACGAAACACTACGGAAACGACGAACTGGTGGCACACGCGTTCCTTCCCGACGAGGATCCGGAGATCGCGCTGCATCTCGCGAGTTGCGTCCGCTGCGCGCAGCGCTTCGACGACACTCGCGAAGCGCTGAGGCGTCACGCCGGTGCCGGAGATGCAGCCGAGAAGATGGAGACATTCTGGAAGCGGCAGGAGCTCTCGGTGATGCGGTCGATCGACGAGAAGCGGCGTCGGGCGCGGGGACTCGGCGCCGGCTTTGCCGCCGCTGCCGCGATCGTGTTCGTCGTCGTGGGTTTCTGGGCCGGGCGCGGTAGCGTGGCAACCACTCCCCTGACGACTACGATTGCTTCCGCGACGATCGCCTCGACTGCCACGCAATCGGTCGGTGCGACACAGGACACCGGGTTTGCGACGAGCCAGCTGGCGACCGATCCGTGGGAATCGGAGCAGCTCCAGGATTTCCAGAGCGTCGTCGCCTGGGAGACGTGGGTCGACGAAGACCTGAAGAAGCGAGGAACGATATGAGACGAGCATGGTGTCTCGCAGTGATGATTTCGGCCCTTACCGCCGGTTCTGCGCTTGCGCAGGGCCCGATGATGCCCAAGGGCAAGTGGTGGCGGATGCCGGAGGTGGCGAAGCAGCTCAAGCTGACCGCCGAGCAGCAGAAGCAGCTTGACGACGTGTTCAACCAGAGCCAGAGCGAGCTGATCGACCTCAAGGCCGATGCCGACAAGCTTGGCATCGAGCTGCGCGCTCAACTCGAGAAGTCCCAGGCCGCGCGGAAAGACGTTCTATCGGTTGCGCAGAAACTCGGTGTCGCGCGCGGCAGACTCTTCGAGCGCGAAGTTGCGATGATGGTCGACATGAAATCGGTGCTCACGGAGGAGCAGTGGTCCGAGCTCCGGGCCAAGCTCGAAGAGCGCATCGGCAGGATGCGGGAGGATCTGCGCGGCGGCGGCCCCGATGGCGGTCCTCGCCAGCAGAATCCGAAGCGGCGGCCGCGATAGGCGGCGCGCGATCTACGGGCAGGTGTAGACGGATTCCGCGGTGAGGTCGAGCGAGGCGCCCCGCTGCCTGATCAGGATCCTGACGGGGATGGCATTCGCGTCGGGGGTGAGCCAGAACAAGACGTCGCCCGGCCACTTCTTGCGTTGCGCGGCGCTCGCAGAAATCGTGTACTCGCGCGCCCTGACCTTCTTGCCTCCGAAGCTGACGGTCGACTCGCTGCCTGGCGTGAGCACGACGTCGTAAAGCTTGCCTGCCGAGTACACCTTCGTCGTCACGGGCTTGTCGAGCCTCGTCGCGCTCCTGCGGAGGTAGTGGATCACTGAGAGCACGTCCCGGATGTCGCCCGCGGGCATCGGCTCGACCTTGGTCTTCCCGGCGACGCCCTGCTTCGTGTCTTCCTTTTCGCGGCGCATGGTCTTTGCCGCGTAGTCGAAAGTCGTCGTCATCGTGCGGCGCCGCCCCTCGAACTTGTAGCCGTCGAGGCTCGCGAGCGTCAGCAGCGTTTTCGGGTCGATCTGCGAGTGGTACTGATAGAGATCATTCGCTCCTTTATGGGAGATGATGCGAAGCTCGGTCTCGATCGATCCGTTCGCCCGCACCACGGTCGCGAGACTCCCGTTGCCGTGCGTCGGGAAGCGAAGTCCCGCGAACCACGAGAGGAAGCCGTTTAGCTCCCACTTGTAGCTGACGACTTCCATGCGGCGATTCGCGCCGCACTCGATGCTCTCGGATTCCGCTGCTCCGGTCACGGCCACAAAGGCCATCGCCAGGAGAATCGCTTTCGCTCGCACTCTAGTCATTGGCCGAGGTCCAGTCTCGTTTCAGAGACGCGCGAGGCGCCCTTCGACCTCGTCGATCACATAGTCGGGTGTCGAGGCTCCCGCGGTGAGCCCGACCACCTCGACTCCCTGGAACCACGCGGGGTCGAGATCGTCCGCGCCCTGCACGAGGTAAGACGGTTTCGCGTCCTTGCAGATGTCCCAGAGGTGTTTGGTGTTCGCGCTCTTCTTGCCGCCGACGACGACGATCGCACCGATGGCTTCGTCCTCCGCCAGCGCCCGCGCTGCGTCCTGGTTCTCTTTGGTTGCGTAGCAGATCGTGTCGGCCCGGCGCACGACGTTTCCCCGCCGCTCGATCGCCTTCACGACGTCTTCGTAGTCCTCCGCGTTGAGCGTGGTCTGGTAGAAGACTTTGACCGTCTCGTATTGGCTCCAGTCGACACCCTCGATATCCGCCACGGTCGAGACGATGTGGTAGGTGGCCGGGTCGAGATCGTTCGTGTAGCCGATCACCTCGCGATGGTCCGGGTCTCCGATGAACACGAGGTGTTCTCCAGACTCGCGAGCCTCCTTCGATTCCCAGTGAATGTCGTAGACGAACTTACACGTGGTGTCCAGGATCTTGAGCCCGAGGCCGGATGCCTTCTCGTGGAACGACGGGGGAACACCATGCGCCGAGAAGACGATGGTCGGTTCCGTGACGCTCTCGAGATCCTCGACTGTGCGCACGCCGAGGTCCTCCATCTCCTGGACGACCCGTTCGTTGTGAACGACCTGCCCGAGAATCGCTCCCGTCTGGCCCGCTGCGGCGAATCGCTTGACCTTCATGTCTGCGATGCGCACACCCGAGCAGAATCCGTACTTTTCAGCGCGTTTGACCTTCATCGTTCACCTGGAAGAACTTCGCTGCCCCCGGTAACAGGGCCTGTGGTGCTCCCATTCTGAAGTAAACGTAAGATATTGAAAACAAAAAGGCGAGCGTACTCGGCTCGCCTTCCTGCGCACGCTGGGAGTCTGCTACCAGGCGTGCGGCCGGCTCCCCGACGCCTCGTGCTCCAGCAATCCCACTTCGTACTTCGCGAACTCCGCATCTGCCACGAAGTAGTCGGGCAGGTTCAGTTTCAGGTACGCGAGGTACCTGGACGCCGAAACCGGCTTCCCATTCTCGGTCAACAGGTTGCCGTGGACATCGAACGGCTGATAGGCGACTTCCTCGAGTCCGCGCTTCCGGTAGAAGCTTCCGTGCGGGATGAAGAGCAGATCCTCCGGGCGGACGCCGCGCTGCGTCTCCCCGGTGTCCTGAATCGTCCGGATCAGCACCCGCGCGTCAGGCGCAGACGTGTCGGGAAGCATGGCCTGGACGATCCCGACGTTCGTCAGCTCGACGACCTCGCGGCACTCAGCGAGGTACTCGCTCTGCGCGGTCCCGTTGTTGCGGTCCTTGAAGCCGAACGCGACCGCGGTTTCGCCTCCCCGCTCGTTGCCGAACATCTCTGCGCCGCGCGGGACCCATACGTTGATCGTCTTCTGGATCTGCTCCAGCGAAAAGCGTCCGGTCTGGTTGACTGCGCCAACGGCGAGCTCGCGCAGGAAGCTGCGGCCCGAGCCGATGTGGAAGCCTTCCTCCGAGAGCATCGGGCCCATCGATCGCGCCATCGGCGCGTAGGAGAAGACTTTCTGCATCTCGAGCTGGTACTTGCCGACCAGGTCGATGAAGGTCGCGAAGACGATGTTGTCGAGGAAGTTGTAGAAGGGAATGTTGAAGGCGTCGAGCACGTGCGTGCCGAGATGCATCGCCAGAAGCTCGTCCATGGTGTCGGAGGCGATGTCGGGATGCCCGGGCTTTTTCCAGCTCGGGTCCTGATCGAGGACCCAGAACATCTGGTACGCATGTCGAAGCTCCTCGGCCATGATGCGGAGCACGGCGAGCTTCATGTCGTCGGTCGGCGCCGTCTCGAGCGTGAGCCGGTGCTGCTCGATCGACCCGAGCTCGGTCGAAGCCTGCGCGCGGATGATGTCGCGAGCGGAGTAGAACATGTTGCCGGTCATCTCACCGGCCTTCTCGAACTTGGGTTTGCCGAGGAAACGGCCGTACTGAATCGTGTCGCTCTGAAGCTTGCCCACCTTGGCCACGAGCTGAAACGGCGTCTGATTCCCGAAGTGGCGGCCCCAGTTGCTCTCGAGGAACTCCAGCTCCGGGAAGTTCTTCTTCTGCCACACGACGATGGCCTCGTGATACCTGGGGGCGATGTGCTCGGTCGAATACGCTGCCAAAGTGGCCTCCTCGTCATCCGGAAAGGCAGGGCCTCGCCGGAGCTGTGAACGTGATCGAACTTGGGGAACAGCCGGAGTGAAGCCCGCATTCTCCGTCTCCCGGCGCGCGGAATAGTACAATAGGCGCGCGGGAGAGTACCTGCACCTTCCTCAATGACGAAACAAGGACCGGGCTGACCATGAGCTGGCTCACGCTGCTGCATTCCTCATCGTTTCCGATTGCGAGTCTTGCCGCGACCCTCGAGCGCGACTCGATCGAGGCCCGCGTCATTCAGCGCCTCGACGCAGCGCACAAGGATCCGGGCCGTCTGGTCGTGATCATCCTCGATCCCATGCTTGCGGCGACCGTGACGACGACCAGGTTCACGGCGCGCCCGAGCTCGACGATCATCGCCTGCGGGCTGTCGGAGATCCCCCCGAACATCGATACGGCTTCGGTGTTCCTCGAGCTGCCCGCGGCGCCCGCGGCATCGCTCCTGCGTTCTTCGATTAAGAGGGCCTTCGAGCGCGTACTCGACGACCTTCGCCGGAAGCAGCTGGAGAACGACCTGAGCGTCCGAAACGAGGAGCTGACGGAGCTGACGAAGATCAGCATCGCGCTCTCGACCGTTCGCGACCATCATCAGTTGATCTCGATGATCCTGCAGAAATCGCGCGAGCTGAGCCGGTCCGACGCGGGGTCGCTCTATCTTCTGGACGAAGACGAGACGGGGCAGCGCGTCCTCAAATGGGTCGTTGCTCAGAACGACTCGATCTCCGTCGACTTCCAAGAAAAGGTGCTTCCGATCACGAAGAAGAGCCTCGCGGGATACGTGGCGCTGACGGGCGAGACGCTCGTGATCGACGACGCCTACAACCTTCCCGAGAACGTCGAGTACTCGATCAACACGTCCTTCGACAAGGTGACCGGCTACCTCACCCGCTCGATGCTCGTCTTCCCGATGCGCAACCACATCGGTGACACGATCGGCGTGCTGCAGCTGATCAACCGCAAGCGTCCCGGGGTGATCCGGAACCTGTCGGCGGCGACCGTTCCCGAAGATGTCGTGCCGTTCGATTCGCATTCGATCCAGGTGATGCGCTCGCTTGCCGGGCAGGCGGCCGTCGCCGTGGAGAACAACCTGCTCTACGAATCGATCGAACGGCTGTTCGAGGGTTTCGTGACGGCGTCGGTCACCGCGATCGAGCAGCGCGATCCGACGACCTCCGGCCACTCGTTCCGTGTCGCCGACCTCACGGTCGAGCTGGCGCGGACGGCCGACGCGCTCGATTCGGGCCCGTTCGCTTCGGCGCGATTCAGCTACGAGCAACTACGGGAGATCCGCTACGCGTCGCTCCTCCACGATTTCGGCAAGGTCGGCGTACGGGAAAACGTACTCGTCAAGGCCAAGAAACTCTACCCGCTCGAGATGGAACTCGTGCGCATCCGCTTCGACTACATGATGAAGGCGATCGAGGCGCGCCATCAACGCCGGAAACTCGACTGGCTCATGCAGAACGGCACGGCCGGATTCGAAGAGGTCAACCGCTCGATCGACGCCGAAATGGAGACGGAGCTGGCGACGATGCGGCTCGCCCTGGAGAAGGTCATGCAGTCGAACGAGCCTACCGTCCTGCCCGAAGGGAACTTCGAGTTCCTGCAGCAGCTGGGCGAGAAGGAGTTCGTCGACGGGCGCGGAACGCTCTCGAAGCTGCTCACGCCCGACGAGGTGCGATTCCTGTCGATCCGCAAGGGGAACCTCGATCCGGGCGAGCGCGGCGAGATCGAAAGTCACGTCACGCACACGTTCCACTTCCTGTCGAAGATTCCGTGGACCAAGGATCTCCGATGGGTTCCCGACATTGCCTACGCGCATCACGAGAAGGTCAACGGACGGGGCTATCCGCGCGGGCTCACCGGGGAACAGATCACGCTGCAGTCGCGAATGATGACGGTCTCCGACATCTTCGACGCGCTGACGGCGAAGGATCGACCCTACAAGAAGGCGATCCCTCACGAGCGCGCGCTCGACATCCTGCAGATGGAGATGAAGGACGGGCTGCTCGACGAGAACGTCGTCGGTCTCTTCATCGACGCGAAGGTCTACGAGAGGGCGGGCGTGCTGCGCGCCTGAAGGCGGGCGACGAGCTCGCAGGCTGCCGCCTAACGTACAACGTGTCGTCCTGAGCGCAGCGACGCACCTCTCAGACTTCTCCCGTCCAGACCTTCAGTCCTCACTCCTCGCGCGAAGGTAGAAGCCTGAGAGGTCCTTCAATCCTCTTCGCTCCGTTCAGGACGACATCCTGCTTGAGTGTCGGCAGACTTCAGCTCCCTTACTCCTGCGTCTCGACCCTTGCGAGTATTCCGTCGCGCTCCAGCTCCTCGGTGAGCTGCATCGAGGCGTGGAACTGGTAGGCGACCATCCCGAGGTCACGCGCGGCGGCGACGTTTTCGACGAGGTCGTCGACGAAGACGACCTGGCTGGGCATCGCTCCGAGGATCTGGAGCGCGCGATCGTAGATGAGGCGGTCGGGCTTCGCGCAGCCGTGAATGTGCGAGAAGACGAAGCGGTCACTGCGCTGGAAGAGGCCCGAGAAATGGCGCGGGATGTATTCCGCGTGGACTTCGTTCGAGTTCGAGAGGAACGCGACTCGATACTGCGCCCGCACGCGCTCGAGAAGCTCCTCGATCCCTTCGACGGGACCGTCGAAAAAATCGGTCCAGATGTCGCGCAGGTTCGCGATCGAGCCGCGGTACCCGGCCCGCTCGCGCAGGAACTGGTAGAAGTCGTTGAACGAGACGCGACCGCGCTCGAGATCGCGATAGCCCCCGCCCCGCTCCATCACCTGCATGAGCTGCTCGCGGGAGCAGGTGGACTCGTCGGAGAGCCGCTGAAGGACGCGCTCGTACGCGAGCCTCACGACGGTGTTTCCCAGGTCGAAAAGGAACCAGCTATGCCAGGGCATCGTCTACATCCTGAATACGCCGAACTTCATCGGCGGAATTGGCGCGTTGTACGCGATCGAGAGGCCGAGCCCCAGGTAACTTCGCGTGTCGGCGGGATCGATGATCCCGTCGTCCCAGAGCCGGGCCGTGCTGTAGTAGGGGCTTCCTTCCGCTTCGTACTTCTCGAGAACCGGGCGGGCGATCTCGAGTTCCTGCTCCTTCGAGAGCTCCTTCGTCTCACGGGCGAGCTGATCGCGCTTGACCGTGACGAGGACTCCCGCGGCCTGCTCGCCCCCCATGACGCTGATCCGCGCGTTAGGCCACATCCAGAGGAAGCGGGGATCGTACGCGCGACCGCACATACCGTAGTTCCCCGCGCCGAACGAGCCACCGATGATGACGGTGAACTTCGGCACGGTCGAGTTCGCCACGGCGTGGACCATCTTCGCCCCGTCCTTCGCGATCCCTCCCCGCTCGTACTCCTTGCCGACCATGAACCCGGTGATGTTCTGCACGAAGATCAGCGGGATCTCGCGCTGGTTACAGAGCTCGATGAAGTGCGTCGCCTTGAGCGCCGACTCGCTGAAGAGCACGCCGTTGTTCGCGAGGATTCCCACCTTGTAGCCGTGAACTCGCGCGAAACCGGTCACCAGGGTCGTCGCGTAGCGCTCCTTGAACTCATGGAAGAGCGACGCGTCGACGATGCGCGCGATGATCTCGCGCACGTCGACCGACTTCCGGGACTCGCGTGGCATCACCCCCCAGATCTCGGCCGGGTCGTAGAGTGGATCCACCGATTCGACGCGCGTGTCGGGCTCGCGATGATGGAAGCGGATGTTCTCGACGATGTTTCGGACGATCGCGATCGCGTGGTTGTCGTCCTCCGCGAAATGGTCCGCAACGCCCGAGATGCGGGTGTGCACGTCGGCGCCGCCTAACTCCTCCGCGGTTACTTCCTCGCCCGTCGCCGCCTTGACGAGCGGCGGGCCTCCGAGAAAGATCGTCCCGGTACCCTTGACGATCACCGTTTCGTCCGACATCGCCGGTACGTACGCCCCTCCGGCGGTGCAGGAGCCCATCACCGCGGAGATCTGCGGAATGCCCTGCGCCGACATACGCGCCTGGTTGAAGAAGATCCGGCCGAAATGCTCGCGATCCGGGAAGACCTCGGCCTGCAGCGGAAGGAACGCTCCCCCGGAGTCGACGAGGTAGACGCACGGCAGGTTGTTCGCGAGCGCGACCTCCTGCGCCCGGAGATGTTTCTTGACCGTCATCGGGAGGTAGGTCCCCCCTTTCACCGTCGCGTCGTTGGCGATGACGAGACATTCGCGTCCCTGGATCCGGCCAACGCCCGTGACCACGCCCGCCCCGGGAGCCTCGCCGTCGTACATGTCCCACGCGGCGAGGGGCGACAGCTCCATGAATGGCGTGCCCGAGTCGACCAGCTTCTGAATCCGCTCGCGGACCGGGAGCTTTCCCTGTTCGCGGTGACGCTGCGTGTAACGCGGCCCGCCGCCCTGCCGCGCCGTATCGAGGCGCGCGCGAAGGTCGTCGACGAGCGACTTCATCTGCTCCGAGTTCGACTGGAACTCCGGAGAGCTTGTGTCGATGTGCGATTCGATCTGTTCCATCCGTGGCCTCAGTCGTGGTGGGACGTCATGTGAATGGCTGCAAGCGCGCGAGCAAACGACGCCTGCTGTTCGGGCGGAAGGCCCGGTGGGATTCTCCCTAGCTCCTTGACGAAGCGGACCTCTGCCGGGGTGCGCGCCAGGAGTCCCTGCGCGATGTCGGGCTCGCGGCCGCGCACCTCGTCGATCACCGAGTCGACGAGGTCGTGCTCTCGCGCTTCGCTCGCGGAGAGAATCCGATTCCCGAGAAACAGCACCCTTGCAGAAGGCGCATCCGTTTGCCGCCGCCAGCGAGTGGTGCCACCGAATCCGGTGACGATACCAATGCGGGATCCGGGGTGCGAAAACCGCGAGCGGGGCGACGCGACCCGAAGGTCGAACGCGAGCACGAGGTCGAGCGCTCCTCCGAAACAGTCGCCGTCGATCACCGCCACGGAGAGCATCGAGAGGCGCTCGATACGCGAGAAGAGTGACTGCCCCAACTCGGAAAATCGCAACGCTTCGAGCGGGGTGAATCGCTCCATCTCCTGCATGTCCGCGCCCGCGGCGAAGACCGAAGCGTGTGCACTGTGGAAACAGAGAACTTCGAGCCCCGCCGGAAGCCGGTCGAGAAGAACGTCGAGTTCGGTCAGCGCGTCGGCCGACAACAGGTTCATCCCGCCGTCGTCGAACGCGACTGAGGCGACGCGGTCGCGGACGGCGAGGGAGAACCGCACGCTCAAGCGCCTACGGCCCGCCTGATGGCGTCGACTGCGGTGCTCGTGGGGGTTCCGGGAAGGAAGATCTCACGAATCCCCATCTCCTTGAGCTTGGCGATGTCCTGCTCGGGAATGATCCCTCCGGCGAAGACGACGATGTCCTCGGCGTCCTCCTCTTTCAGCAGCCGCATGATCTCCGGGAAGAGGACGTTGTGGGCACCTGAGAGAATCGAGAGGCCGATCGCGTCGACGTCTTCCTGGATCGCGGCTGCGACGATCTGCTCGGGGGTTTGCCGGAGACCGGTGTAGATGACTTCCATGCCGGCGTCGCGCAGCGCGCGCGCGACGACCTTCGCGCCTCGGTCGTGGCCGTCGAGGCCGGGCTTCGCGATGAGAACCCTGATCTTTCGATCGGTCATGTCGTGGCTCCTTCGACCGGCGGGCGGTCGGCGAATATCGAGAGGATGACGATGTCGTGGTACGCGCCTCCGCGGTAGAACTCCCCCGCGAGGCGCCCTTCCTGAACGAAGCCGATCGACTCGAGCAGATGGCACGCCCGATCGTTGTACTCGAAGACGTTGATGCGGAGTTTCCGCAGGTTCATCTCGTCGAACGCGAAGCGGACGAACGCGGTCACCGCGTCACGGCCGAAACCGCGGTTCCACGCACTCGGCTCCCCAATGAACATCCCGAAGAGCGCGGTGCGCGAGACCCAGTCGATCTCGTGAAGCGACGCGTTGCCGATGTGGTGCCGGTCCTCTTTGCGCTCGATGGCGAAATGGCGCTCGCACTGCGACTCGACGACGGCTCGCTCGAGCCAGGCCGCTTCCTGCTGAAACGGCATCGGATAGCGCGACTTCAGCGTGCGGACGATCGAAGGGTCGTTCATCCAGCGATAGCAGCGCTCGAGGTCGAGCGGCTCGAGCGCGCGGAGAATCGTCTTCTCTCCCGCGATCATGAAGCGGCGTCTCCCCTGCTCTTCCGGTTCCGGAAGCAGGCCTCGTTCGGTCATCGTCATACCCGGTGCGGATTATATGCGGATCGATTCGATTCGCCACCCGCCCGCGCCGGTTGCCTATAATCGGCAGAACCTCGAAGGACGGACGATGCGATGACGAGCTTGCCCCGCATAGTGATCATTGGCGGAGGCTTCGCGGGCCTTTACGCCGCCAAGAGGCTTCGGAGCGAGCCGGTCGAGGTCACGCTCGTCGACCGGCGCAACCACCACGTCTTCCAGCCCCTGCTCTACCAGGTCGCGACCGCCGCGCTCAACCCGTCGGACATCGCCGCTCCGATTCGCGCAATTCTCAGAAAGCAGCGCAACACGCGAGTCATCCTCGGGGACGTCGTCGCGATCGACCGGCAGCGACGCGTCGTGGCGATGACCGACGGGGAGCTCCCCTACGACTATCTCGTGGTCGCCACCGGCGCGACGCATTCCTACTTCGGAAACGACCATTGGGAGACGTTCGCGCCCGGGCTCAAGAGCATCGAGGATGCGCTCGAGATCCGGAAGCGCGTCCTTCTGGCGTACGAAGCCGCGGAGAAGGAGACCGATTCCGCCGCGAGAGACGCGCTGCTCACCTTCGTCGTGGTCGGAGGAGGCCCGACCGGCGCCGAACTCGCCGGAGCGCTCGCCGAGATCGGGCGGCATGCCATGGAGCGCGACTTCCGATCGATCGATCCCACCTCCGTGCGCGTCGTTCTCGTGGAAGGGATCGATCGCGTCCTGTCGTCGTTCCACGAGTCGCTCTCGAAAAGCGCCGAGGCGCAGCTGAAGAAGATTGGGGTGGAGGTGAGAACGAACAGCCGTGTGACGGCGATCGACGCGACCGGCGTCGCACTGGGTAGCGAACGAATCCTCGCCCGGACCGTCCTCTGGGGAGCGGGAGTGCTCGCTTCCCCGGTCTCGAAGATGCTCGATGTTCCTCTCGACAAAGCCGGGCGTGTTCTCGTCGAGCCCGACTTGTCGATCCCCGGATCGCCGGAGGTCTTCGTCGCCGGAGACCTCGCCCATTTCGAGCAGGACGGCAAGCTCGTTCCCGGGGTTGCACCGGCCGCGATGCAGGAGGGCGGGCACGCAGCCGCGAATCTGCTGAGCCGGATGCGAGGCGAGCCGACGGCTCCGTTCCGCTACCGTGACAAGGGCTCGATGGCGACGATCGGTCGCGCGGCGGCGATCGCGGAGTTCTCGAGTCTGAAGCTCAGCGGCCTCCCGGCCTGGCTCGCCTGGCTGTTCGTGCACATCCTTTTCCTGATCGGCTTCCGCAACCGGCTGCTCGTCATGATCCAGTGGGCGTGGGCCTACCTGACGTTTCAGCGTGGTGCGAGATTGATCACCGGCGAGGTGAAGTACGGAAGGCAGGAGGGACGGGAATGAATTCGGATTGCGGAACGCGGAATGCGGATTCTTCCTGTCGGACGAACGAATACAGAACTTAACAACGCGCAAGCCAAGGCTAACGTGCGAGCGCGGTGACGATCCGATCGATCGCGCGCGACACGTCGCGCGGCGGCGCGGCGTGGTTGTTCACGAAGATCGCGAAGTCGACGATCGATCCGTCTTCGCGCCGCAGCCATCCCGCAAGCGCCGCGACGCCGTCGATCGTCCCGGTTTTCGCGAAGAGACGCCCCTTCAGTTGCGGGAGCCTTCGTCGAAGCGTCCCCTCCTCTCCCGGCTTCGCGAGCACGCCTTCCCAGAAGACGCGATTCACGGACTGCGTTCGCAGGTAGCGCACGAGGTCGACGGTCGATCGCGCGGTGACGAGGTTCTCCGGCGACAAGCCACAGCCGTCATCGAATCGGAAGCTCGTCGGATCGAGCCCGACACCTCCGACGAGGAAGTCACGTTCGATCGCCAGGCTCCCTTCCCAGGACGCAACTCCCCGACTTCTCGATGCTCGTTTGAAGAGCATCTCCGAATAGAGGTTCGAGCTCTCCGCGAGCACGGTATGGAGCAGCGCGCCGACCGGCTGCGATTCGATGCGGGCGATCCGAACGTCGCGTTGACGTCCCTCTGCCCTCCGCGCCCGGTGCTGCGAGGCCACGTCGTACGCGACGATTCCCGACTCTTCGAGCGCGACACGCATCGCATCGCCGAGAGCCTCCGCCGGGTGTCGCTGTGCGAGAAAAACCGTATCGCGCGCGAGATCCCGCACCGATCCATGGGCGACGACCTCGCGTGGCCCGTGGGCCGTGACGCCGAACGGCAGTGCGCCGCAATCGGTCTCGGTGCGAGCCTTGATCCACGATGGCTCGACTTCGACCACGGGAGGATTGCAGCCTCGCGGCGAGACGTGCGCAACGATCGCGTTCTCGTTGAACGCCGCCGCGTCGATGGGCGCCGCGTAGGAATAGGTCACGTTGTCCCACTTCCAGGCTCCGCCGACCTTCGACCGCTCGAACGCCGCGACGTCGACGACCACGCCGTCGCGGATCCGCCTGATGCCGCGTCTCTTCAGCTCCTCCGCGACGGGTCGAAGCCTGCGCAGGCGGTCCGTCTCGTACTCCCATCGTCCGCCGATTGTCGGATCGCCGGCGGCGAGGATCACGAGAGCCCCGTCCCAGATGCCCTGGGCGCCTTGCGTACCCGACAGAACCACTTCGGTCGGGATCGGCCCGGACAGATCCTCGCATTCGGCGACGAGTGCTGCGGTGAAGAGCTTGCGCACCGACGCGGTGGCCATCAGCTGGTTGGCGCTCTTCGAAGCGATCGTTCGTCCTTCGCCGTCGCGCGCGTCGAGAGTCCAGATCGCTCGGCCAAGGACCGGATCCGCCTCGATCTCCGCGAGCACCCCTGCCAACGTCTCGTCCGATGCCGCGACAGACAACGCCAACACGCCTGCCGTCAGCGCTGCTGCAACCCAACCCACCCGAATCGGGGATCTCGCTTCGTCCACACGGGAAGAATAGGCGAATTCGTTTACAATGCGCCTCCCATGAAGCGCCAGAAGCGAATCGGAATCTTCGGCTGGGGTGTAGTCGCCCCGAAGTCGCCTGACATTTCCACCTTCGAGAAGAACCTCACCGAGAGCGGCACCTGGCTCGTGCCTTTCGACGGATATGGCCCGTCGAATCTCGTTGTTGGACAGCCCGCGTTCGATCTCGACAGCTATCGTCCCTGGTTCGATGCCCGCTTCCCCTCCTCACGCTTTGCGCAGTTCCGCGACAAGATGGGTCCGATGGTCCAGTTCGCCGTCGGTTCCTTCATCCAAGCTCTCGGTCAGAACGAGGGAATGGAGCAGTACCTGCAGGAGCTCGGCGACAGGTGCCATGTCTATGTCGGTACCGGCCTCGGCGACCTCTCCGTGCAGCATGAGCAGTCGTTGATCCTCGAGCGGGCGCGCCGTCGCTGGAATGCATTCTGGGCCGCGCCCGAGCGCTGCGAGCCACACCGTCTCCATCTCGCGGGAGGCAGGGACCTGCACGCGCCCGTCGATCCCGCGACGATTGAGGTCGGTACGGAAGAATGGCTCGATGCGAAGGCGGCGTGGGACGACTACTGGATGCGCCGGAGCGACAAGCTCGCGGCCTACCTCCGCGAAGCAGCCGAGATTCAGTCGGGGCCCGTGCCGCCTTCGGCCGCGACCGGCAAACTGAACACGATTCGGCAGAAGCTCTCCCGCATCAAGGCGCTCAACAAGAGCTGGGGCTGCCCCGAGGAGCCCTGGTCGGCCGTGTCGCCGAACCTGCTCTGGAACATCGCGAACATTCCCGCGGCACAGATCTCGATGGTCGGGCACATCATGGGCCCTGCGTTCGCTCCGATTGCGGCTTGCGCTTCGTTCGGCATCGCGCTCCGCCTGGGTATTGACGCGATCGAGCTCGGTGAGGCGAAGGCCGTCGTCGTCGGCATGGCCGATCCGCCCCCCCACGCCCTCATCATCTCCGCCTTCTACAACGCGAACGTCCTCTCCGCGGACGGCGAAGTGTCGAGGCCGATGACCGGGCTCAAGGGAACCCACGTTTCGGGCGGATCGTGCGTCTGGATCATCGGCGACGCGGAGGAAATGCTCGCGCGCGGATTCCGCCCGCTCGGACTCGAGATCGTTTCGGTCGGTACCTCGTCCGACGCGCACCACATCATCACTCCGTCGAAGGATGGACCGCAGCTCGCAATGCGCCGGGCGCTTGAGAACGACAGCCCTGCCGACGTCGTCACGTGGGACATGCACGCGACGGCGACACCCGGCGACTCCACCGAAGTCGAGAACACGCTCGAGATGCTGAACCCCGACGTCGTCTTCACGGCGAGGAAGGGAACGTTCGGGCACGGGATGTCGGTCGGCGGCGGATGGGAGCTCACCGCGCAGCATCTGGGCCTCGCGAGCGGGCACCTCTACCCCGTCGATCTCTCGAGCGACGAGATTCACGCCGACGTCGAGCAGCACCACCCTAAGTTCGTGCTTCGCCCCGGCTGTGACGCGAAGGCCGGCCTTTCAGGCAAGCTGAGCATGGGGATTGGCGGGATCAACTCGTGCGTGATCAGCCGCCCGTGGGACCAGCAGTGGATTGCGAGCCGCCTGAAAAGACTGCCGAACCCGGACACTTCTTCCGGCGACTAGGTGCGGCTTTGGGCCGGATCTCGGACACGAGAAAGGTCTATGGCCTCTAGCTCCCCGGCGGCAGTGGAAAACGCTGCCTAACAGGCTGTTCCCGATGAGTCGGACTCGTTCCCGAGAGTATCCGGCTCGCTTCATTCGGCTTCGGCTCCTGGAGTTGTGCATTCGGTGATGCGCGTCACCAGCGGTGTGGTTCGGCTCACCGACGAAAAAAGCTGTCGCACCAGTCCGGAAGTTGCCATCGGTGGTATCTTCCAGAGCGGACGTGCAGGCACACCCATGTCGCGCGAAAGAGTGGACGCACTACGGCGGTTCCCGCTTTGGGCGTCCTTTTCCGATGAGCTCCTCGAGGTCGTCGCCGAGGCGATGGAGCCAGTCTCCTACGAGGCCGGCGACGAGATCATTCGGACCGGCGAGCCGGGTCGGCAGTTCAGCGTAATGATCTCCGGACGGGCCGACGTGCGCATCCGTGCCGAAAGCGGAAAGCCGACGACCGTTGCGACGATGCGGGAGGGCGACAGCTTTGGCGAGATGTCGCTGCTGAGCGATGAGCTGACGTGTGCCGACGTGGTCGCCACGGAACACTGCAGGACGCTCGCCCTCGGAAAGGACGCCTTCCACGCGCTCATCACGGCCAACCCGGTCCTTCTGCGCGAATTCGTGCGACTTCTGTCGCGAAGGTTGAAGGCGTCGGACGTCGCGGTCGGTGTCGCGCGGCAGAAGGAGGAGGATCTCACGCGTTTCCTCCACGAACAGAAGTCCGACCAGTACTCCGCACTGATCGGGACCGCGAAATCGATCAAGGAGCTGAACAAGCAAGTCGAAGCAAAGAGCGGCCTTCAGACACCGCTGCTGATCCTCGGAGAGAAGGGAGCCGGGAAGGAGCTCGTCGCGCGGTTGATCCACCTCCGCGGCCATCGAAAGGACGCACCTCTCGTAAGCACCGATTGCGGCCAGATCACCGAAAGCCAATGGGGTGATCAGCTGTTCGGCCTGTACGACCAGGCGGCCGCAGCGTACGCGCGTGGGTTGAGCTATCTCGCGCTCGCGGAGGGGGGGACGATTCTGCTGAACAACGTCCAGGCGCTGCCTCCAGCGCTTCAGGAGCGGCTGGTCCGGTTCCTCAATGGCGAACCGTTGCCCACGGGCTCGCGACCCGACATCCGCGTGATCGCAGCGTGCCGCGCCAACCTGCTCGAGGAGGCGGCGGCAGGACGGTTCTCGTCGGAACTTGCGGCAATCCTGCTCGGCGACGTCCTCGAAGTGCCTCCGCTGAGAGATCACAAGCGCGATATCCCGGAGCTCGCAAGCCATTTCGTGAAGAAGCATGCCCAGCGCCTGGGCAAGAAGACCCCCGAACTCGAGGACGAGGCGATGATCCGGCTCGTTTCGTACGACTACCGGTTCGCCAACATGCGCGAGCTCGAAGAGTCGATCGAGCGCGCTGTGATCATCACCGACGGCTACACGATCAGCGCGGACTCGATCTTCCTCGGACTCCCGAAGCGCGAAGATCCGCGCGGATTCAATCTCCTGTCGCTGCCAAAGCCCCTGCTCGATGTGGCGCTGCGTGTCTTTCCCAACGGGATCCGCGTGGCTGCCGTCATCGCCTTTGCGTTCATCCTCTACGAGTGCTTCGCAGTCGAGTCGAGTGCAGGGGGCAACGTCGGCACCATTCTGGTCTGGGCCGTCTGGTGGCCGGCACTGATCCTCTCGTTCTTTTTCGCCGGGCGAGCGTGGTGTGCGATTTGTCCGATGGCAACGTCTGGTGAACTGACGCAGCGTCTGGCGCGGCACGGGAACAAGGTCGAACGACGAATCCCGGCCTGGCTCAAACGGCACGATGTCTCGATCGTGATGGCAGGCTTCTTCCTCATCGTCTGGGTCGAGGAGGCCACCGACATGCGCCACTCCCCCGTGGCGACCGGTCTTCTGCTGATCGCGATCATCGCCGGGGCGATGATCACGAGCGCGGTCTTCCCGCGCAGGGCGTGGTGCCGGCACCTCTGCCCGATGGGAGGCTTTGCCGGGCTCCTCTCCACGTCGTCGTTGATCGAGCTGCGTCCGACCGAGGACATCTGTTCCGCGAAGTGCAAAGGACACACCTGCTACAAAGGAGACGAGCAGATCGCCGGCTGCCCCATGTCGCAGCATGTGATGTTCATCGAGTCCAACAGCGACTGCGTGCTTTGCCTGAACTGCGTCCGTCTCTGCCCTAACGGGTCGCCGCAGCTCAACGTCAGGATTCCGGCGCGCGAGCTTTGGACGAGCATCAGCGCCCGTCCCCAGGTCGCGATGCTCGTGGTCGTGCTCCTCGGCCTGCTCATCGGCCAGGCACTCATCCAGTTCTGGGAATCGCAGGCGAGTGCCTGGATGCTGGCGCGGACACTGTTGGAGAAGCACCGCTTCCTCGCCATTACGGGAGTTCTCGCGCTTTGCGCGGCGATTCCATTCGCCACGCTGCGCTTCGCGGCCCGACAATTCGAGCGGATGCCGGGCGATGTCCCGGTGACGTTGCACTGGCAGCGGGTGACGGCCCTTGCTCCCCTGCTCGGCGCGGGCTACGCCGCGTACCAACTCGGCAATATCCCGGGATTCGACCGCCTGCGCGTGACTCTCGGAGGGCTCGCGATCGGCGCGCTCCCTGATCCACTGCTCTCACTCGGTGTACTTCCCCTCATCCAGGGCCTCGCGCTTGCGATCGGGCTGGCGGTCACCGTGACGACACTCTGGAAGATCTGGCCTGCTGAGCTGGCGGGAAGCGGAATCCGATGGATCCGCGGGCAGGCCCTCAGCCTGAGCGCTTCGATCGGTTACGCGACGATACTGCTGCTGGTGATGGTGATGAGGCCGCAATGGATGCCGATCTGATTCGCTGGAGGAACGACCGGCCGCTTCAGTGGCTCATCCTGCTCGTCGGAATTCACAGTTGCATCCTCGGAATTGCGATGCTGTTCGCAACGAGGGTGATGGTTGCTGTGTTAGGCTTCGCTAGCTCGACGCCTTCCTTCTTTCCGTCGCAGAGCGGGATCTTCATGCTGATCCTCGGCCTCTTCTATCTGCGGGCGCTCGTCGTGCCTTCTTACGTCTGGACGATCCTCGTCTCCAAGGCGCTCGCGGTCGCGTTTCTGCTCGCTCACGTCGTGTTTCTCGACGCGCCACCGATCATCTGGGCAGCTTGCGCGGGCGACGCCGCGATGCTGGCTGCCGTCGGACTGCTGGCGCGCCGGCATCGGTTCTTGCGCGACTGATTAACTCAGGGTCCCTAACGGACCCCGCTGGGACCGAAAGTCCCACGAAACACCGGATGACCCGCGATCGACGCGAGTGCGTCACCGAGCTTCGCGCGATTCCCCTCCACGTTCAGCCACGTCGAGCGGCCCGAAGGATGGGGCAACACGACGGCGTCGAATGCGACATGGGCTCGTTCGCAGCGGTGAAGCGGTCCGACCATCGCGGCTAGCTCCCCGGATCCCGCCACTTCTTTGCCCGCCATTCCTCCGACTGCGATGACGAGGTCGGGTCGGAGAAGCCTCAACTCTCGATCCAGATGCGAACCGCAGTTTGCGATTTCGAGCTTCGAGGGCGGACGGTCGCCGCCGGACGGCGCTCTTCCCGGAAAGCAGCGCGCGACCGCCGCGATGTGGACCGACTCGCGGAATCGGTCTTCGCTCACTCCGAGCGCGGCGAACCACTCGAAGAGCCGCTTGCCGGCTGTATACGCGAAGGGGCGCCCTGAGTCACGCTCCCTCGGGCCCGGCGCCTGCCCCACGAGCAGGAGTCGCGCCCCAAAGACAGGCCCGGTGACCGGCGCCCCTTCGACCGACGGACACCGTCGACAGGCGAAGAGCTGATCGAGATGGCGTTGCCACGCTTCCGTCGAGCTTCGAACGTCGTGCATGTCCAAAGGGAGGTCTCCCGGATGATGCCGTCTGTTACTATCTTCCCATGTTCAGGCGCCTCGCCGCGATCACTCTAGCGCTGCTCCTCCCCTCGATCGCTTCCGCGTGGACGCCGGAAACCGAGGAGAAGATCGCCGCGAAGTCGGCGCGGCTGGCTCCCCCCGATCTGAGGCTCCTGATCGAGAAGTACGCCGAAGACTACGAGAATGGCGTGCGCCGCGCCGCGGCTCCAGCAGAATGCGCGAAGCACCGTTACCTCGCGTCGCGAGGAAAGGGAGAGCTCAAGGCGATCATTGAACGGGACGTCAACGACGCAATCAAGCTGATGAAGAAGGATCGGCAGATCGGCGCGTTCGTGGAAAGGCTCGGCAGGATCTCCCATCTCGTCGCCGACGCCAACAATCCCTTCCACACCGATGACTCGAACCCCAAACTCCGCGAAAGCCAGGCCGACTTCGAGGGATACCTCGGTCGGAAAGTGAACTCGTTCCCGACGGTCTTTTACGGGTTGAATATCAATCGCGACGTTCCGCGTTACGTCGACGGAATCGTGCGGCGAAGCGCGTCCCACTATCCCCTTCTCGACGAGGAGTATTTTCGAGGAGGCCGGAGGCGGACCTCGTCCGAGTTCGATGACCGCTCGACCGCGTTCGGCGTCGCGTCGATCTCGTACTCGCGCGCCGTGACCGACAACGTGAATCTCTACTACTACATCTGGCGCGAAGCGGGCGGTGACGTCCGAAGCGCTGCCGTCCTGAAGAAAGGCAACCTGGTAATCCATGAAGCAGCCCGTTGAGCGAGCGCTACTTTCCGTCTCTGACAAGACAGGCATCACCGAGCTCGCGCAGTTCCTCGCGTCACGTGGTGTCGAGATCCTGTCGACCGGCGGCACCGCCGAGCATCTTTCACGCGCAGGCGTTAAGGTGGTCAAAGTCTCCGACTTCACCGGCGCACCGGAGATCCTCGGTGGGCGCGTGAAGACGCTGCACCCGAAGATCTTCGCCGGCATCCTCGCGGACCGCACGAAGCCGGCGCACGAGAAGGAATGCGAGGATCACGACCTCCCTCCGATCGATCTCGTCGTCGTGAACCTCTATCCCTTCGAGGCGACGGTCGCGAAGGACGGCGTCACGCTGCCGGAGGCGATCGAGCAAATCGACGTCGGCGGCCCGTCGATGCTCCGGGCCGCGGCGAAGAATCACAAGCAGACGATTCCACTGAGCGATCCTTCGCTCTATGCGGAGTTCATGAAAGAGATGGAGAGCGGGACGATCTCGGACGCGTTCCGATTCCGCGCTGCCGTCACGACGTTCGCCCGAACGGCCGCGTACGATCTCTGTCTCTTA
>JBPPMG010000107.1:0-6096 GCA_051305935.1 Thermoanaerobaculia bacterium
TGGGTTTGCGCTTTTCGGCAAAGGCCGGAGGCCTTCGCTACGTAGGCACGGCGTCTCGCCTTGCCCGCGACGCGCGGCAGGTTGGGTTTGTGCTTTTCGGCGAAGGCCAGAGGCCTTCGCTACGTAGGCAAGGCGTCCCGCCTTGCCCGCTTCGCGAGAGACGCTCGATCTGCGCGATGCGGCAAAGGCCGCAGGCCTTCGCTACAGGCCTTCGCTACTAAGGCTTCGAAGCGTGATCTCGCGCGCTCAGCGATAGCCTGCAGCCTGCAGCTCGAAGAGCTCGGCGTACTTGCCGCCGGCGGCGAGCAGTTCCTCGTGCGTTCCCGCCGCTTCGATCTCGCCGTCGGTCATGACCAGGATGCGATCGGCCATGCGGACGCTGGAGAAGCGGTGCGAGATGAGGATCGTGGTCTTCCCTTCGCTGAGCTCCCGGAAGCGCTTGAACACTTCGAACTCGCTGCGCGCATCGAGCGCGGCGGTCGGTTCGTCGAGGATCAGCAGTTGCGCGTCGCGCATGTAGGCCCGCGCGATGGCGACCTTCTGCCACTCGCCGCCCGAGAGGTCGACCCCCTGCTTGAATCGCTTTCCGATCATCTGGTCGTAGCCGTTAGGCAGCTTGCGAACGACTTCGTCCGCGAGGCTTCGCTCGGCTGCCTCCTCGATCCGCTTCCGATCGCCTCGCGCCTCGATCCGCCCGATGGCGATGTTCTCCGCCGCGGTCAGGTGATAGCGGACGAAGTCCTGAAAGATCACGCCGATGTTCGCGCGCAGCTCACCGAGGTCGTATTCACGCAGGTCGTGGCCATCGAGCAGGATGCGTCCCTCGTCGGGGTCGTAGAGCCGCGCCAGCAGCTTCACCAGCGTCGTCTTCCCCGCGCCGTTCTCGCCTACGAGCGCGAGCACCTCGCCCGCATGCAGGGTGAACGAGAGATGACGAACCGCCCAGCGCTCCTGCCCGGGATAGCGAAAGCCGGCGCCCTCGAACGTGAAGCCTTCGCGCACGGGCGACGGAAACGGACGCGGATCGGGAGGCGATACGATCTCCGGCTCGATCTCGAAGAACGAGAAGAGGTCGTCGAGATAGAGCGCCTGTCCCGCGACCTGCGAGAGGCCGGCCAGCAGGTTCTCGAGCAGGTTGCGCAGGCGGCGAAACGATCCCGACAGGAAGGTGAGATCGCCGATCGTGAAGTCTCCGACGAGAGTCCTCCAGGCGATGAATCCGTACGCACCGTAGTAGCCGGCAGTTCCGACCGCGGTGAGCAGCCCTCCCCACCCGGCACGACGCATCGCCAGCGCGCGGTTGGCCTGGTAGATCGCCGCGGAGAGCGTCTTGTATCGCTCGATCAGGAAGGTGTTCAGTCCGAAGATCTTCACTTCCTTCGCCGTGTCGACGCTCGCTCCGGTCTGCCTAACGTAGTCGAGCTCGCGCCGCTCGGGCGTCCGCGCGTAGTCGAGCGAGTAGCTCTGCGCATTGAAGTGCGCCTCGCCGATGAACGCCGGGACGAGGGCGATCGCGAGCAGCGCGATCAGCCAGGGCGCGTAGATGGCAAGCCCCGCGGCGAAGCTGATGATCGTCACTACGTCCTGCGCCTGCCCGAAGAGCTGCGTCATCATCGTCGACCGGCCCATCGTCTGGCGCCGCGCGCGCTCGAGCTGGTCCTGCAGCTCGCTGTCCTCGAAGTCCTCGAGGTCGAGCATCGCGGCGTGCTCCATCAGCCGCACGCTCGTCGCGTTCGTGAAGCGCTCCGACAGCAGCGAGTCGATCAGCGAGACGATTCGGCCGATGACATCGGACGAGACGGCAAGACAGAACTCGAGGAGTAGCAGCCACCCGAGGTGATCGAGAAGCCCCGACTTCCACCACGCGCCGAAGCTCTGCGGCGCGCCGGCCGTCGACGCGAGCAGCATCACCTCGTCGATGATCAGCTTCCCGACGTAAAGCGTCGCGATCGGCAGCAGCGCCCGCACGAGGCGGAGCCCGAGACTACCCGACGTGAGCAGGGGGCTCGTCCGCCAGACGAGCTTGAAAAAGGGAGGAAGATTGCGCATCGCGCCGAAGCGCTCGCGCATCGAGCGGCGCGCGCCTGGAGCTTCCCGGGGCCCTCCCGCCGGACCGGCTCGGCCACCCATGCTGTAGCTTCGGGGCATCTCGTTACTCTGGCCCGCTCTCGGGATCGATCTCGCAGTCTCTCGCCCGATTCTACGCTTTGGCTCGAGATCTCAGAGTGTGATTTCAAGTTGCGGCGAAGGCCGGAGGCCTTCGCTGTAGGCAAGGCGTCCCGCCTTGCCGTAGTCACGCTGACTCTGCGTTCTACGCGAAGCGGCGAAGGCCGGAGGCCTTCGCTCGTAGGCAAGGCGTCCCGCCTTGCCACAGTCACGCTAACCCTGCGTTCTACGCGAAGCGGCGAAGGCCGGAGGCCTTCGCTACAAAGCCGCTGGCGCTTCCGCGAGGAGCGAAGGGCAAGGTGGGGTCAGCCTCGCTTCCGCGCGAGGGTGAACAGGTCGTTGGCGGCGGCGCGGCGATCGAAGGTTACGGTCGTCTCCGCGCCTCCCTGCTTCGCGAGCAACCCGATGACGTAGTCGGCAAAATCGGCGCGCTGCGCTTCGAACTGACGCAGGGCGGCCCAGGCAAGGTCGCGGCTCTCGACCTCGAGCTCGACGACCGAGAGGACACCGCGAATGACCTCGCTTATCTGCGCCCTCGCGTAGCCATAACCTCGATCGAGCACCCACGCGAGCTCGCAGAGCACGACGAGACTGATGTAACCCGGATCGTCGGCGGAGCAATCGCGCTCGATGATCTTCGTTGCAACACGCGCGTCCGCGGCGTCGTCATGGACGATGTAGCGGACGAGCACGTTGGTGTCGACTCCAATCACCTGCCCGCGCCTCGCCCGATCGCCGCGTCAATCTCCTCCAGCGAGAGCCGCTTCTTCGGCTTCGGGAGGATCGACTTGAGGCTGGTGACGGACTGCGCCACGGGTATGACCTCGAGCCTCGACCCGTCGACCACGATGAACTCGAGCTTGCTCCCCGCCTTGATGCCGAGCTGCCGGCGCGCCTCTGCCGGCAGCGTCACCTGCCCTTTGGACGTCACGGTTGCGATCATGCTTACCGAAACGGGCACTGCCTTACCTTTGTTCCTTACAAACTGTCGCCCTGAGCACAGCGAAGGGCCTCGCAGGCTTCTACCGTCCAGACCTTCAGTCCGTGCTCATCGCACGACGATAGAAGCCTGAGAGGTCCTTCACTCCGCTTCGCTCCGTTCAAGACGACACCCTGCTCTGGAACGAACTCCCTGACTCGAACGCACTGGCGTTCGAAGGGGGCACCTCGAAGGCCGGAGGCCTTCGCTACACGGCGCCGCGCTCTGGTACATTGTGCTGGTCAGACGAATCCCCGGGAGGCCAGCCTTGTTCCGTCAACGATCCTTCATCACTGTAGTCCTGCTCACCGTGGCTTTCGGCACGTTCGCCGAGGGGCCGCTCGCGCCGGAAGTCGCCTCGGCCACTGGCGAGATCAACGAGCGCTCGCTGCGCTCCGCGGTGCGGTTCCTCGCCAGCGATCTGCTCGAGGGACGCGGGCCCGCGTCGCGCGGCGACGAGCTCGCACGACTCTGGCTCGCCACCGAGATGGAGGCGCTCGGCCTCGATCCCGGCTCGCCCGACGGCTCGTGGCAGCAGATGTTCGACATCGTTTCGGTCACGAGCGCCGTGCCGAAGAGCTGGGCGTTCCGCGGCAAGGCAGGCGAAGTGTCGCTCGCATTCTGGGACGAATTCATCGCGACGAGCGGCACGCAGACGCCGGTCACCGAGATCACCGACGCGGAGCTCGTCTTCGTCGGCTACGGCATCGAGGCGCCCGAGTTCAAGTGGGACGACTACAAGGGGACCGACCTGCGCGGCAAGGTCCTCGTGATGCTCAACAACGATCCCGACTGGGATCCGAAACTGTTCGCCGGCAAGACGCGCCTCTACTACGGCCGTTGGACCTACAAGTACGAGAGCGCGGCACGCCAGGGCGCCGCGGGGGCGATCATCATCCACACCACGCCGTCGGCCGGCTATCCGTTCCAGGTCGTGCAGACGTCGAACACCGGCGCGTCGTTCTCCCTCCCCTCGAGCGGCAAGCCGGAATTGCCGGTCCAGGGGTGGGCAACAGAGGACTCTGTTAGGCGGCTACTGAAGTCGTCGGGGCACGATCTCGACAAGCTCGTCGCCGCGGCGAAGAAGCGCGAGTTCAAGCCGGTGCCGCTCGGGCTGCGCACGTCGCTGCGCCTCGAAAACACGATCGAGCGGACGAAGACCGGGAACGTCGCGGGCCTCCTGCGCGGGAGCGACCCCACGCTCTCGAAGGAAGTCGTGGTCTACACGGCGCACCACGACCATCTCGGCGTCGGCCACGACGACGGTCATGGCGACGCGATCTACAACGGCGCACGCGACAACGCCTCGGGGGTCGCGCAGGTGCTGACGATCGCACGTGCCTTCGCCGCCCTGCCGGTCGCACCGAAGCGCTCGATTCTCTTCCTCTTCGTTGCAGCCGAGGAGCAGGGGCTGCTCGGATCGGAGTACTTCGCGGAGCATCCGGCCTTTCCCGCGGGACGCATCGCTGCGAACATCAATTTCGACAACGCGAACATCTGGGGGCGGACGACCGACCTCATCCAGATCGGGCACGGCAAGTCGAGCCTCGACGCGGTGGCGCAGAAGTACGCCGCGCTGCAGGGGCGCGAGCTGACGCCCGATCCGACGCCGGAGAACGGCTCGTTCTATCGCTCCGACCAGTTCAACTTCGCGAAGATCGGCGTCCCCGCGCTCTATCTGAAAGGGGGCGTGCACTTCCGCGCACATCCCGGCGACTGGGGACGCGACACGGTGAAGTCGTACACGCAGGTGACGTACCACCAGCCTAACGACGAATACGACCCGAGCTGGAACTTCGAGGGGATGATCGAGGATTCGATCGTCGCGTTCCTCTCGGGGCTCGAAGTCGCCTCGACGCGGGAGTTGCCGGCATGGATGCCCGGAGACGAGTTCGACGCGGCGCGCGTTCGCGCGCTGAAGGAGATCCCGGCGGAGAATCCGGGCGACGCGGCGGGAGCGAGACACTGAGATGAAGATCACGCACATCGCAGCGGAATGCGCCCCCTTCGCGAAGACCGGGGGGCTCGGGGACGTCGTCGGTTCACTGCCGATCGCGCAGGCAGAGCTCGGACACGACGTGAGCGTCTGGCTCCCCCTCTATCGCCACGTCTGGCAGGCGATGGACAAGCTGGGGATCAAGCCCGAGATCGCCCTCGATCCCTTCACGATCGACCTCGGGTTCAACCGCTACCAGGTCGGCGTGCTGCGCGTCTTCCTCCCCGGCTCGCTCGTGCCGCTCTACCTCGTCGGCTCCGATCCACACTTCGACCGCGCGGAGATCTACTCGAACGCGAAGGACGGCAGCGATGACGGCATCGTCCGCTACTCGGTCTTCGTCCGTGCGGCGATGGAGGGGATGAAGAAGCTCTGGCAGCCGCCCGACGTGCTGCACGCGCACGACTGGCACACGGCGCTCGCGCCGATGGCGCTGCGGTGGGACGACCCGAAGGACTGGGTCTTCAACCACACAGTCAGCGTGTTGACGATCCACAACGCGTCGTACCAGGGGATGTACGGCGGAGGGGCGTACGTTCACCTCGGGCTGCCGCGCAGCGTTTTCCACCGCATCGAATTGCGCGGTGCGATCAACCTGCTGAAGGGAGGCGTGGAGGCGGCGGACGCGATCACGGCGGTCTCGCCTAACTTCGCGCGCGAGCTGATGACGCCTGGCGGCGGCTTCGGGCTCAACTTGATCTTCGCCCGCCGCTGGCAGAGCCTGATCGGAATCGTCAACGGAATCGACCCGAAGGTCTGGAACCCGAAGGTCGACTCGAAGATCCCGCACAAGTACAGCGTCGAGGAGCTCGCCGCGAAGCGCGAGAACAGGCGGGCGCTGCTGCAGGTGGCGGGGATGAACCCGGACGACCCCGGCTTCGTCGTCGGCGCCGTCGGCCGCCTAACCGAGCAGAAGGGCTACGACATGCTCTTCCCGGTGATGCACGACCTGGTC
>JBPPMG010000113.1:0-13944 GCA_051305935.1 Thermoanaerobaculia bacterium
TCTATGGATCGTACGAGCTCTACACCTCGGATCCGGACGGATCGAACGTCAAGCGACTGACGGACAACGACGCTTACGACGCGGAGGCCACCTGGTGCCATCGCGGTGGCAAGTTCGTCTTCACGTCGGATCGTGACGGCGATCTCGACCTCTATGAGATGGACGAGGCCGGGAACGTCAAGAGGTTGACGAATACGCCCGGCTACGACGGCGGCGCGTTCTACAGCGCCGACTGCCGCGAGATCGTCTGGCGCTCTTGGCATTACGAGGCTGAGAGCCCGGAGTTCGATGACTATCGCGCGCTGCTCAAGGAGCGCCTGGTTCGGCCTTCGAAGATGGAGCTCTGGGTGATGAACGCCGACGGCACGAACCAGCGCCAGGTCACGAGGACCGGCGCCGCGAACTTCGGCCCGTACTTCCATCCGGACGGAAAGCGGATCATCTACTCGTCGAACCACAACACCGGGGGCAACCGCGAGTTCGAGTTGTACATGATCGACAAGAATGGCGGCGAACCGGAGCGCATCACCACGGCTCCGGGCTTCGACGGTTTCCCGATGTTCAGCCCCGACGGGAAGTGGCTGGTGTGGGGCTCGAATCGGGCGCAGGAGGGCGGTTTCGAGACCAACCTCTTCATCGCCCGCTGGGTCGAGTAGGCAGCACGACGAGGACGGCATGAACTCTGCTGGCGGCCTCGGAATCGCCCGCAGCGTCTCAGTAAGATGAACGGGTGAAGTTCCGGTATGCGCTGGGGACGCAGTCACGGGGTTCCCTTCCGGGCGAGCCGTTCCACACGGTGCGACGACGCGCTCGAGGCGCGAAGCGAGGTGAGAGTTGACGCTTGCTGAGATCGTCGAACAGGCAGGGCTCCACGGTGAGTGGGAGCTCGGAGACGAAGGCGAGGCGTTCATGGCGACGACTTCGCTCGCGGACGGTCGCGATCAACGCGTGAGCATTCGCGTTGCTCGTGCGGAGAGCGGGGAGTGGGTGCGCGTCTTCAGCCGAATCGGTCGAGTGGAAAAGGTGAGCCCGCAGTCGATGCGGCGCGCCCTCGCGGTGAACTTCGAAATGCTGGGCGGCGCGATGGCGCTGCATCGCGACGAGCTGGTCGTGATGCAGTCGCTTCTGGCTCGCGGGATGGGGGAAGGGGAGTTGCGCGCCGCGATCGAGTCGGTCGCGGTCCTCGCTGACCAGTACGAGCGTTCCTTCTTCGGCGTCGACGCCGAGTAGCTCCCGCGGTCGATCCTGTCGTTGACAAGCTTCCAAGCTGTCCGCGTATTCGATCGCAGCTTTGAGACTAAATCTCAAGACATGTGACGGAAGTCACATCCCTCACGACCGACCCCGATGAGAATGGCATCGCGATGGCGCGCTTTTTTTTGACTAGATCTATTGAGTTAAATTCTCAATTTGGTGCGACGGTGGCGCTCGCTGCCCTGTCCTCGATCGCCGTCGCCGCCCGGGCCGCGGAACTGCCACCCGACTCTGCGATCTCTCGCTCCCGCTACCTCATGGGGACGATCTGCGAAGTCGTCGTCGATGGCGACCCCGCCGCTGCGGAGACGGCGTTTGCGGAGATCGAGAGAGTCGAACAGCTCATCAGCACCTGGACGGAGTCGAGCGAGCTCTCGAAGCTGAACCAGGCGCGCGATGCGAAGGTCTCCGTCGAGCTCTACGATCTGCTCGGCTCGGCAATTCGCTTGGCGCAGTCTACCGACGGGGCCTTCAACCCGTTGCTGGGCCCGCTCGTCGAGCTCTGGAGGAGCCGAGGCGATGGCGCTGTCCCCGAGCCCGACGCCATCGCTCGTGTTCTGCCGCTGCTCTCTCTCGGTGGCCCGCGGTTCGATTCCTCCTCGCGCGCGATCACGCTTCCGGCTGGCGCCTCGTTCGAAGAGGGCGGCTTCGGTAAGGGATACGCGCTCGACCGCGCCGCCGCTTCGCTGGAGTCGGCCGGCGCAACGAATTTCATGATCGATTTCGGCGGGCAGCTCGTGGTTCGCTCGACCCAGCCGGTGCAGGTCGCGATCGCGAGCCCCGAACGCCGCGACGAGATCGCCCTTTTCCTGTCGATCTCTTCCGGATCACTCTCGACCAGCTCGGGGTCGGAGAAGTCCTTCGTCGTCGCAGGCGAGACCTACTCCCATCTCCTCGACCCGCGCGACGGCCGTGCCTTGCCACCCCGCGGCTCGGTGAGCGTCGTTTCGACGAGCGCGATGGAGACCGACGTGCTCTCGACGGCACTCTACGTCATGGGGCCCGTCGCCGGGCTCGACTGGGCAGATGCGCACGACGTCGCCGCAATCTTCATCGTGCCTGCGTCGGCGGGATGGGACGTGATTCTCAGTAAACAGGCAATCACCACCGGCTTCGCCGTTCGCACGGTACGGCCCGACTACAACCATAGGGAAGGAACACGATGAGATCCACAATCATTGGGGCGCTGATCGCGCTCTTTGCAGGGACGTTCGCGATGGCGCAGACGAGCATCACCCCGGAGGAGCTCGAGAAGCGCGTTCGCGAGCTCGAGCAGAAGATCGCGGCGATGGCCGAACAGAAGGACTCGCCGGAGCTCGCCGAGGTGCGCGGGCAGATCGAAGTTCTGGCGCGCGAGATCGAGTCGCTGAAGCTGCAGCAGACGAAGGTCGTGGACACGGCGGACACCGGCCAGTACGGCCTGGGCGCCGCGGCGTCGAAGGTCTACCGCGCAGAGCCGGGCCTCTCGTTCGGCGGGTACGGTGAGATGCTCTACGAGAACTACTCGAGCGAAGCCGACGACGGCGCCGCCTCGGGCAAGACAGACCAGCTCGATTTCCTGCGGGCGATCCTCTACGCCGGCTACAAGTTCAGCGACAAAGTGATCTTCAACTCCGAGATCGAGTTCGAGCATGCGACGACGTCGAACAACGTTGGTGAAGTGTCGGTCGAGTTCGCCTACCTCGACTTCCTCGTCCGACCCGAGTTCAACGTGCGCGCCGGCATGGTTCTCCTGCCGGTCGGATTCATCAACGAGCTCCACGAGCCGACGGCATTCCTCGGCGCTCGCCGGCCGCAGGTGGAGCAGCGGATCATCCCGACCACGTGGCGCGAGAACGGCGCAGGCTTCTTCGGTGACGCAGGCGACTTCACCTACCGCGCCTACGTCGTGAATGGATTCGACTCATCGAAGTTCACGGCGTCGGGCCTCCGCGACGGGCGGCAGAAAGGCGCGAAGGCCAAAGCCGAGGATTTTGCAATCGTCGGACGCCTCGACTGGCATCCCGTCGAAGGCTTTCTCCTCGGCGCCTCCGCGTACAGCGGCGATTCCGGCCAGGGTCGCCAGGTCGCCGGCGAAGAGATCGGAGGCAACGTCACGATGACGGAGCTGCACGCCGAATGGAAATATCGCGGCCTAACGATGCGCGCGCTCCGGGCATCGACCTCGGTCGACGACGTGGCGCTCCTCAATCAGGCCAACGGCCTCACCGGCAACCGCTCGATCGGCGAAGAGCAGGACGGCTGGTACGCCGAGGTCGGTTACGACGTCACCTCGGTGTTTCTGCTCGGTCAGTCGGCACTCATTCCGTACTACCGCTACGAGGAATTCAACACGCAGAAGGACGTTCCGGCTGGCTACACGGTGAATCCAGCCAACGACGTCGAGATCTCGACCTTCGGGATCGCCTGGAAACCGATCCCGCAGGCGGTCATCAAAGTCGACTACCAGGACATCGACGACGGCGCAAACAAGGGTGTGAACCAGGTGAACGCCGCGCTTGGCTACATTTTCTAGAAAGGAGCTGCGGGGCGGGTGGAGTCACTCGTCCCGCGGCGCAACCACGACTTGCGAAAGTTGATTCTCCCACTGGTGCTCCTTGCTGCGGCGTTGCCGCTGGCGGGGAAGACGTACCTGACGCAGCAGCAGGCGCTCGACACGGCCTTCGGCAAGGGGGTCGTACTCGAGCGCCAGACGTTGTTTCTCTCCGCCGAGGAGTCGAAAGCTGCGCGGGCCGCAAGCGGAGTCGACTTCGAGGACAGCCTCATCGTCCGCTACGTCGGTCGTTCCGGCCAGACCGTAGCGGGCTATGTCTATTTCGACGCGCACCGCGTCCGTACGCTTCCCGAGACGCTGATGATCGTCGTCCGGCCCGACGGCGCGATCGAGCGGATCGAGATTCTCTCGTTCAGCGAGCCTGAGGACTATCTCCCGAAGCCGCGATGGCTCGACCAGCTGGGCGGAAAGAGGCTCGACAACGAGCTCTCGCTCAAGCGCGCCATCCGTCCTATCTCCGGCGCGACGCTCAGCGGGCGCGCCATCGTCAACGCCTCGCGAAAGGTGCTGGCGATTCATCGGGTGCTCGAGGCACGGCCCGCTTCGAAGGCAGGGGCAACGAAATGACGCCGGCCCAGAAGCTGCTTCTCAACGCGACGACCGCGATTCTCACCATCACGGGTGCGGTCTTCGCGTGGATGAAGTACTTCATGAAGACCGACGATCCGTTCGCCGTAGCGAATCATCCATGGCAACCCCACATGCTCCACATCCATGTCGTCGCTGCGCCCGTGGCGGTCTTCGTCATCGGCGCAATCTGGGCTGCGCACGTGAAGCCGAAGCACGAGGCGGGGATCAAGTCGCGAAGGAAGACAGGGCTCGCCGCGCTCTGGATGATCGCGCCGATGGTGCTTTCGGGCTACCTGATGCAGGTTCTGACGAATGAGCGGCTCGTCGAGGCGATGAAGATCACACACTGGGTGTCTTCGGCGCTCTTCGTCGTCGGCCTGTTCGTGCACCAGCTGCTTCGCAAGAACGGCAACGGAGCCGTCAAGCCCGTGTCGACGGCCGAAGAGCGGGAGGTCTGGTAGCGGCCCGACGCGCCGCGGGCGCGCCCGGAGGCGCGCCCGCGATCACTGCTCGCTTCCTTGCCGCCGGGCGGCTTACTTCTTGTAGCGGACGCGGACGCCGATGTCCGACGTCCCTTCCTTCTCCATCTTCTTGAAGTCGTCCAGCTTCCACTCCCAGACGAGAGTGTTGCCTTCCTTGCGTTTTGCGTTGTGCTCGACGACCTCGAGCTCCGATTCGATCTTGTACGCGACGCGAAGGCTCTTGAACGCCTCCTCCATCTGCTTGTCCATCTTTCCGTCTTCCGACGGAGGCGCCTGATCCTTCACGCCTTCGGTCGGGTTCATCGGCTTGCTCGTGATGAGGATCGTCTTGCCCTCGTCCGTCACCTCGAGACCTTCGAACGGCTTGTCGACCGCGGAGCTGCTCGTCGGGCTCGGCGGGCCACCCTCGCCGCCCGCTTCCTGCTTCTGCGGCATCGCGACCTGTTTGAGCTTCGCGATGTCGTCGAAGGAGAAGACGAACCCGGTCGACATCTTCAGGCCGTCCTGCTTTGCCGTGGCGTCGAGCATCTTGATGCCCTCGGGCATCTCCTTGTTCGCCTCGGCGATCTCCTTCTTCATGTCGGGCAGCGGTTCGTTCTTCATCTCGTCGAGGAACTTCTGTCGCGCGGCATCGAGCTCGGCCTTCGTGGGCTCGCCGGTCTTGCCTTCCATCTCGCGCTGCATGGCGGTCATGATCAGGACCATCGGCTCGAAGTCGATGCCCATGTGGAACTCCGCCTTGCCCGAGAGGTCCTTCTTGAGAACGATTTTCTGCTCGACGTCGAAGCAGCCCGCGAGGAGAAGCGTGGAAACGATGACGACAAGACTCTGGACGAACCGAGTCCTTACTGAGAGTGAGCGCATGCAGATTCCTTTCTTGTTATGGGTCGGGAGAGTATACGCCGTCGGCCGGAAATTGGATTGTTGAGGATTGCGCCCCGGGGAAGCTGATCGGAATCGCGTCGGAGGGAAGGCTCCGTTTGCCGGAACTTGTTGATTCGGCGGGGTGTTTGGGCGACGATACGGATCGAGCCAGACGGCAAGTCGGCCTGGCGTGAGGGGAACGTGTGATGAAACGCATCTTCGTGATGGTCGGAGTGGTGGTGGTGTCTCTGCTCTGCAACTCGAGCCTGCACGCCCAGGGCTGCCAGACGAGCCTCGGGACGTTCGCCCCGCCCGCGGCGCTCCGCTCGATCGCCGTCGAAGGAGGGATCGGGGCTGCCTTCGACATCCAGCGACGTGAGGTGCTCATCCTGGACATGGCCGATCCGGGGCGTCCGGTCCAGCGAGGGGCCATTCCGTCGCTCGACGCCGTCGATCTCGCGATCGACCGGCAGATCCTCTACGCGGTCAACGGCACCGGAACACTTTTCCTCTACAACCTCGCCGACCTTCGAAACCCCGCGTTCATCGGAAGCCAGACGGGCTTCAATTCGCTCGATCGCGTAGACGCCTCGGGAGGCATCGCCGTCGTCCGCGACTTCGGGCTGTCGAACATCGTGTCGCTCGACGTTTCGAATCCGGCGAAGATCCGCCAGCTTGGCATCCTCCGCTATCCCGCCGGGACCGTCGACATGGCGCTCAACGGCCCGAAGATGTACCTAACGAACGACACCGACGAGATCCGCATCTACTCGCTCGCGCAGCTCGACCGGATCGTTTCGGCGGGCTCGGCGAGATTTCCCGGATCGACGTTCACGCGCGTCGACGCGGATGGATCGATCCTGCTCGCGCTCGATTTCACCAAGCGGCTCGCGACGCTCTTCGACACCACCGGCGTGCTGACCCCGGTCGCGTCGAATCCCTACTCGCTTTCGTTCTACATCGCGCTTTCTGGCTGCAGGCAGTACCTCGCCTCGGGCTCGATGGAGGCGTTCGACATCAGCGGCTGTGCGAACGGGCTCTGCAGCGCCGGCGACAACGGGTTCTCGCTCATCTCCGGACGCTTCTCGGTCAGGGCGGACTGGGCCGATTCGACCGGAGGGACGGGCATCGCGCACGCGGTTCGCCTCACCGACAATTCGGGCTACTTCTGGTTCTTCGACCGGACGAACGCCGAGGTTCAGGTGAAGATGCTCGATGCGTGCATCGCGCCCTTCAACCGCTTCTGGTTCTTCGGTGCGGGCCTTACGAACGTCGAGGTGAAGATCGAGGTGTCCGACTTGAAGACGGGTCGTGTCTTCCAGTACACGAACCCGCAGGGAACGCCGTTCGCGCCGATCCAGGACACGTCGGGCATCGACGTCTGTCCATAGCGGCAGCGCGCCCTCGGCGCGGAGACGAGAGATGAGCGGGATCGCACTACCGTCCTGGATCGCGATCGATGCGCTGGCTCGCCTCGCGGTGTTCGCAGCGGCGTCGCTGGCGATCGCGGCGCTGTTCCGTCGCGAGCGCTCGCAGGTCGGACAGGCGATCATCCTCTACGCACTCTCCATCGCGGCGCGCATCGCCGCGATGGTGTGCGCCGGTCTCGACTTTGCCGCCTTCGAGCGCATGAACGATTTTGTCGCGCTCCTTCTGCAGGGAATGGCGTTCCTCAACCTCGCGCTGGCGTCCGTCTTCGGAGTGTTGAGCGCCGCGGTTCGGTTCGAGCCTCCGCGAATTCTTCGCGACCTTGCGAAGACATTCGCCTTCTTCGGGTTCACGCTCTATCTGTTCTGGACCCGAAACGTCGACCTGACCAGCATCGTTGCCACCTCGGCCGTCGTGACGGCGGTCGTGGGATTCTCGCTCCAGGACGTACTCGGCAACGTGATGGGCGGTCTCGCGCTGAATCTCGATCATTCGATCCGCGCGGGCGACTGGGTGAAGTTCGACGATATGTCGGGCATCGTTCGAGAGATCGGCTGGAGGCAGACGTCGATCGAGTCACGCGAAGGCGACATGTACATCGTGCCGAACTCACAACTCATGAAGAATGCCGTGATGGTGCAGGGAGCGCGAGCCCACGGCCCGCGGCAACAGCGCCGCACGCTCGAGTTTCAGGTCGATCTGCGGTTCGCGCCTGCACGGGTGATGACCGTGGTGACGGAGGAATTGCTGCGACAGAAGCTCGATGGAGTCGCGGCGGAACCGGCGCCCCACGCCATCTTCACGGGGATCCGCGACGGCCTCGCGATTTACGGGGCGCGCTACTGGCTGACCGATCTCGAGCGAGATCTCACGATCGATACCGCGGTACTGGCTCGGGTTGCGGCCGGGCTCGAGCGCGCTCAGTTGCCGATCGGCATCCCTCGCAGCGAGCTCCACTTGATGCGCCAGCGCGACGAGAACGCACGCGTCTTTACGCGAATGCAGAAGCGCGCGCGCGAAGCCATCTCTCGTGTCGAGATTTTCGCGACGCTCACCGACGAGGAACTCGGAGAGCTTGCGTCCCGCCTGCAGTTCGTGCCGTTTTCTGCGGGCGAGGCGATTCTCGTCCAGGGAGAAGTGGGGGAGTATCTCGTGATTCTGTCCCGCGGGTCGGCGGACGTCAGCGTTTCGGTCGATGGCGGCCCACCGGCGACGATCGCGAGGCTCGAGGCGCCGAACTTCTGCGGCGAGTTCGGGATGCTCACCGGCGAACATCGTCAGGCGAACGTGATCGCAGCCTCCGAGGTCGATGCGTGGCGGCTCGCGAAGGAAGATTTTCAGGAGATCCTCGCGCAGCGGCCTGTGATCTGCGAGGAGATCTCGAGAGTTCTTGCCGAGCGGGTGGTCGCGCTGCGCTCTGCCCGGGAAAACCTCACCGAGCAGGCCCGCAACACGATGGTGGCAAACCAGCACCGCTCGATCCGCGAGCGGATCGAGCGGTTTTTCGGTCTCGTCGATTAGGCTGCTGGAGCGCGCCTTCTAGAATCGCATGATGAGGCCGGCGCGAATTTCGCCCTGCCAAAGGTCGTCGGTGTACTCGTAGCAACCGAAGTCGCATTCAAAATCGTCGTTGCTGTCGAGGACCGTGTAAAAGCCGCGTCCCTCGAAGCGCATGCCGACGTTCTTCGAGAAGAAGATCTTCACGCCCCCGCCGAACGAGGTCGAGAACTTCGTTTCGCTGTCGAGGCCGGGGACGTCCGGGGCAATGTTCGTCGCGCCCACGCTGAAGACGCCGAACGGCTGGACTTTCGGATGGTCTCCCTGGACGACGAAGCCGACGTGGTAGTAAGCGACGTCGACGTCTCCGAGGTCCTGGTCGGGAACGAAGATGTCGTCTCCGCCCTGAAAATTCGAGTTCTGAAAGTCTGCCATCAGTTCGATCTGCGACCATGGCGTCAGCGGGATGTTGATCAGCAAGCCGTAGGCGTCGCTGTCGTCGATCTCGACGTTGCCGAAGGGATCGATCGAATCAGCCTCAAACTCGCCGCCCGAGCGGTAGCCGAAGAACGGCGTGACTTCGATCTGCTGTGCGAGCGCCGGAATGGATGCGAGTGCCAGGATCAGTACAATCGCGAATCGTCTCATAGTGTGGTTCTGCCCTTTCGTAGTTGAAATCGATTTGACGCTACCTTTGACTCTTTTGCGGCTTCACTCAACTCAACGTTGCAAGACCGGTTCCATATTTTCGATCGTCGGCACGACGGTCGCCAATCCACCGATTCTTCGTTCCCGGCGCGTCTCAGCGGTCGACCGGCCGCGTCCCTGACCGTTGCCCGCGCCATGACCTTCGGCCCGCTGTAAACCGCGGAGTGTCCTCTCGCGTACAATTCGCTGTCCACTCCGGTGGGCAGGAGGCTCGATGGAACCGATTCTCTCGATTCGAGGCGTGCGGAAGTGTTTTGGCGAGGTCAAGGCGGTCAACGGAATTTCTTTCGATGTACGAAAGGGAACGATCACCGGACTTCTCGGGCGCAACGGCGCCGGCAAGACGACGACGATCCGAATGATCACCGGGATCTTCATGCCGGACGAGGGCTCGATCGAGTGGCGCGGCGGCCGGAGCGACTCGTTCCGTGACGAAATCGGCTACCTTCCCGAGGAGCGTGGCCTCTATCGCCAGATGAAGGTCATGGAGCAGCTTCTGTTCCTCGCGGAGATCAAGAGCTGGCCGAGTGCCAGGGCACGGCCGGCAGCGGAGCGCTGGTTGAAACGCTTCGAGCTCTGGGAGAAACGCGACGCGAAGGTCGAAGAGCTCTCGAAGGGCAATCAACAGAAAGTCCAGCTGATAGGGACCCTGCTCCACGAGCCTGAGCTGCTCATCCTCGATGAGCCGATGTCGGGGCTCGATCCGGTCAACGTCGTCCTCGTGCGCAATCTGCTCAGGGAGCTCCGCGACGAGGGGAAGACGATCCTTCTCTCGACGCACATGATGGGTGAGGCGGAGAAGATGGCCGACGACATCGTGCTCGTTCACGGCGGCGAGGTGGTGCTGTCGGGATCCGTCGACGAAGTCCGCTCCTCGGAAGGCTCGAACTCGATCATCGTCGAGTTCGACGGCGACGGGGCCTTCCTCGAGTCGCTGCCCGGCGTGTCGCGCGCCACGATTCACAACAACTCCGCCGAGCTACGGCTCGACAAGGACGCCGACACGCAGGCGATCCTTCATGCGGTCGTGCCGCGGCTGAAGATTTCGCGGTTCGAAGTGGCGGTTCCGTCGCTCGAGGAGATCTTCATCGGGCGTGTCGGAGCAGAAACGCTTGCCGCGCAGCCGGCGGCCCAGGGGGTGATTGCTTGAAGAAGATGCTGGCTGTTCTCAAGCGCGAGTACCTGCAGGCAGTCCGAAAGAAGTCGTTCATCATCATTACGCTGACGATGCCGCTGCTCATGGGCGGACTGATGTTCATCCCCTCGCTGCTCGCGGTGCGCGGGCTCGGCGAGAAGAAGGTCGTGATCGTCGACGGCACCGGCAAGCTGGAGACGGCGATGAAGAATCCCGTCGATCCTCGCGACAAGCGAAAGGCCGACAAGGGTTCCGTGGAGGAGAAGCTCCCGGACGCGAAGAAAAACCAGCCGGCGCCGAAGTTCCAGATCGAGTACGTCGATGCCGCCGGCTCCGATCCTCGAAAGGTCGCCGAGGCGCAGTTCGATCGTCTCGACGAGAAGAAGGCAGGCAAGGAGAAGAAAGTGGACGGAGTTCTCGTCGTCCCCGCCGACGTCTTCGAGAACGGCGACGCGACGATGACGTACTACAGCCGCTCGTCGACCGACGTCATCGCTCAGGAGCGACTGGGACGCACGGTGAACGAGGAAGTGCGGCGTACGCGTCTGACCACGCGCGGCATCCCGGAAGGAGATGTGGCGATCGTGCTCGACCGCGTGGAGCTCGATGCCATCCAGCTCACGTCGAGCGGCGAGGAGAAGACGGGAGGGCAGCTCAACTTCCTCGTCGGCTTCCTCTTTGCGGCGCTGCTGCTGATTCCGTCGCTCGTTTACGGTGTCGAGGTGATGCGCGGGATCGTCCAGGAGAAGACCGATCGCGTCGTCGAAGTGCTGATCTCCTCGATGACCCCGATGCAACTCCTGTCCGGGAAAATCCTCGGATTGGCCGCCGTCGGGCTGACGCAGCTGACCGTCTGGATCCTGATGGGCATCGCGGCGGCCGTCGCGACCGGAGGCATGGCCGCCGCAGCGGGTTTCAATGCATTCCAGTTCCTGCGTCCCGAGATCGGCATCTACTTCGCGATCTTCTTCATCCTCGGATACCTGCTTTACGTCTGCTTCTACGCGATCGCCGGCGCCGTCTGTAACAGTGAGAAGGAAGCGCAGCAGTTTGTGCAGCCGGTCATGTTCGTGCTGATGATCCCGTGGTTCCTGATGATGCCGATCATCATGAATCCGGAGTCGAACCTGTCGGTGGCGCTCTCGCTCTTCCCGCTCTTCGCCCCGATCACCATGTTCGTCCGCATCCTCGTTTCTGAGCCGCCGCTCTGGCACATCGTCCTGTCGATCCTGCTTTCCGTGAGCGTGATCTACGCGCTCTTCTGGCTCACAGCGAAGATCTTCCGCGTCGGCATTCTTTCGTACGGAAAACGCCCGACGATCCCCGAGCTGTGGAAGTGGACGAAGGTGGCGTAAAGCAGGCCAGAGGCCAAAGGCCAAAGGCCAGAGCAGGCATGTGGAGTGCGAAAGCGAAGCTTTCGCGGTGGCGCGTCGCGCCGCATGAAGCAGGCCAGAGGCCAAGGGCCGGAGCAGGCGTTGCTTCGCGACAGGGGGAGGACCGCCTGGCCCTCGATGTGGGGCCTCCCGCTGTTCGGCGAAACGCTACCGACACGACCAGCAGGACGCCGCCGCTTCGAAGAGGGGACCCCTCGTATTCGCGCCGGTCTCGCGAGCCTTCGCTTGCTTTGGCCTATGGCCTATGGCCTTTGGCCTTTGGCCTATGGCCTATGGCCTGCTTATCGCCTTTCGCCCATCGCCTCTCGCCTGCCTCCCGGGAACCTTTCTTCCCGTCACTCGTTAATTCGATTGGATTGCGATGGACGACGTCAGTGATGTCGAGCTGATGCGTCGGGTGCGGGACGGTGACCACGGGGCCTTCGAGACGATCGTCGAGAGGTATCGCGGCCAGCTGGTCAACTACCTGACGCACATGACGGGCAACCGTGAACGCGCAGAGGACTACGCGCAGGAGGCATTCGTGCGTCTGTATGAGGTGTCGGGACGATACGAGGAGCGAGGGAAGCTCGCGCCGTACCTCTTTCGCATCGCGACGAATCTCGTCCGCAGCGACGCGCGGCGGAGTCTGCGCTGGCGAACACTTCTGCCGATGCTCCCCTCGAACGGCAACGGCGTGGCTCCGAGCCGCGCGTTGCTCGAAGATGAAGTGCGAGAGAAAGTCGGTGACGCGATCGCGGCTCTGCCGCTCCCGTTTCGCGCTCCGCTGGTGCTCAGAGAGATGGAAGAGTGGTCGTACCAGGAGATCGCCTCGGCGCTCTCATGCGACGAAGGGACGATCAAGTCGCGGATTCACAGGGCGCGGCAGCGGCTCAAGCAACAGCTCGCCCCGTATTGGAACGGAGGGATGACCCATGACTGACGATCGGATCGACGGCCTGATCCGCTCGCTGCCCAGAACCGAGCCGTCACCGGGATTCACGCGGCGTGTGATGGCGAGCGTCGAACAGCGCGGACGCACCCCGATTGCGACCGGTTTCCGTTGGGCGCACGCCGCCGCAATCGTGGCGATGGTGGTCATCTCGCTCGGCGGCGGTATCGCCTGGCAGCACGACCGGGAAGCGCGGCGGGCAGAAGCACTGCGTGCCGAGACCGCGCGCATCCGCGCGGAGCTCGACGCACTTCGTTCCGAGGCACAGCAGACGAGTGAGATTTACCTCGGGCAATCCGGGGATCGCGAGTACGTGCTCGACCTTCACCAGTTCACGGCGCCGAACGCGGAGGTCAGGCCGGTCTCGCAGACGTACTGAAATCGACAGGGAGGAGATTCCAATGAAATTGATTCGTGATTCTCGCGCGGCGGCGATGGCCGTCTCGATCGCACTGGCGGCGGCTGCGTTTCCGGTGATCGCATGCGCTGAAGAGGTGGTCAGGGAAAAGCGCGTGATCGTGCTGAACGACAACGGCAAGGTGTTCGTCAGCGGAGGAGATGAGGGCGGACCGGCGGCACGCCGTGGCTACATCGGCGTGCAGCTCGTGGAGCTCACTCCCGACCTGCGCGGCTACTTCGGCGTGGCGAACGACAGTGGCGTGCTCGTCTCCGAGGCGGTCAAGGGAAGCCCGGCGGAGAAGGCAGGAATCCGGGCGGGGGACGTCATCGTAAGCCTCGACGGCAAGAGCGTCGACTCGGCGCGCAGGATCGGCGAGATCGTCCGCGAAATGAAGAAGGGCGACACGGTGAAGGTCGATGTGCGCAGAAAAGGCACGGCGCAGCAGTTCCTCGTCACGATCGACGAGCGCGAGCTCAAGCGGTTCGAGGTCGAAGTGGGCCAGGGGAGCTGGACGGGAATGCAGGAGGGCGACTACAAGGTGTTCGAGTTCGATCCCGAGATGCGGGGAGCCATCGGAAATCTCAAGGAGTACTTTGAGAGCCCGGAGTGGAAAGCGCGGATTGAAAGCTTCCGGAATTGCGACCAGTTCGAGAAGAAGATCGACGATCTGGAGAAGCGGCTGAAGGAGCTCGAGAAGCAGCTTCCGAAGAAGTAGCGTCGCCCGCCC
>JBPPMG010000163.1:0-2261 GCA_051305935.1 Thermoanaerobaculia bacterium
CTCGATCCGAAAGCCGGCTCGATCATCTCGTCGACCACGACGCGCGTTGCCGGCCGCACCAGCGCTCCCGGAGTCAAGGTCGCGGGCGTCCCCTCGGACGTCGTCGACGGCTCGTTCTGCGTCAGCGTCGAGCTCGGCGTCGAAGGCGAGAACTCGATCGAGATCGTCTGCACCGATGCCTCAGGCACGGCAATTGGAGAGGCGGTCACCCACAAGCTGCAGCGCGTGACCGGCGCGCCGACGGTCACGATCACGGCGCCGACTGAGGGTCAGTCCCTGGCGAAGAACGACACGGGCGCCATCAGCGTGAGCGGAACCGTTGGACCGGGCGTTGTCGCTGTCACCGTCAACGGCGTCCGGCAGGAGCTCACCACCAACATCGACACGCAGCGGAACTTCACCGTCGACGGCGTGAGGCTTGCGGCGGGACTCAACATCATCGCGGCGCGCGCGGAGACGTCGTCGATGCGTACCGCAACGGCGACCAGGCGCGTCGTCTACCTCGCCGATGCGTCGTCGATCGCGATTACCTCGCCCGTCGGGACCGTCATTACAGGAGCATCGACGATCGATGTGGGCGGCACCTGGACGAATCTCGATCCGGCGTCACTGAGTCCCTCTCCGGCGATCCGGTCGTTCAATGACACGACGGGCAGCTTCGTGCTGCCGGCCGTTCCGCTGAGCGTTGGCACGAACACGATCACGATCACCGGGACGAACGCCGCGGGGCTTCCCGTCTCGGCGTCGGTGACGGTAACGCGGACGGCAGGCGTGCCATCGGTCACGATCACCGAGCCGCTCGACAACAGCTACGTCACGACCGAGAGCGTCACCGTACGCGGATCGGCGGAAGCCGCCGAGGGCTCCTCGGTACAGGTCAATGGCGTCGCGACGAACGCGACGAGTGAGGCGTTAGGCGACGGGCGCGTCCGGATCACCTTCGACGCACCGGTCGCTGTGACCGCGAGCGGAACGATCACGCCGATCGTCGCGCGCGTCTCGGAGCCTGCTGGCGGCGGTGGATTCGACACGATTCGCGTGACGCGCTTCGCGGGCGCCTTCGCGATTCAGAAGGATGACGACGGCAAACCGCTCGTCTTCCCGGCGCTGAGCGCCGTTCAGGTGCCGGCGACGATCCAGACTCTCGTCGCCTTTACCCACGCGGTCGACAAGGCTTCGGTCATGGGTGGCGGTGTCACGCTCTTCACCTCGAGCGGTCAGCCTGTCAGCGGCGTCACACGCGTCGACCGCGACGTCGCCGGCTTCGCTCCGTCCGTGCCGCTTGCGGAAGGGGAGAGCTACACGATCAAGGTTGCGGCGAGCGTCAAGGACATCGCCGGCGCGGAGCTCGGCGCGGCCTACGAGAGCAGTTTTGTCACCGCAATCACCGCGCCACAGACGGCGCCGCAGGTCGCAGGCGTCCCCGCGTCTGTCTGCGGAACGACCATCGGGATTGATGGCACTGCGCTGCCGAATGCGCGCGTCCAGCTCGACTCCGGCTCGTGGCAGTTTATCGAGACCGCCTCGGCGACCGGCGCCTTCCACTTCGATCTCCCACTCACCGGTCAGAGCGGTTACCAGCTCGTCCGCGTCCGTACCGTCGGTACCGACGGCTCGCTCTCACCCTCGGCGGACGTCTGCATCCGCGTCGACTGCGGCGGTACGCGTGTCGTCAGCGCGACGTACGACATGGCGGCGAACACGATCACGATTCTCTTCTCCGGCGCGATCGACGGCGCGACGTTAGGCGTTGGAAACTCGGTCAACCTGACGAGTGCGCTGGCAGCGGCGATCGGCGGTAGCATCACGCTATCGACCCCGACGACGGCGGTCGTCACGCCGGAGCGCAACCTTGGTGACGAGACCTTCACTCTCACCGTGACCACCGGAGTTAAGGACACGAGCGGCAAGCCGCTCACCGCCCCCTTCAGCCAGACCTTCTTCGCAGGCGGCGGAACAGCCTCGGGTAACCCTGGCGACGGCTACCTGACCGGCGAGGTCTACGACGCGACGACGGGTCGCCCGCTACCCGGCGCAACGGTCGCCCTCGGAGCGCCGGCATCCCTGCCGGCTGTTCCGCCAGCATCCTTGCTGGCGATCTCTGACGCCCGCGGCCGCTACACCATCTTTGTCCCCGAAGGCGCGCACACGATCGAAGTGTCCGCGCCTAACTACACCACCGTCTGGCGCCAGATCATCGTCCCTGCCGGCGCCGTCGGAGAGTGAGAGTTCGCCGGAGGAAACGGGCTTCGTCTCCCCTC
>JBPPMG010000173.1:0-17952 GCA_051305935.1 Thermoanaerobaculia bacterium
GTGCTGAGTGCTGAGTGCTGAGTGCTGAGTGCTGAGTGCTGAGTGCTGAGTGCTGAGTGCTGAGTGCTGAGTGCTGAGTGCTGAGTGCTGAGTGCTGAGTGCTGAGCAGATTTTTGTTGTGAAGAAAATCGTTCTGTCAGTGACGAACGCCGCGGCAGCGGCGTCTTCTGGATAGCCCAGCGCGTCAGCGCTGGGAGAGCGGCGTCGAGAGGATGAACGAGCCGCGTAAGTGGCGATAGAAAGACGTGTCGCCGCTTACGCGGCTCGATGGATTCCCATCGCCAGTCCCCAGCGCTGACGCACTGGGCTATCCAGAATCCGGCCGCTGCCGCGGCCGCAGGGTGATTCGTTTCTCAGGACTGAGCACTCAGGACTGAGCACTCAGCACTGAGCACTCAGGACTGAGCACTCAGGACTCAGCAGTGGTGGCCATCGGGGTGATTCTCGCGCTATTCTCTTTCGCGGATGTTCGTCAGAAGCCGTTTGCTCGAGCTTGCCGAAGCGATGAAGGGGCGCCTTGTCGTCGTTTACGGCGACATCGTCGCCGACCGGTTCATCTACGGAAATCCGAAGCGGATCTCGCGCGAGGCGCCGGTGCTGATCCTCCGCCAGGCGCGCGAGGATCTGCTGCTCGGCGGCGGCGGAAACGCGATCCACAACATCCTGACGCTCGGGGGGCTTCCAATCCCGGTGTCGGTCGTCGGTAACGACCGCGAAGGGAACTCGCTTCTGGAGACGCTGGCGGACAAGGGAGTCGAGTGCGGCGCGATCATGCGGCTCGATCGCTACCGCACGCCGACGAAGACGCGAGTGCTGGGCGGGATGCCGCACTCGTCGATGCAGCAGATCGTCCGCTACGACGTCGAGGACGTCGTCGAGATCACGGAAGCGGAGACCGAGCGCTTCGCGTCGATCCTCCGTGACCAGATGGCGCTCGCGCAGGCCGCGCTCATCTCGGATTATGGATATGGCGCCGTGACGCAGTCGCTGGTGGCGAGCCTGACCGGTTTCTCGCGAGGCAAGCCGGTGACGCTCGACTCGCGCTACGACCTGCTTCGATATCCCGACGTGACGGCCGCGACTCCGAACGAGGAGGAGGCGGCGGCAACGGCGGGCGTGGCGCTCCATGACAACGAAGAGGACGACGCGATCATGTTCGCGGCGCAGGCGATCCAGCAGGTGCTCGACTCCGAGGCCGTGCTCATCACGCGCGGCAGCCGGGGGATGGCGCTCTACGAACGAGGTTCCGACAGCATCCTTTCCATCCCGGTCTGGGGAACCGACCAGGTCGCCGACGTGACTGGGGCCGGTGACACGGTCATCGCGGCGTTCACACTTGCGCTCGCGGCCGGCGCGTCGTTCCCGGAGGCGGCCAAGCTCGCGAACTACTGCGGCGGAGTCGTCGTGATGAAGATGGGGACGGCCACGGTGAGCAACGACGAGCTGCGCTACGCGATCGAACGGGACGAAGGGCTGACTTGAGACTGAAGAATTGAGAATCGAGAGATGAGATCGAGACGCGGCAGACGAAAGCTCCCGGTACGTGTCTTTCAGCTCTCCATCTCTCAATTTTCAATTTTCAATTCTCGATTCCGATGAAAGAGCCAGCCGCGATACTCACCGAAACCGACCTCGCTGCCGCAATCGAGCGCGAGCGCGGCGCCGGCCGCACGGTGGCGTTTGCGAACGGCTGCTTCGACATCCTTCACGTCGGGCACATCCGCTACCTTGCCGGGGCAGCCGAGGTCGCCGACGTGCTCATCGTGGCGCTCAACAGCGACGATTCCGTGCGCGAGCTGAAGGGCGCGGGGCGTCCCGTGATGCCGGAGGGCGAGCGAGCGGAGATGATCGCGTCGCTCCGGATGGTCGACTACGTGACCGTGTTCGGCGACCGCACGCCGGCGCGGCTGCTCTCGCGGCTACGCCCCGATTTCCAATGCAAGGGAACCGACTACACGCCGGAAAGCGTGCCGGAGGCGGATGTGGTGGCCGCTTACGGAGGGCGCGTGGTGATCGTCGGCGACCCGAAGGACCATTCGACGACAGCGTACCTCCGCAAGCTGGGATCGAAGTCTTGAGCCCGTTCCCTCGCTCGTTCCTCGTTCTGCGGCTCTCGGCGCTCGGCGACATCATCCACGCGGTGCCCGCGGTGAATGCGCTGCGCGATGCGTTTCCCGACGCGAAGATCGGATGGCTGGTCGAGGCGCCGTATGCCGAGTTCACCGGGCTCGTCGCGCCGGTCGACGCCGTCTTCACGGTCGCGACGAAGCGATGGCGCCGCTCGAAGCTCGGCGGGGAGACCCGAGGGGATATCGCGACGCTGGGGCAGCGGCTGCAGCGCTTCGCGTGGGGTCAGGTCTCGATCGATTTCCAGGGGTTGATGAAGTCGGCGGTCTTCGCGGTGATGTCCGGGGCCTCCCGGCGGTACTGCTTCTCCTGGCGCGCAATTCGAGAGAAGCCGGCGCGGCTGCTCGGCAACCGCCCGGTCGACGTCGACACGTCGCGTCACGTCGTCGAATGGAACATGCAGCTCGCGACAAGCGCCGGCGCGCGCGCGGGCGAGCCTCGATTCGATCTCTCGCGCCTGCCGCACGATCCGAGCGGAGCCCTCGATCCGCTCACGGAAGGAGCTCCTGTCGTTCTATTTCCCGGCGCAGGACGTCCCGAGAAGCTCTGGGGCACCGATCGCTACCGGACGCTGGCGCGGGAGCTCGCGCGCGGGACGAATCGGCGCGTGCTGGTGCTCTGGGGGCCCGGAGAGGAGTCGCTCGCCCGCGAGATCGCGGGCGAGGGTGTGGCCGAGGTCGCTCCGCCGACCGATCTGCGCGAGCTCGCGTTCGTGCTCGGACGCGCCGGTTGTGTCGTGGCCGGCGACACGGGGCCGCTGCACCTCGCGGCAGCTCTGGGCGCACCGGTCGTCGGCCTGTTCGGGCCGACGAATCCCGCCCGCAACGGCCCGTGGGGGCAGATCGACCGCTGCGTGGAGAGCTGGACTTCGACGCGTACGATGGACTCGATCGAGCCAGGCGCCGTGCGGGAAGCCGTCGAGCGCTCGCTGGCCGGCCCTGCCGTTCGTTGACGCCGTTTTCGACGGGGTGCTAGACTCGCGGAAGCTTTTGGTGGAAATGAAGTTGCCCGATTCGTGGGCGTTGCTGGAGGTGCCTCCGGGTGGAGGCGTGCGCGGCGACGCGGGGAATGGAGTCCCGATTAGAGCATGAGCGTTCGGCTGGGAGAGCTTCTCGTCAAGGCGAGTCTGATCACGCAGGATCAGCTCAAAGAGGCCTTGAAGCAGCAGAAGGACAGCAGCTCGAAGCTCGGCGAGACCCTGATCAAGCTCGGGTTCGTGGCCGAGGAGGACATCACCGAGTGTCTCTCCCAACAGTTCGGCGTCCCTTCGATCAACCTGGCCCACTTCGAGATCGACGCCGGGGTCATCAAGCTGATCCCTTCCGACGTCGCCCGTAAGTACAACATCCTCCCGGTCAACAAGACCGGAGCGACGCTCACCATCGCGATGGCGGACCCGACCAACGTGTTCGCGATGGACGACATCAAGTTCATGACCGGCTACAACGTGGAGCCGGTGGTCGCCTCCGAGCTCGGGATCCGCGCCGCAATCGACAACTACTACGGCACCACGTCCGCCATCGAGCTGAAGAAGGTCATGGAAGACCTTCAGAACTCCGAGAGCGCCGACCTCGAGGTCCTCGAGGACGAAGAGGACATGGACGTCGAGGCTCTGGCCCTGGAGTCCGAAGAGGCCCCGGTCGTCAAGCTGGTCAACCTGATTCTGACCGACGCGATCAAGCGAGGAGCCTCCGACATCCACATCGAGCCGTACGAAAAGGAGTTTCGCGTACGGTTCCGCGTCGATGGAATTCTCTACGAGGTGATGAACCCGCCGCTCAAGCTCAAGGACGCGATCACCTCGCGCATGAAGATTCTCGCGAAGCTCGACATTTCGGAGAAGCGCCTCCCGCAGGATGGGCGCATCAAGCTGAAGATGAAGCTCAACGAGAAAAACAAAGAGCTCGACTTCCGCGTGTCGATCCTCCCGACGCTGTTCGGCGAGAAGATCGTCATGCGACTCCTCGACAAAGACAACCTCATGCTCGACATGACGAAACTCGGCTTCGAGCCCGAGTCTCTTCAGAAGTTCGAGGAGGCGATCTTCAAGCCGTGGGGAATGGTGCTCGTCACCGGCCCGACCGGCTCCGGAAAGACGAACACCCTCTACTCCGCGCTCGCGAAGGTCAACACCCCCGAGGTCAACATCATGACCGCGGAGGATCCGGTCGAGTTCAACCTTCCCGGGATCAACCAGGTCCAGATGAAGGAGCAGATCGGCCTGAACTTCGCGGCGACGCTCCGCTCGTTCCTGCGGCAGGATCCGAACATCATCCTCGTCGGCGAGATCCGAGACTTCGAGACCGCGGAGATCGCGATCAAGGCGGCGCTCACGGGCCACCTGGTCCTCTCGACGCTGCATACGAACGACGCCCCGTCGACGATCAACCGCCTGATGAACATGGGGATCGAGCCGTTCCTGGTCGCCACGTCGGTTCAGCTCATTGCGGCCCAGCGGCTGGTGCGCCGGATCTGTGTCGGATGCAAGGAAGAGGTCGAGCTGACCCCGCAGGCACTGATGAACATCGGCTACGCGAAAGAGGACATCGGAACGTTCAAGGTCTACAAGGGTCGCGGGTGCGACAAGTGTGGTTCGACCGGTTACAAGGGGCGCGTCGGTCTCGTCGAAGTCATGGTAATGACCGACGAGTTGCGCGAAATGGTGCTCTCGGGAGCGTCGGCGATCGAGCTGAAGCGCCGGGCGGTCGAAGGTGGAATGTTTACGCTCAGGCGCTCAGGGTTGTATAAAATCATGAAAGGAATCACGACCATTGAGGAAGTCGTCCGCGAAACCGTCATTTGACGGTTCGGTGGCGTTCCTCGATTGAGGAGACCCGGGGATGGCTGCGACTCTGCATCAACTGCTCAAGACGATGGTGGAGCGAGGCGGATCCGACCTCCACGTCACGACGAACTCCGCCCCGCAGATCCGTATCGACGGCAAGCTCACGCCGCTCGACATGCCGCCACTGACGGCGCCCGAGACGAAGCAGCTCGCTTACTCGGTGCTCACGGACGCCCAGAAGCACCGCTTCGAAGAGAACCTCGAGCTCGACCTGTCGTTCGGTATCAAAGGGCTCGCTCGCTTCCGCGGAAACATCTTCAACCAGCGAGGCGCGGTCGCCGCGGTCTACCGGCAGATTCCTTACGAGATCGTGGGATTCAAGGAGCTCGGCCTTCCCCCGGTGGTCGAGGAGATCTGCAAGCGGCCTCGCGGCCTGGTTCTCGTGACCGGCCCGACCGGTTCGGGCAAGTCGACGACGCTCGCCGCGATGATCGACAAGATCAACAAGGAGCGGCACGAGCACATCATCACGATCGAGGATCCGGTCGAGTTTCTCCACTCGCACAAGTCGTGCGTCGTGAATCAGCGCGAGCTGCACGCCGACACCCACTCGTTCGCCAACGCGCTCAAGAGCGCGCTGCGGCAGGATCCCGACGTCGTTCTCATCGGTGAGATGCGCGACCTCGAGACGATCGAATCGGCGCTCCGCATCGCGGAAACGGGCCACTTGACCTTCGGCACGCTGCATACGAATTCGGCGGCACAGACGATCAACCGTATCGTCGACGTCTTTCCCGCGCACCAGCAGCCGCAGATCCGCGCGCAGCTCTCGTTCGTTCTCGAAGGGATCCTCTGCCAGGCGCTCCTCCCGAGGGCCAACGGCAAAGGGCGCGCGATGGCGATGGAGATCCTGGTGCCGAACTCGGCCATCAGAAACCTGATCCGCGAAGACAAGGTTCACCAGATTTATTCGACGATGCAGACGGGCCAGTCGAAGTACGGGATGCAGACGTTCAATCAGTCGCTGGCGACGCTCTACTTCAGGAAAGCGATCACGCTCGACACGGCGCTGAGCCGTTCGTCGAACGCGGACGAGCTCCAGGAGATGATTTCCCGTGGTGCGGGAGCCTTGCAGCCGGGAGGGTCGCCGCAGGCGGCCGGGGCAAGGTCGCGACCTTCGTAACAAGCGCCGGCAGGGGCCGGCGACGCGCGGCACGGTCCGCGGCATTGGGAGGTGGAGATGCCTACGTTTGAATGGAAAGGCAAGGGGAAGAACGGCCAGGACACGAGCGGTCAGCTCGTGGCGGACAACAAGGACGCCGCGATTACGGCGCTCCGGCGGCAGCAGATCGTCGTCACCGCCGTCAAGGAGAAGGGCAAGGAGATCGCCCTGCCGAAATGGGGAGGCAGCGTTCCCCAGCAATCGGTCGCGATCTTTACCCGCCAGTTCTCGGTCATGATCGACGCGGGCCTTCCGCTCGTTCAGTGTCTCGAGATTCTCGGCTCGCAGCAGGACATCAAGGCGTTCCAGCGCGCGCTGCTGACGATCCGGCAGGAGGTCGAGTCGGGGTCGACGCTCGCCGACGCGATGCGCAAGCATCCGAAGGTGTTCAACGACCTCTACACCAACATGGTCGCTGCCGGCGAGGCGGGCGGTATTCTCGACACGATCCTCCAGCGCCTCGCGCAGTACATCGAGAAGGCAGTCAAGCTCAACTCCCAGGTCAAGGCGGCGATGATCTACCCGGTCGCCGTCATCTCGATCGCCATCGTCGTCATCGTCATCATTCTCTGGAAGGTCATCCCCGTCTTCGCGTCACTGTTCGAAGGCCTCGGAGCCGAGCTCCCCGGACCGACCGTCTTCGTCATGAAGCTCTCGTACTTCATCAACGACTTCTGGTGGCTCATCGGCGGCGTGATGATCGCCTCGTATATCGCGATCAAGCGCTATCACGCCACCTACAAGGGCAAGCGCGTCCTCGACGGGCTGCTCCTCAAGTCGCCGATTCTCGGCATGCTGCTGCGCAAGATCGCCGTCGCCCGTTTCTGCCGTACGCTCGCGACCCTCACCTCGTCTGGTGTTCCGATCCTCGAGGGCCTCGAGATCACCGCGCGCACCTCGGGCAACTCCGTCATCGAGGACGCCATCATGGCGACCCGCAAGTCGGTCGAAGAAGGAAAGACGATCAGCGAGCCGCTCGCCGATACCGACGTGTTTCCCTCGATGGTCGTCCAGATGATCGCGGTCGGCGAGCAGACCGGCGCGCTCGACACGATGCTTTCGAAGATTGCGGACTTCTACGAGGATGAGGTCGACACCGCGGTTGCGGGCCTCATGAAACTTCTCGAGCCCGTCATGATCGCGTTCCTTGGCGTCGCGATCGGCGGAATCGTCATCGCAATGTACATGCCGATGTTCGCGCTGATCGGCCAGGTCGGCTGATCGGCGGCGACGCGCAACGCTCCGCTCAGGAAGGAGGGAAGGCGCCCCGCGCCTCCCTCCCGCCGCGGACGGCGGCCTGACGATGCTCCGAATTCTCCCTGAGGTCCGCACTCTCATCGCGGTCCGCATCGTCGCGGTGACGACGCTGCTGGTGGTCGTGCTCATCGTCCAGTTCACGACCGACCAGCTCCTCCCGATCAACTACCTCTACCTCGTCGCCGCGCTCACCTACGCGCTGACGATCGCTTACCTCGCGGTCGGGATGCTGATCCCCGACAGGACGCTCAATCTCTCCGTGCAGATCGCGGGAGATCTCTTCGTCGAGACTCTGCTCGTCTACTTCACCGGCGGCCTCGACTCCCCCTTCTCATTTCTCTACCTCGTCTCGATCATTACGGCGTCGATGCTTCTGTACCGCCGTGGCGGGCTGCTCACCGCTTCCGCATGCGTGATCCTCTACGCGGGGCTCGGCGATCTCCTCTACTACGGCATCATCCCGGTGCCGGAGCAGGGGCTCTTCTCGATGACGCCGTTCTCGTCGTTCCGGCTCTACCTGAACATGGCGACGAACTTCGCCGGCTTCTACGCGACCGCGCTGCTCACGTCGTACGTCTCCGAGAAGCTGCGCGAGACGTCGATCGAGCTCGACGCGAACCGGAGGAACCTCGCTCAGCTCAAGGTGCTCAACGAGAACGTGGTCGCGTCGATCCCCTCGGGGCTGCTGACCGTCGCCCCGGCCGGGATCATCTCGTTCGCCAATCCCGCGGCGTGCGAGATTCTCGCGTGCCCCGCGGTCGAGCTCGTCGGCAGGCCGCTCGCCGACCTCGAGCTCTTTCTGGAAGAGGATTGGGAGCGGCTGCGTGACGCCATGATCACGCGGCGCGTGGTGCGCGGGGAGACCGAGAACTACCGCCGCGGAGGCGAGACGATCACGATCGGCTTCGCGGTCACGCCGCTCAACACGCTCGACGGCCAGCCGGCCGGCATCAGCATCATCTTCCAGGACCTGACCGACGTGAAGCGGCTCGAGGAGCAGCTCCGCCTGAAGGACCGCATGGCCGCCGTCGGCGAGCTCTCGGCAGGCATCGCGCACGAGATCCGAAACCCGCTCGCAGCGATCGCCGGGTCGGTGCAGGTGCTCAAGAAGTCCGAGCGCCTGACGCCTCAGGAGCAGCGGCTGATGTCGATCATCCTCAAGGAGTCGGACCGCCTCAACAAGTCGATTCAGGACTTCCTGCAGTTCGTCCGTCCCAGCGAGCGGAGGGCGATCGAGTTCGACGTGGTCGCCAGCCTCTCCGAGACGCTCGACCTGCTTTCGAATTCCCTCGAGCTTGGTGCCGAGCACGCGATTGAGCGCGCGCTAGATCCGCCGAAGTTCACGCTCGTCGGCGATCCCGACCAGATCCGCCAGGTCTTCTGGAACATCGCGAGAAATGCGATCCAGGCGATGCCGCGTGGAGGCTTCCTCCGAGTGTCGACCGTCGCGGAAGACGACGGTCTCCGGATCGTCTTCGCCGACAGCGGTCGCGGTATGGGAGAGCACGAGCAGCGCGCCCTCTTCCAGCCGTTCCGAACGAACTTCCCCACGGGAACGGGGCTCGGCATGGCGATCTCGTTCCGGATCGTGCAGGAACACGGCGGCCGCATCGACGTCGACTCGGCGCCCGAGCGCGGAACGGCGATCGCGGTCACGCTGCCGAGAGTGCCGACGACGAGGACGTAGGCGAATGGCAGGCCAAAGGCCAAAGGTCAGAGGCCAAAGCAGGCAAACGCGCGAAGGTTAGGCGGATTGTCGTCCCGAGCCCGCGAAGCAGGAGAGGGGCCTCTCAGTTTCCATCAGCACGCCAGGTTCGGGGAGGTGGGCCTCACGCCCTAAGGGGGACCCGCCGTTCTGCGGCATCAGCGACGCACCGGCCTCGCCCGCCCCACGTCAAATGTCCCGAAGAAGACCCGTTGAACCTCTCCGTCGTGTGCTTGCGGAAGCGGCTTCACCGGGCGGGTGGCAACCACGATCGCCCGCGAGTCGTCATGCACGGCGACGGGATCCCCGGACAGCATGAAGATGCGCCCCGTCCAGGCGGTGTAAGGGTCAGGATCGAAGGCGCCGTCGCCGAAGTGATCGCACTCGACTGCGACACCCGGAACCGAACCGCCACTCGGGATCATTCGCCGGCAGGGTCCCCAATTCACTAGCGTTCCCTCGCTCCCCGCCGCGGACGAAAGTGATACTGCGAACCGGCTTCCTGCGAGAGGGAACGCGGGCGTGAGCGGCATTCCCGCCACCGAAACGAACCTGCCGTGCACGTCGTCGAAGTACTTCGAGACTCCCACCGTCCACGTGACCAGGTACTTGTCGCCGGCGAACGACACTGATGAGTACCCCCCGCCGCAGCAGTCCACGAAGGTGCCCTCCGGATCGACGACGACGCCGTCGCGCGTGACAGCGCTCGTGACAAAGTCCCATCGCGGATTCGATCCAGCACCATCCCTTCGGGTCCAGGTCACGAGGAAATCGCGCCCGTCGGATGCGATCGACGGCGCAATGCCCGAGAAACCAAAGCGGATTGGCGGTGAGTCGAGAATCTCTCCGGCGCTCGTCATTCGAACCGCGTTGAGCCCTTCGTCGCTGGCCCAGGCGAGAAGGTAGCCATCCTCACTTGCAGTTGCTACGACATACGGCACGAGGTTGGGATAGATCAAGGCGGCAATCTCTATGTTCGCTTTCGCGATGGATCCGTCGCTGCGAATCAGGGACGCGAAGGCTCGTACCGAGTTGACTCCGCTTTGTTCCGTCCAGGTCACGAGAAAGCCGCCCGGACCCGCGGTTACGGCAGGGCGATACTGGACCGAGGGGCCGCGGGCGACGACCGCTTCCGGCATTGCGAGACCCGAAGCCCGCACGAGCCGGCCGAAAAGCGCGCCGCTGTAACCCCCGTCGAACTCGCCCCAGTCCCGTCCGTCGCGCCACACGGCAAAGACGCGCCCGTCCGCCGTCGAGGCGAGTGAGACCGACTCCTGCCCGCCCGGTGCGGAGACGAGCTGCGTCACCGGCCCGATGAGATTGCCGACGAGGTCGAGCCGGACCTGCGCGATCTCGTCGAAGCGCGCCTCGGTCGTCGTGGCAGGACGTTCCGTACACGCGAGAAGCACGCCTCCGGGCACGGGTGTCATCGCGGGATCGACACGCGTGACTTCGTCACCCGGGATCGCGACCGCGGAGCCGAGCGGCCGGCCCATCGCGTCCAGGCGCCTAACCTGCACGTCGATGCCGCCGGTCGCGATGAGATAGCCGGAAGGCGTCGGGACGAGCGCAATGGCCGACTCCGGTGCAGCCGGAGCGAGCTCGCGAACCCTCGTGGGAGACTCGCTCTCCACGTCCATCGCGAAGACCTCGCGCCGAGAGCCCCACTCGAGCTCCGTCCATGCGAGCACGAAGCGGCCGCCGCTCGAGGCCGCCGCGGGACTGAACTGGCCTCCGAACACGCGCGGGATCGCGCGCCTGCGGACTTTCACGTTCCGAGTGGCCTCGACGACCGTGAAGAAGGCGGTCTGCGACATGGCGAACGGGTCGTACTCGGTCCACGCGACGACGATGTCGGTTCCGTTACTCGCGATCGCGGTGCCGCCGGCGTCGATCGACATTCCTTCCGTTCCGGCGATGGCGCCACCGTCGAGGATTCGTCCGTCCCTAGCGACCGACACGAGAAATACGCCTAACGGCGACGTCCAGGCGACGACATATCCATCCCCGTGAGCGGTGATGACGGGATCAACATCCTGGGCGTACGTTGGTGCGATCGGGATGCCGAGAGGGTCGGCGATCGTGCCGTCGGCCTCGATTCTCGTCCCGAACACGTCGAGATTCCCCGCGCGGCCGTCGCTCCAGACGGCGAACCACGTGCCGCCATTCGATGCGATCGATGCCCGGCTCGTTTGTAGAGGCCACGCCATCGCGGGCCCGACCGGGGCGGGATCGAGCTGTTCGAGGTCGGGCGCCCTGGAGACAGGCTCCGACCAGGCGACTGACGCCGCCATGGCCAACGCCAGAAGAAGAATCGGTACTCGTGATCCCATCGAGATACTGGTACGTATCGCTTCCGGCGACCGTCGGGACAGAGTGATGGTTCGGTGCGCGGCTTTCTTCGCCCGTCCGCGGCACGCGCCGGCGCCCGGGCTCAAAACAACTTGTTCTGCGGCGGCGCGGCGCCGGGGCGGCCCGTGTAGCCGAGATGCTGGTAGGCCTGCGCCGTCGCGACGCGGCCGCGCGGGGTGCGCTGGAGGAAGCCGATCTGGATCAGGTAGGGCTCGTACAGGTCCTCGATCGTTCCCTTGTCCTCGGCGATCGACGAGGCGATCGAGCCGAGGCCGACCGGGCCTCCGCCGAAGCGCTCGATGATCGCGACCAGGATCTTGCGATCGATCTCGTCGAGGCCGTACTCGTCGACCTCGAGCATCTCGAGCGCCTTGCGGGCGACGTCGAGACCGACGCTTCCGTCGTGCTTCACTTCGGCATAGTCGCGGACGCGGCGAAGGATGCGGTTCGCGATGCGGGGCGTGCCGCGCGATCGCCGAGCGATCTCGACCGCCCCTTCCCGCGTCGCCGCGATGCCGAGAATGTCGGCCGAGCGCTCGACGATGACCGTGAGGGAGTCGACGTCGTAGAAGTCGAGGCGATGGACGATTCCGAAACGGGCGCGAAGCGGAGGAGTGAGCAGCCCCGCGCGGGTCGTCGCGCCGATGAGCGTGAACTTCGGGATCTCGATCTTCACGGTGCGCGCGCCGGCGCCCTGACCGATGATGACGTCGAGCCTGAAGTCTTCCATCGCCGAGTAAAGGATCTCCTCGATCTGCGGCGCGAGCCGGTGGATCTCGTCGATGAAGAAGACGTCGCCCTCTTCGAGGTTCGTCAGGATCGCTGCGAGGTCGCCCGCCTTCTCGATCACCGGGCCGGAGCTCGTCTTGATGCCGGCGTTCATCTCGTTCGCGATGATGTTCGCGAGCGTCGTCTTGCCGAGGCCCGGGGGGCCGAAGAGGAGAACGTGGTCGAGCGCCTCGCGCCGGTTGCGCGCGGCCGCGACGGAGATTTCGAGGTTGTCCTTCACCTTCTGCTGGCCGATGTACTCGCGAAGCAGCCGCGGGCGAAGCGAGAGCTCCACGACCTGGTCGTCGTCGACTGCCTCCGCGGAAAGGATTCTCTCGTCGGGCATCGCGCGCGTATTACAACATGAAACGCCGCGCCTCGTGACGGGCTCCGGGATCACATCGGGCGTGTGACGGTTGAGGCTGCAAGTGGCGCCTCGCGGACATATTCGTGTTCTCACGGAGGTGCGGCATGGCCATGTACGTGCTGATGACCCGGCTCGCTCCCGGAGCGCTCGAAAGCTCCGAGGGGCGGAGGAAGATGGGCAGGGAGTGGCTGAAGAAGGTGAGGAAGCGCGTCCCCGGCTTGAAGTTCAAGGCGCACTACGCGATCTTCGGGCCGTACGACTTCATGGACGTGTTCGAGGCCGACACACCCGAGTCGGCGCAGCGCGTGGCGCTGATCTCACGCTCGGAAGGTGCGGCCAGCGTAGAGACCTGGCAGGCGCTCCCGTACGACGAGTTTCTGAAGCTCCTGGACAGCGTCGACTGAGCGGGGGAGGAAGCGCTGAGCGTCGTCGCTTCGCAGGGGCACGGCAGGCCGTGCCCCTGCGGGCGAGATTGTATGCCTGCTATTTCGCGACGCTGGCGTCTTCGATCAGCGCGGCGTAGCTGTAGCCGGCGCCGATGTCGACGCCTGTCGCGAGCGTTCCGGTCACCACGACCGTGTCGCCCTTCGCCGCGATCGAGTTCGTGGTCACGGTGATGTCGTCGGTCTGCTTCTCCGCCGAGCCCGATCCGTCGCGGAGATGGATCCAGTTCTTGCCCATGATGTCGTTCGAGTACTTCACGACGACGCCGCGGACGACGACGCGCTTGCCCTTGAGCGTGTCTTTCTGCGCCCAGAGCTCCTCGATCGTCTTCGCGTCGGGGCCTTCGGCCTTCGCGACCTTCAGCTTCGTCAGGTCGATGCCCGGATCTTTGCCACCCATCGCGCCGCCGTGCGGATCGCCGCCCATCGCTGCCGCCATCGCCGCCATTCCGGCCGGCGTGGCTGCCGGGGCATCTCCCAGCGTGGCGAAGACGATCGAATCGAACTTGCGGTTGAGCGTCGGCGACTCGAAATCGGTCATCGTCATCGACGGCGTCACCGTGATGGTCGAACCGACGTCGATCTTCGCCTCGGTGATTGCGGTCCAGACTTCTCCGGCCGCAGTCTGCAGGCGGATGTACGAGTAGCCGCCCGAGTTCATCGTCTCGAGGACTTTTCCGGTGATGGCCGTCGGGTTTCCTGCCGGCGTCGTGGCCGGCTGGCTCGCGGTGGCCGCGGGCGGATTCGCGGGAAGCTCGGCCGACTTTTCGGCGGCCTTGTCGCAGCTGGTAAAGGTAGCGGCGATCGCAATCGCCAGGACGAATTGTTTCATTGGTTTCCTCCGTGCTGCCCGGGTTCCCGGCCCGGAAGGGGACCGGACTATGGCGGGTGGGGCAGATCTCCGCCGAGCATCATCGCGAACCGGGAGAAGTTTCGCTAGTGCGGACCGTCACAAAGGCGATTTCGGATTGCGGATTGCGGATTTCGGATTGCTCCGCAAATCGTTCGGTTTTCGAGGAACGGGCTCGTTTTTCGCCGCCCGAGCGAGTGCGACAATCCGAAATTCGAAATCCGAAATTACTCCTTCCGGAAATGCGCTCCTCTCGACTCCGGGTTCTTCAGCGCGGCCTGGGCGATGAGCGCGGCCATGTTCTGGCCGTGGAAGAGCTCGATGATGTCCTTCGAGACCGGGGACTCGTGGTAGAACTTCGTGAGGCGGTTGCCGAGCTCGCGCATGTCGGCGAAGGCGCGCTTGAGGCGCTCGTAGGTTCGGACGATGCCCACGTAGTTCCACATCGTGTGCTGGATCGTCGTCCAGTCCTGGAGGATCAGCGCGGGATCCTCGAGGTTCATCGAGCCGGGCTGTTTCCAGTCGGGAATGCTCTGGATCGCCGACGAGGCGATGACGCCGAGCCCGGGCAGCGGCGAGCGGCGCACGGCTGCGCTTCGACTGCCTGCTGACCCGGCCGATGGCCCCGCCTTGTGGAGCTTCCCGCGAATCGACAGCGCCGCGTGGTATCCCCAGGTCAGCCCCTCGAGCAGCGAGGTCGAGGCGAGGCGGTTCGCGCCGTGAACGCCGCTGCACGATGTCTCGCCGATGGCGTAGAGGCGCGTGAGAGTCGTCTCGCCGGCCGTGTTGCAGAGCACGCCGCCGCAGAAGTAGTGCGCCGCGGGGACGACCGGGATCGGCTCGGACTCGATGTCGACGCCGATGTCCGCGCAGGCCTTCGCGATGTTCGGGAAGCGCTCGGGGATGGGCTCGTCGCCGTTGTACGAGGAGGCGAGGTCGAGGTAGACGAAGTCGTCCTTCGAGATCGTCATCTCCTCGACGATCGCGCGGGCCACGATGTCACGCGGGGCCAGGTCTCGAAGTGACGGCGAGTACTTTTCCATGAAGTACTCGCCTTTCTGGTTCCGCAGCCGCGCGCCCTCGCCCCGGAGCGCCTCGGAGATGAGGAAGTGGTTCGCCTTCTTGTCGAAGAGCGCCGTCGGATGGAACTGCACGTACTCGGCGTTCATGATGCGCGCTCCGGCGCGGTGCGCCATCACGACGCCGTCGCCGATCGCGGCGCGCGTGTTCGTCGTGTGGAGGAAGATCTGTCCTGCGCCGCCGGTGGCGAGCACCGTGTAGTCGGCGAAGACCGTGTAGACCTCGTTCGTCTTGTTGTCGAGCAGGTAGGCGCCGACGCACTCGTTGGCGAGACCGTAGCGCACCTGGACGTCGAGCGGATGATGGTGCGTCGTGAGAAGGTCGATCGCCGTCATGTCGGTAAGGAGCCGGATGTTAGGCTCCTTCTTCACCTTGTTGAGCAGCGAGATCTCGATCGCGCGCCCCGTCGCGTCGCCCGCGTGGATGATCCGCGAGACCGAGTGCGCCCCTTCCTGCGTCAGGTCGAGCTCCCCCTCGTCCGTCTTGTCGAACGGGACCTTCATCTCCTTGATCAGAAGCTTGCGCACGACTTTTGGCCCGTCGATCGCGAGCGAGCGCACCGCCTCCTCGTTCGAGAGCTGGGCGCCGGCGTGGATGATGTCCTCGATCAGCTTCGCCGACGAGTCGTTCGTGCCCTTGTAGATGATCCCGCCCTGGGCCCAGAAGGTGTTGCAGTCGGCGGGATCCGACGTCTTCGTCACGAGCAGGACCTTCACCCCCGCCTGCGCGAGGACCCAGGCCGAGGTTAGGCCCGCGATGCCGGTACCGATGACCAGAACGGGGTGGTGGGAGCGGTTTCGGAGCTTAGGCATGATTTAGGGGCAATGCGGAATGCGGAATGCGGAATGCGGAGTGGGCAATGCGGAATGCGAATTGCGGAATGCGGAGTGGAGTGCCACGTGAGACGTAGCAGCCGTGCACATCTGCCGGCGCCTCAATGAAAGTCGACGTCCTCGCCGGAGCGATCCGGTCGGCTCTCCATTCCGCATTCCGCATTCCGAAATCCGCATTCACTTGCTCGCGGTCTGCGCGAATCCGGTGATCACGTACGAACCCGACTTCGCGTCCTTCTTGATCTTGATCAGGTTCGCCGTCTGCGCGTCTTCGAGCAGGTCGCTGAAGGTGTCGTAGCCGTAGTACTCCTCGTTGAACGCCGGCTTCTTTCGCACCATGGTCTGCTTGACCATCGACCCCCAGAGGATCTCCTTGTTCTCGCGCATGAGCGCCTTGATCGACTCGATGAGCAGCCGGAACGCCTCGGCCTGCTTCTTGTCCTTGGCGGCGACCGTCGGCGTGCGATCGAGCCCACGCACGAGGTCCTCGTAGAAGATGAATTCGTCGCAGTTGTCGATGAGCAGCGCGCTGGAGGAATTCTTCACGCCGACGCCGATGACGCCCTTGTCGTTCTCCTTGAGCTTCGACACGAGCGGGGAGAAGTCGGAGTCGCCCGAGGCGATGACGAAGAGAGAGATGTGCTCCTTCGACCATGCCATGTCCATCGCGTCGACCGCGAGCCGGATGTCGGCGGAGTTCTTGCCCGAGTACTGGCGGGCCGGGATCTCGATCAACTCGATCGCGGCCTCGTGGAACTCGCGCTTGTACTCGGGGAACTTGTCCCAGTCGCAGTAGGCGCGCTTGACGACGATCTTCCCCTTGTCGACGAGCCGCTCGAGAAGAAGGCTGATGTCGAACTTCTGGTAGTTCGCCTGCCGGACGCCGAGCGCGATGTTCTCGAAGTCGATGAAGAGGGCGATCCTCGCATCCGCGACGGTCGCGCGCGGCGCCGCGACGGCGATGTCGTCGTTTTGATCGGTGGTGCGGTGGGACATGGGGGTAGTTTAGCGCTTAAAGGCAGGCCAGAGGCCAGAGCAGACAAAGGCAAGCCAGAGGCCAGAGGCAGCGCAGACAAAGGCGGGCCAGAGGCCAGAGGCCAAAGGCCAGAGCAGACAGGGCGCCGGAGATGAGGCGCATCGTGCAGAAGTTGAACACGAGACAACGGTGGCGCAGGTTGCTTTGGCCTCTGGCCTTTGGCCTGCTTTGGCCTTTGGCCTTTGGCCTCTGGCCCGCCTTACACGAGATACGCCACGGCGAACCCCACTTGCGCGGTCATCATCATCAGGTACATGTGCCGCCACGACGGGTGGTTCTCGGTCGCAGTGAGCTCGTCGGGGTTGCGGAGCAGGAGCCACGACGTGTAGGCGCCCCAGAGGGCGAGACCGACACCGAGGAGCGATAGAAACGTCGCGTTGCCGGTGAGGATCGTGAGGCCGGGGGCAAAGGGATCGTCGAGAACGGCTCCGAGCGGCATCAGGAGCCAGGGAAGGATGAAGAACGGCGCCATGATCTGCGCCGAGCGGCGCGCGCCGTACTTGATCGGCAGCGTGATGCAGCCGCCCGCGCGGTCGCCCTCCATGTCGGAGAAGTCTTTTGTCGACGCGGCGCCGATGAGGAAAAACATGAAGATCGAGCCGATGAACCACGGCTCGCTCGAGCCGACGCGCGCGACCATCGACCAGCCGGCGACCTTGAGGAGGCAGCCGCGCGGCACCGCGATCGTCACGTTTGCCCAGATGCCGAAACGCTTCGTGCGCCCTAACTCCGGCAGCGAATAGACGAGCGTGAAAACGAGACCCGCGAGGTAGATGAAGAAGCACTCGTGCGCGCTGAGCGGCGCGAAGAGCTTCGCGCTCCAGGTCTGGTACGGATGGACGACGACGAGCCAGGTCGGGACGATCGCGAGCGCGTACCAGAGGAGCGTCGTGTTCCACGCGCTGCGCATCGACATCGCACCGGTGCAGAGCGGGCGCGACGGCTTGTTGATGCGATCGATCTCGAGGTCCGCGATCTGGTTGATCGCGTTCGATGCCGCGTTGAGAAACGACGCGCAGAGCGACCCGAGTGCCACGGTGAGGATGACGCTCGTAGTGAGCGTCCGCGTCGGATCGGGATTGTGCGCCGACCCCCACGCGCAGATCGCGCCCGAGATGATCCCCAGC